>QIAH01000325.1 GCA_003225465.1 Acidobacteriota bacterium | reverse complement strand
CTGGGCGAAGCAGTTTCAGAAGGATGAAGTTCCGGAGAGCGTCGAAGAAGTGGCCCTTTCTCTTATGGAAGTTAGTGGCCTGGTTCAAAGTTCAGTCGATCCAGTGGTGGAGGGCAGGGGATTTCCCATAAGGGTGGATAAGCTGGTTGCCAAACTAGGGTTGACAGCATCCACGAGTGAGGCGGTGCGGAAGATAAAAGAGAGGGCCGTTTACATCGATGGCGAACTCGTTACAGCACACCTAATTCACCGGGGTCCCCCAGTCGGACAGTATTGCGAGATCTTCGTTGTCAGAGTTGGACGAAAAGCAAAAAAGGCAGTCGTCCGAAGGTAATGTCCACGAACACACCATCGTGATCGTGTTCTGAGCGCGGACTTTGTTACTCTTGCGGGCGAGGAGATTTCAGATTGCAGATTTTAGATTTCAGATTTGGTTGAGTGTTTGGCGGTGCAGGGATGCCACGAAGACAACGATTCAGCATTAACGCTAGACGGCATGGTGAGTCTTACAATCTGAAATCTGAAATCTAAAATCTTCAATCTGAAATGTACTGGCCCAAGACCTACTTGGCTGTGACGGCTCGCACAAGCTTCCTCCCCACAACCTGATATTTCCCCTCCAGCACGATCCGGATCGCCTCTGAATACGCGATGTGTTCCTGCTCCAGAATCCGCGCGGCCAGCGTGTGTTCATCGTCGGAATCAAGCACCGTCACCGCCTTCTGCACAATGATGGGTCCGTGATCAAGTTCCTCATCCACAAAATGCACTGTGCATCCCGAGACCTTCACTCCATAGGCAAATGCCTGTTCCTGTGCCTCGAGCCCGGGAAAGGCGGGTAACAGCGACGGATGGATATTCAAAATGCGTCGTGGAAACTGCTGCACGAACCAGGGGGAAAGCAGCCGCATGTATCCTGCGAGGCAGACGAGGTCAACTTTGTGCTCTTTAAGCGCAGCCACGACAGCGCGATCGTGCTCCTCGCGCGCCAGGCCTTTCGAAGGTATCGCCAACACAGTCAGGCCCAGCTTCTTGGCGGTAGTTAGGCCGCCCGCATCCGGTTTGTTCGAGATCACGACTGCGATGCGCGCCCCTGGAATCTTTCCAGCAGCAACATGGTTGGCGATCGCCTCAAAATTCGAGCCGCGCCCCGAAAGCAGGATGCCAAGGTTCTTCATGAGATCGACCGCCACGCCTCGGAAAAGTCGCTGGCCGCATCAGCGACAAGGTCCCTCGCCGATTACGGCAAGCACCACATTATTCCTTACTCGACTCAATTTCACCACGCGCATCCGCGCTTCACACAACTCCGCCCACTATGCCTCAAACCCAACCATCTGCTCGTGCTTCACATCACCGACAATTTCTGCTCCGCCGACTAGACTCGCTCGCGGGAAGACGAAGGAGGCTCGCTATGCGCCTGAGCGTTCTCCTTGGCATTGCGGCCGCAGTTCTCGCAATTCTGCTGGCAGCTTACGTCGCTGTGCTACGCCCCTGGCACTTGCGTTGGGGCACGACACCAACCGAGGCAGCGGAAACCTTGCCCGGCGACGGTCTCCTGGAAGGCAACCTCGCCCAGGTGACGCGCGCCATCACCATCAACGCTCCTCCGGAAAGAATCTGGCCCTGGCTGATGCAGATGGGGCAAGACCGCGGCGGTTTCTACAGCTACACGGCCTTGGAAAACATGATCGGCGCCGACATGCCTGAAGTGCACCGGCTGCGCTCCAACTGGAACGCCCGCGACCTCGGCGAAACCGTGTGGTTTGCGACGCCGAAACGTTTCAAGGGCCAGGGCAAGATGATCGCGGCGATCGTCGATCCTCCCCAGGCGTTCGTCATGGTGATGCCCGACGACTGGGAAAGAATTCTGCAGAGCGGAAAAGGCAGCCAGGGAAGTTGGGGATTTGTTCTGCAGCCGATATTTGTTCTGCAGCCGATCGACGCGGATCACACGCGCCTGATTTCCCGGCTTCGTTCCGGACCACCACCGAGCCTAGGCGCGCGCATTGCCGGGGCCGCGTTTTGGGAGCCTGCACACTTTGTGATGGAGAGGAAGATGCTGCTTACGATCAAGCGGCTGTCGGAAAGGACACGTTGATTGCGTAGTGCAGCGGCTGGACTGTCCCGCCATCGGAGCTGCTGGTATTCTCACAACCGGTCAGGCTGCTAAAAAACCCTCTTCGATGTCTGCAATTTGTTGGCAAAATCCCCAACCTCACCTCGCAAAGAACGCGAGGTGAGGATGGGACACCTCCGGGCGCTTTCAAAACGCGATCGAGTCCTAGTTTTTCAGGATTTGATGGAGGGTTGACCTACGAGTACATCACTTTGCGCTCGCCCTTCACGATGCGACCGACGTTGTAGTACTTCTCGCCAGCGCGCTCCAGCAGCGTTTGTGCCTTCTTGAATTTTTTGGGATTGATCACCAGCAGCATGCCCACGCCCATGTTGAAAGTGCGCAGCATCTCGTCCTGGGGAACATTCCCGAGCGTCTGCAGGTGCTCGAAGATCGGCATCGCGGGCCAACTGCCCAACTCGATCACTGCCGACATACCTCTGGGCAGCACGCGCGGCAGGTTCTCGGTGATACCTCCGCCCGTAATGTGGGCCATGGCAGAGATGACTTCCCCGTCCACCAGCTTCTTCAGAGACGGCCAATAACTCTTGTGGGCGCGCATCAGTTCGTTGCCGACTTTGTTTTTGATTTCGTTGACGTAGGTTTCCGGAGAGTACTTCGCAACCTCGAAAAGCAACTTGCGGGCTAGTGAATAACCGTTGGTGTGCAAGCCATTGGAAGGCAGACCGATAATGATGTCGCCGATTTCGACCAGCTTGCCGGTGATGATCTTCCCTTTCTCCACCACGCCCAGGATGAAGCCGGCCAGGTCGTACTCGCCCTCCGGATAAAAACCCGGCATCTCGGCGGTTTCGCCGCCGATCAGAGCGCAGCCATTGTGCTTGCAGGCCTCGGCAATGCCTTCGACTACCTTTTCCGCGACTTCTGGCTGGAGAGTGCCCGTGGCCAGGTAATCCATGAAAAATAACGGCGCCGCTCCCTGCACCAGGATGTCATTCACGCAATGATTCACCAGGTCGGCGCCCACCGTGTGGTGGACCTTCATCTCGAAGGCGACCTTCAATTTCGTTCCTACCCCGTCGACGCTCGAAACCAGGACCGGGTCGAGGTAGGTCTTGGCAACGGAGAACAAGCCCCCAAATCCCCCGATTTCGCTCAGCACACCCTTGGTGAAGGTTTTATGGGCGAGGTACTTGATGCGCTGCTTGGTCCGATTGGCGCGGTCGATGTTCACGCCAGCGTCGGCGTAGGTCACACTGGCGGTCTTTGGGGGATCCTGGGCCAAGCGAATTTGTCCGTCGTATGAATGAAATGCGGGGAGCTGCCGACCTGATTCCGACTCGGAAGCAAGGCTAAAACGCGGGTCATTGTAGCATGGGGAACGGTGTGGAGAACTCGCAACCGCACTCTGCGATTATCCGCGGAGAAACACTACGGCCCCTGGCTGGGGACGCAATCATCCACAGCCGATGCGGCTCTTAGTGCGAAACGAAGTCGCTGAAGTAGTAGGCTAGAATGCCAAACAACGCCAGTCCCGAGACTCCGTAGGCGGTCAGCACCCAGAAGTTGCGGCCTTCATGCGGATGACATTTAGTGCCCGTGGCTTGTGAGACAGCGGAAGACATACTTTCGGGGGCCCGAGAATCCATGCGTCCCTCCTAGCTGAAGCGCCGCGGCAATACCCCAAGTCGCGTTCGCTTTACCCCACCTGCCCAGGGAAGGCAGGTCACTCTTGAGCGGATTTTACTACGGTTCCGAAGCTCAGACTTGTCAAATTTTTGTGAGATTCACTGTAGAAACAAGCAAAAAACTTGCACTTTCGGGGGTACTTACCTTTCCGAGCCGCAATCGCCGGTCCCGCGACGCGCTCTCGCCACCAACAACAAAGCCCCGGCGCTGGGCCGGGGCTGAGTGAGCGGAGGGCAGAAAGTTACTTCTTGTCGTCCTTCATCTTGTCGTCCTTCATCTTGTCATCTTTCATCTTGTCGTCTTTCTTGTCTTTCTTATCCTTCTTCGCTTTCTTATCCTTTGTGTCAGCCTTCTTGGCATCCTTCTTATCGGCAGTGCCTGCATCCTGCGCGAACGTGGCGGTGGTCAGCGAGAGGGCAATCGCAACCGAGAACAGCAGCGTGAGCAGCTTCTTCATTCCTTAAATTTCTCCTTGTGGAACTTAGTTCAGGTTGTACCTGCAGGGCACACGATGACGCCATGCCGACAAATTGAGTTGTGTGCCTGGGTCCGGGGAATTTTAGCCGAGTCACCGTCAGAAGCAAGCATAAAATGCATTCGCAGTTACCAGGTCTCGCCTTACAACGGCGGGTAGCCTGCCTCCATCCCGTTCATGTTTTTGTATCACTGACGTAGCTTCGTGCCGGCGGTACACTTGCCAGACATGAGTACGCTTCGCACTTCCGGCAAAGTCAGCAAGGCAAGCAAGAAGACACTGCCCGCCCAGGACCGCGCCCATGATGTTCTGCGTTCCGAGGGGCATCCGCTTGACGCCATCTTCGCGCCGCACAGTGTTGCCGTGATTGGCGCGAGCGATCGGGCGGGCAGCGTGGGCCGCGCAGTTCTCTGGAGCCTGGTCAGCAGCCCGTTCGGCGGCACCGTTTATCCCATCAGCGATAAACGCTCCAGCGTGCTCGGGGTCAAAGCGTACAAAAGCGTCGCCGATCTCCCGGAGAGCGTCGATCTTGCGGTTGTGGTCACGCCCGCGGCCACGGTTCCGGGGATCATCAGCGAATGCGTGGAAGCCGGTGTAGGTGGCGCGATCGTCATCTCCGCCGGATTCAAGGAACATGGCGAGCAAGGCAAGGAACTCGAGCGCCAGATCCTCGAGCGCATTCAGGACACGGGCCTGCGCGTGATCGGCCCCAACTGTCTCGGTGTGATGAACCCGATCACTGGACTGAATGCTACCTTCGCCTCGACCATCGCGCGTCCCGGCAACGTTGCCTTCATCAGCCAGAGCGGCGCGCTCTGCACCGCGATTCTCGACTGGGCGCAGAAAGAGATGGTTGGTTTCAGCATATTCGTGTCGGTGGGCTCCATGCTCGATGTGGACTGGGGCGACCTCATCGATTACCTCGGCAATGATCCGCGCACGCAAAGCATCGTCATGTACATGGAGTCGGTGGGCGATGCCCGGTCCTTTCTGTCGGCGGCGCGCGAAGTCTCACTCAACAAGCCCATCATCGTAATCAAAGCAGGACGCACCGAGGCCGCGGCCCAGGCCGCCGCTTCGCACACCGGGGCTCTCACCGGCAGCGATGAGGTGCTCGATGCCGCGTTCCGGCGGTGCGGTGTCCTGCGTGTCCAGACCATTGCGGACCTCTTTTATATGGCGGAGGTTCTCGCGAAACAGCCACGCCCGAAGGGGCCACGGCTCGCGATCGTGACCAATGCGGGCGGGCCCGGCGTGCTGGCTGCCGATGGCCTGCTTTCCAATGGCGGCCAACTCGCTCAGCTTTCCGCCGACTCCATGAAAGCGCTCAATGAGCTACTGCCGCCGCACTGGAGCCACAACAACCCTATCGACATGCTCGGGGACGCGCTGCCGGAGCGCTATGCCAAGGTTATCGACATCGCCGCCCACGATCCCAACATCGATGGCCTGCTTGCCATCACGTGTCCGCAAGGCATGGCCGGGCCGACGGCTACCGCGGAGCACCTCAAACCCTACGCCCGCTCCACCGGCAAACCTGTGCTCGCCAGCTGGATGGGTGGGACGGAAGTCGCGGCCGGCACTGACATCCTGAATCACGCCGGCATCCCGACCTTCCCATTTCCCGACACCGCCGCGCGCGTCTTCTGCTACATGTGGCGCTACACCTACGTCCTGCGCGGCTTGTATGAAACACCCGTGCTCCGCGGCGATGATGAAGGTCCAGATCGCGCGGGCGCGCAGCGGATTATCGAAAACGCGCGCGGTGCCGGACGCACGCTTCTCACCGAAGTCGAGTCGAAGCAATTACTGGCCGCCTATGGGCTGCCCACCGTTCAGACCGAAATCGCGTTTACCGAAGACGAAGCCGCTGCGCAGGCGAACTCCATTGGCTACCCCGTGGTGCTCAAGCTGTTCTCTGAAACCATCACCCACAAGACCGACGTGGGCGGAGTGCAATTGAACCTGCGCGACGAGACCGCCGTTCGCAACGCTTATCGAACGATTCAATCCTCCGTCCATGAGAAGGCCGGAGAGGGAGACTTCCTCGGCGTGACCGTGCAGCCCATGCTGAAGCTCGAAGGCTACGAACTGATTGTGGGCAGCAGCATCGACGCACAGTTCGGGCCTGTCCTGCTCTTCGGCGCCGGCGGCCAGCTGGTGGAAGTTTTCAAAGACCGTGCCCTCTCGCTGCCGCCACTGAACACGACGCTCGCCCGCCGCATGATGGAGCAGACCCAGGTGCTCTCCGCGCTGGAAGGTGTACGCGGGCGCAAGGCCGTCGATCTCGCCGCGCTCGAAGAATTCCTGGTGCGCTTCAGCCAACTCGTCGTCGAGCAGCGCCGCATCCGCGAAATCGACATCAACCCCGTGCTTGCTTCTCCGGAACGCATTGTCGCGCTGGATGCAAGAGTGGTCCTGCATAATCCAGACATTCCCGACGACCAGCTCCCGCGTTTGGCTATTCGCCCCTATCCCGTGAAATACATTCAACCCTCGGTGATGAAGAGCGGCGAGCCCGTGACCATCCGCCCCATTCGGCCCGAGGACGAGCCGCTGCTGATCCGCCTGCACCAAGCCCTTTCCGAGCGCACCGTCTACCTGCGCTACTTCCAGCCGCTGAAGTTGAGCCAGCGCACCGCGCACGAGCGGCTTACACGCATCAGCTTCATCGATTATGATCGCGAAATGGTGCTGGTGGTCGAGCACAAGAATGCCGAGGGCCTTCCGGAAATCATCGCCATCGGCCGCCTCAGCAAACTGCGCGGCGCCGGCAACGAAGCGGAACTGGCGGTGCTGGTCGACGACCGTTTCCAGTTCCAGGGCCTCGGCACCGAACTGTACCGCCGCCTGATCGCCGTCGCCCGCGACGAAAAACTCAAGCGCGTGGTCTGCACCATCCTGTCCGAGAACCGCGAAATGCGCGCCATCTGCCTGAAGCTCGGATTTCATCTGGAAAGTGATTTGGAAGATGGGACGCTGAAGGCGGAGCTGGAAGTGTGAAGAGTGAGGTGGTCTCACCAGGTCGCACGGTTCGCAATGCGGCATGACCGCTGATGCTTATAAGTAACAAGTTACATTTCTCGTTTATCCTTCTTCCTTCAAAACTGACTTCTGTTCATATGGCAAGTATCGAATCACTAATAGTTGGCAAGCTGCCTTTCCCCGATAGAAACCTACTCCCCTGACCTTCATGACCGGTAACCTCCGTACCAGCCCGGCCGACCCTTTCCCTTGCGCCCGCCCGCCGCTTACGGTACAAACGCCCGAGGACTAATATCTATCTATGCGTCGTCTGGCAGCGCTCGCCTTTCTTATATCCAGCCTCCTCTCTACCCTGGCCGCCCAGCAACCGGAGACTATGCCCGCGGCGGCTGCCGCCGCCAAAGCCGCCGAGGAGAAGAAAGACTACTCCCAGGAATCCTTTGTCATTGAAAAGGTCCTTACCCGCTTTCGGTTTGAAACGGATGGCACCGGCCGCAAGGAGACGATCGCGCGCGTGCGGGTGCAGAGCGAAGCCGGCGTCGAGCAGTGGGGGCAGGTCGTGTTCGGCTACAACTCGGCCAACGAGCGCGTCGAGATTCCTTACGTGCGCGTACTCAAGAAAGACGGCAGCGTGGTCACGGCCCCGGCCGATTCCGTGCAGGACCTCAGCGCCCCCATCGAGCGCGAGGCTCCCGTCTACACCGACTATCGCCAGAAGCACATCACCGTGCCCGGGCTGCGTCCCGGCGAAGTTCTCGAATATGACGTTGCTACCGTCATCCACACGGCGCTGGCTCCCGGCCAGTTCTGGACCGAATTCGATTTCGACAAGAACAACATTGTGCTCGATGAAGAACTCGAAGTCGACATTCCCAAAGGCCGCAGCATCAAGCTGAAGGTCAAGCCCGGCGTGGAGCCGAAGACCACCGAAGAAAACGGCCGCCGCATCTATCGCTGGACCAGCTCTCACCTGGAGCGCGAGGACGACGCCAAGAATAAAGACAAGGATAAAAAGAAGAGGAAGAAGCACAAGCCCGAGGACGACGTTCCCGCCGTTCAGCTCACCACGTTCGCGAGCTGGGAAGACGTCGGCCGCTGGTACGCCAGCCTGGATCACGATCGCCGCCAGCCCACGCCGGAAATTCGCGCGAAGGCCGATGAGCTCACCAAGGGCCTGACCACTGACATGGACAAAGTCGAGGCCCTCTACGACTACGTGGCGAAGAATTTCCGCTACGTGAGCCTGTCGCTCGGCCTGGGACGCTACCAGCCGCACGCAGCCGCCGACGTTCTCCACAATCAGTACGGCGACTGCAAGGACAAGCACACGCTGCTCTCGTCGCTGCTGGAGGCCAAGGGTATGCACCCTTCGTCCGTGCTCATCAACTCCAGCCGCAAGCTTGATCCCGAAATCCCTTCACCTTCGCAGTTCGATCACGTGATTACCTTGCTGCCCTTGGGTAAGGAAGAAGTCTGGATGGACACCACCACCGAGGTCGCTCCCTTCCGCCTGCTTTCCTTCAATATCCGCAAGAAGCAGGGCCTCGTGATTCCGGTGGACGGCACGCCCCATCTGGAAGAGACGCCCGCTGATCCGCCCATGCCCAACCAGCAAGTCCAGACCATCGACGGCACCATCAACCAACTCGGCAAATTGAACGCGAGAGTGAGCTACGTGGTGCGCGGCGATACCGAATTGCTGATGCGCATCATTTTCCGGCGTGTGCCCAGTTCGCAGTGGGAGCACCTGGTCGAGAACATCAACGCGATGGGTGGCCTCGATGGCGAAATTACGAACTTAAAAGTCGGCGATCCGGCCGCCACCCGCGAAGCCTTTCAATTCTCCTACGACATCGCCAAAGCGAATTTTCTCGACTGGTCAAAGAAGAAATCCGACGTCGATCTTCCGCTCTCCCAATTCAATCTCGCCGATCCCGACGAGGATGACACCGGCCCCGACGCCGAACCGATCAAGTTCGGACCTCCCGGAGAGTTTACTTACCGCGTGAAGCTGGCGCTGCCGGCGAAATACACCGCGCACACGCCGCTGCCATTCGCCATGAAACGCGATTACGGCGAGTATCACGCCAGCTACGCGCTTGAGGGTTCGGTGTTCACCGCCGAGCGCTCCATGGTGATGCGCGAACGCGAGTTGCCGGCTGACCGCGCCGGGGATTATCTCTCGTTCCGCCGAGCCGTGCTATCCGACCTTGGCCAACACCTTGCCGTCGAAAACCTGGCCGCTGGCGCGGCAACTCCGCCGCCTGACATGAAGGCGGATGACCTCAACGAGAGCGCGCGCGCTGCCATGGGCAACGGCGATTTCACGCTCGCGATTCAACTGCTCAAGCGCGCCATCGATGTCGAACCTAAGAACAAGTACGCGTGGAACAATCTCGGCCTCGCCTACCTCGCGCTGCGGCAGGGTGACAATGCGGTCGCGGCTTTCAAGAAAGCGCTGGATGTAAATCCGTACGACGAGTTCGCCTATAACAATCTCGGGCGAGCCTACTGGCAGGATCGCAAGTACGACGACGCGGTGACCGCCTTCCATCAGCAGCTCGAGAACAACCCGCTCGACAAGTTCGCGCACGCCAACCTCGGCGCCATGTATGCCGAGTGGCACAAGTACGACCTCGCCGCCCCCGAACTGGAAAAGGCTGCCTCGCTCACTCCCAACGACGCTGGTCTGCAGGTGAGCCTCGGCGATGCTTACCTGAACCTTGGTCAGGACGACAAGGCGCTCGCGGCGTTTGATCGCGCGATCGAAATCTCGGCCACGCCGCTGGTGTGGAACAACATCGCTTACCAGCTTTCATTGAAGAATACCCATCTCGACAAAGCGCAGCAATACGCCGAGTCTGCCGTTGCTGCAACCGCGGCGGGTCTGCGCAATCTGTCTCTCGAACAACTCAACCAGCGCGACCTGGCATTGGTTCCATCCTTAGTCGCTTACTGGGACACGCTGGGCTGGGTGTTCTACGCGGAAGGCAAGCTGGATAAAGCCGAGAAGTACGTGGCGGCGGCTTGGGGGCTGGGAAACCACGGCGAGGTCGGCGACCATCTGGGCCAGATTTACGAGAAGCGCGGCGAAAAAGAAAAAGCGATCAACACGTACGCGCTCGCTATGAACGGACTCCGCCCGATTCCGGAAACGCGCGGTCGCCTGGGTGGGCTCGTGGGCGGTGCTGACAAGGTCGATGCGGTGGTGCAGAAGCATCGCGACGACCTGCAACAAATGCGCACCACGCAACTCAAAGATCCCCCGCCGCTCACGGGAAATGCGGATTTCTGGGTCTTGCTCGGCACCAGCAAGAATGGAGCTACGGTGGAGAGCGTAAAGTTCGTGAGCGGCGAAGAGAAGCTGCGCAGCCTGGAGGGAGCGTTGCAACACCTGAAGTTCAATGTGAATTTTCCCGACGACACGCCTGCAAAAATTCTACGCCGCGGAAATCTGTCATGTTCTCAACCCCCCGGGAACTGCAGCTTTGTGCTCATGCTGCCTGACGATGTGCGCTCGATAAACTGACGATAACGAGCTTTCAGGATGTGATACGGCGAAACGCCAGGGAGCCAGAGGCGAACGGCGCGGCTGGAGAGTTCTTTCGACGTCCGCGGTTTCCCTCGGCGGCTGAAGCCGCTCTTTCTGGAAAAATCCCCACCCGCCTGCAGGCTGATTGCTAGGCCATTGCTGACTCGCAAGCGTAGGCAAACTCCAGAACCATGTCCTCGCGTCCCGGCGGTCCCGCAAGTTGCAGTCCAATGGGCAGGCCCGCCTTCGTCAATCCGCACGGAATTGAAATCGTCGGGACTCCCCAGACGTTGAAGGGACGGGTATTTCGCAGTAGTACGAGTTCGCGTGGCCGGAGCAGTTCGGGATTTTCTTTCAGTTCCGCAATCGTCGGCGCCGGAATCGGCGTGGTTGGCGTGACGATCAGATCCACCGTCTCAAACAAACTGCCAACCTTCTCCCGCGTAGCCTTCAGTTCCGCGCGCTTACTTTCATATTCGTCAGCTGTAATCTTTTCTCCTGTTTTGACTCGCCGCAGAGTCTCGGGCTGGTAAAGCTCAGGAGTTCTTGCAATCGAAGCCGCATGAAACGCATACGACTCGGCGGCCTGCACCGTGCGATCGTTGTCCGGGGCAAGCGAAATCTCGCGGAGATCGGACCCCAGCGTTTCGATCATCCCCAGAGCTTTCTCCACGGCAGCAGCGACTTCCGGATCGAGTTCCTCGTAGAAGAAGGACCTCGGTACTCCGATGCGCCGCTTCCGTTTAAGGTTCCACGCCTCCAGGAAGTTTCGAGGAGGCCCTCCATCGCCGCTCGCGATCGCTCGGAACAACACCGTAACGTCGATGACGCTGGCCGCAATCGGACCCACGTGATCCAGTGATTCGGAGAGCGGAATCACTCCGCGGGCACTTACGCGCCCATAAGTTGGCTTGAGTCCGACCACTCCGCACAGGGCTGCTGGTTCGCGAATGGAGCCTGCGGTATCGCTTCCAATGGCTCCGTATCCCAGGCCCGCGCCCACTGCCGCCGCCGATCCGCCCGAGGATCCGCCTGCGATGTAGGCCTCATTCCGGGGATTGTGCACCTCGCCAAAGGCGCTGATCATCGAACTGCCTCCATAGGCGAACTCGTGCAGGTTCTGCTTGCCGAGGATCACCGCCCCGCCCTCTTCCAGCCGCAGAACCACGTCCGCACTTTGTATCGGAATACGATGCTTATATAATTCACTGGCTGCGGTTGTCGGAACGCCTGCCGTGTCGATCAGATCTTTCAATCCGATCGGGATTCCGTGCAGCGGGCCGCGCCAGTTTCCTGCCAGGATTTCTTTTTCTGCGGTCCGCGCTTGCCCGAGGGCTGACTCCGCCATCACCGTAATGAACGCATTCAGCGAAGGATTGCGTTGCTCGATTCGCTCGAGGCACGCGCGCGTCAGTTCTACCGGTGAGACCTTCCTCGACCGTACCGCTTCTCCCAACTCGACAAGAGTTCTCTGTTCTCTGTTAGTCATTGCAGCGATATTATCGTCGAGCCCGAGCCATGCACACCGGGCTGAGCCTATAATCTGATTTCGCGGTTTCCCGGGGAGGTCCATCGGAGCGCTATGGCACAGATGACCATCGCAGAGGTAGCGACTCACGGATTCCTGGTCGACGGCAAGTGGGTGGAAGATGGCGATGTAATCGATATTAAGGCTCCCTACGATGGAGCGATTGTGGGCCGGGTGTTTCAGGGACGGCGGTCCCATGCAGAAGCCGCCATCGCCGCCGCCGTGAAGGCATTCGGAACCACCCGCCGCTTGCCTGCCTTCGAACGTCAGCGCGTTCTTCGCCGCGTGGCCGAGGGCATTGCGAAGCGCAAAGAAGAATTCTCCCGCACCCTATGTCAGGAAGCGGGCAAGCCCATCAAGGCCGCCCGCACTGAAGTCGAGCGCGCTATCTTTACCTTCTCGGTTGCCGCGGAAGAGAGCACGCGCATCTACGGCGAATACCTTCCCCTCGACTGGCAGGAGTACACCGCCGGTCGATGGGGCATCGTCAAGCGCTTTCCTATCGGCCCGATCGCCGGAATCACTCCCTTCAATTTTCCCCTGAACCTGGTCGCACACAAAGTTGCGCCCGCGATCGCGGCGGGCTGCCCCATGGTTCTCAAACCCGCGCCGCAGACGCCACTCTCCTCGCTGCTCATGGCGGAAGTCGTGCAGCAAGCCGGTTGGCCCGATGGCGCTCTCAACGTGATCCCGCTCTCGAACGACGATGCTGCCCTTCTGGTAACCGACGATCGCCTCAAGATGATCAGCTTCACCGGCAGCGCTGCCGTGGGGTGGCAGATCAAGAAAAATTCCGGCAAGAAAAAGGTCATTCTCGAACTCGGAGGAAACGCCGGCGTCATCATCCACAACGATGCCGATATCGAGTACGCCGCCGAACGGTGCGTCGCGGGCGGCTTCGGATACGCCGGTCAAACCTGTATCTCCGTGCAACGCATCCTGGTGCAGCAGTCCGTCTACGGAAAATTCACTGACATGTTTCTCGCCGGGGTGAAGAATCTGCAAATTGGCGATCCGCTTGATGAATCCACCGACGTTGGCCCGCTGATCCGTGAAAGTGACGCCCAACGCGCGGTCGACTGGGTCCAGGAAGCGGCGCGCGGGGGCGCGCGTGTTCTGTGCGGTGGCAACCGCAAGGGCTCGATCGTCGAGCCGACCGTTCTCACCGGCACCAAGCCCGAGATGAAGGTCAACTGCCAGGAAGTCTTCGGCCCGGTGGTGACCGTCGAGCCTTATGCCGAGTTTCACGAGGCTCTCCGGCAAATCAATAGCTCCGCATTCGGCTTGCAGGCGGGCCTTTTCACGCGCGATGCCAAGCTCATGTTTCAGGCGTTCGAAGAGCTCGAAGTTGGCGGCCTGCTCGCGGGCGATGTGCCAACGTTCCGCATCGATCACATGCCTTACGGTGGCGTGAAGGACTCCGGCATCGGCCGCGAAGGCCTGCGCTATGCCATCGAGGAAATGACGGAGCCGAAGTTGATGGTCATGAATCTGCGCTAGTGGTCGTTGGCTAAAACCCGGCCACCGTCGGATCAGTCCCCGCTTTCTTTGGCATTCAGGAAAGAAACATGTTTTTGCCCGGCAATCCACTGCCCGCGAAATTTTTTCTTGCGCGAGCGGCACGCCCGACAACAAATCCTGTACAGCTGTTATAATCACAGGTTTTCGTGAGCCGTATCACATCACCCTGTAATCCACAAACCGGGCAAACCATTCTCCGGGACGTCGCGCGACCTCCCGCTTAATTGAAAACAATCGTTCGATGCAGATCTTTCATCGCAGCACCAACACACTCTCCCGGGCATCGATCTACGGCGCGGTCTTCATCGTTGCCGGCCTGGGCTACGCGTTGATGCAACTTCAGCGATCGCCCTACATCACCGATGCCGGCGTCGTGAAGCCGCAACCGGTAGCCTTCAGTCACCAGCACCATGTGGCCGGGCTGGGTATCGACTGCCGCTACTGTCACACTTCGGTGGAGCAATCGAGTTTCGCCGGCATCCCACCCACCCGCACGTGCATGAACTGCCATTCCCAGATCTGGACCAACGCCAAGCTGCTTGAGCCGGTGCGCGCCAGTTATCGTTCGGGCGAGTCGCTGCAGTGGACGCGCGTCAACCAGCTACCCGACTTCGTGTATTTCAACCACAGCATTCATATCAACAAGGGCGTGGGCTGCAACACCTGTCATGGTCCGGTGGACCAGATGCCCATGATGTACCAGTACGCTTCTCTGCAGATGGAGTGGTGTCTGGACTGCCATCGCGCTCCGGAAAAATACCTGCGTCCGCGCGACCAGGTATTCAACATGCGCTACGAGAAGCCCTCACCCGATCTTCCCTTGGAACTCGACGGCCACAGTTATACCGACCAGATCGCGCTCGGCACTGCGCTGGTCGCCAAGTACAAATTGCGCAGCGTAAGCGACATCACCAGCTGCAGCACGTGTCATCGCTAGCCATTGGGAAAAAAGCGGCGGACATGACGAGCCGCCAGAGATCATGATGAACGACGCACACAACACGAAGCGCGAAGACCCTTCGGCAAGCTCAGGGCAAGCTGTTTGCCCCAGCAAGAAACTGGACGTGGAGCGACGGGCAGCCCGCCCTGAGCGCGCCGAAGGGTCCTCGCCCGTCGGCCTTTCGCGAGCCGCATTCGAAGCCCAGATTCGCCACACCAGTGGCCCGGAGTACTGGCGCAGCCTGGAGGAACTCGCCGGCACGCCCGAGTTCCAGGAAATGTTGCACCGCGAATTCCCCAAGGGCGCATCGGAATGGGTCGACTCCGTCTCCCGCCGCGGATTTCTGCAGTTGATGGGCGCTTCCCTGGCGCTCGCCGGCATGACCGGTTGCACCAAGCTGCCGCTGGAGCCGATCGTCCCCTACGTCAGGCAACCGGAAGAAGTCATTCCCGGCCGCCCGCGGTTTTACGCGACCGCTGTGACGTTGAGTGGATACGCCAGCCCGGTGCTGGTTGAAAGCCATCTCGGACGTCCCACCAAAATCGAAGGCAACGACAAGCATCCTGCCAGCCTCGGCGGCACCGACATCTTCACGCAGGCCGCGATTCTCGGCATGTACGACCCGGACCGCTCGCAGACTATTACGAATCGCGGCGATGTGGATTCCTGGTCGGCGTTCCTGAAGGAAACCAAAGGTCCCCTCACTGTGCAGAAGGGCCTGGGTGGCGCCGGCATCCGCATTTTGACGCAGACGATTTCCTCGCCCACGCTCGCGGATCAACTGCGCGCTTTCCTGAAGATCTATCCGCAGGCGAAGTGGCACGTGTATGAACCGGTGAACCGCGACAACGTGCTCGAAGGCGCGAAGCTCGCGTTCGGCCAGCCGGTCGAGACGCGCTACGACTTCTCGAAGGCGGACGTCATCGTTTCGCTCGATGCGGATTTTCTCTATGCGGGATTTCCCGGCAACACTCGCTACATCCGCGACTTCGCAAAGCGGCGCAATCCCGACGGGCAGATGAGCCGGTTCTACGCAATCGAGTGCACGCCGACCTCGACGGGGGCGAAGGCGGATCATCGGCTGCCGGTGAGGGCCGTGGACATTGAAGGTTTTGTGCGGGCGGTCGCGTCGGGCTACGGCATCGTCCCTGACGTGGACATCCGTTTAGATGGAAACGAGAGCGGACTTTTCAAGGCCCTGATGGGTGATCTTGGAAGGCACCATGGTTCTTGTGTGGTGATTCCCGGCGAGCACCAGCCTCCTTTGGTCCACGCGCTGGCACATGCGATAAACGACGCGCTC
>QIAH01000408.1 GCA_003225465.1 Acidobacteriota bacterium | reverse complement strand
CGATTCCATAGGAAGAGACCAGCACCGCCAGCTTGGGAGAACCGCGGGCGTTCAATTGGCCGAGCCGTGCAGGGGCCCATCCAGTCCGCGACATCGAAAACAGCATGCGCGAGGATACGTACAGCGCCGCGTTCGCTCCCGAGAGCGCCGCCGTAAGCACCACGAAGTTCATCAAGTGACTGGCCCCTGGAATACTCACCGAGCGGAAGACCGTAACAAACGGGCTTTCGCTGATCCCGGCCCGATTCCACGGCATTACCCCGACCAGAACCGCCATCGCCCCCAGATAGATTACCGTCAGCAGCGCGAAGGTGATGCGCGTGGCTTTCGCGATCTCATGGGGAGACCGCGCTTCTCCTGAGGACACGGCAACGAACTCGATGCCTCCGAAGGCGTAAATCGCAAATGTCATGGCCAGAAACGGCGCGAGAACTCCCAGCGGAAAAAATCCGCCCTGCGCGGTGTACTGGGGTGCGACGCGTCCGCTCAGCAGCAGGGCGGCGCCCAACACGACAAACGCCGCGATGGTAACCACCTTGACCATGGCGAACCAGAATTCGAATCGGCCGTAGTCGCCCACATCCAGTAAATTCACCAGCAGGAGCAGAAGCGAGAAGAGCGCGACCCAGACAATGGCGGGAACCTTCGGAAACCAGTGCGCCATATAAACCGCCGAGGCCACCATCTCGGCGCCAATCGAGACCGCAATCGCCGCCCAGTATCCCCCGCGCGAAAGGAATCCGGCCCAGTCATTGAGGTAAAGGTCCCCATAGACGCCGAACGACCCCGCGGCCGGGTGAGCACATGCCAACTCACCTAGAGCGCACGCCACTGTGAAGTTGATGAAAGCGGCCAGCAGAAAACTCAAAATCACCGCTGGTCCAGCCAGTCCGATCGCGCTGGCCGAGCCCAGCAAAAGCCCGGTACCGATCGAACCGCCGACCGCGACCATGGCCATCTGACCAGCCGTCAGTTGATGATGAAGTCCCTGTTCTTCGTTTACGTTGCAGACCTCTTGCATCCGGAACGTATACCAGAAAAGGAACCGATCGCCCAATTGCGGGAGCGAGAATGACCTTCGTAACCGCGCCCGGCCGTTACTGCATTGCTGCTGGTTTCACCAACTCCTAGAATCACCATGCAGGTTACTCCGCAGATTACCTACATGCCGGATCGAGCCGAAATCGCGAAACGTGTCGCGCAAGCGGAGAAGCTTCTTCAAAGAGGCAAGACCGGCGACGCCCTGGACGAATATCTCCAAGTCCTCCTGGAGGATCCGGAAAACGACAACGTGCGTTCCATGGCCGCCGACCTTTGTCTGTCGTTGAACCGGACTGCAGAAGCCGTCTCGCTGCTGGGCGATCTTTTTGAGCGGCAGGTCGGGCTTGGCGATGCCACCCGTGCCAGCCTCACCTACAAGAAATTAGCGCGCCACGGCAATCCGACCTGGCAGCAGAAGTTCCGCTTCGGACAACTGTTGGAACATTCCAACAAAAAGCTGGCCATCGGCACCTACGAGAACGCACTCGATGACCTCTCGAAGCAGCGTAAGAAGGCGGAATCGTTGCAGGTGCTGGGCCGCATCGTAACCCTGGAGCCGACCCAGGCGAATTACCTGCGCATGGCCGAACTCTGTTCCGAACTCGGGGAAAACAAGCCGTCGGCTGCAGCCTTCCTGAAAACCGCCGAACTTGCCGAGGCCGCCGGGGCCGACGCTTCGCAATATTTCGAACGCGCCTACGGCGAGGACCCCAGCGATCCCCGCATAGCTCTTGCCTACGGCAGGAGCCTGCTCGCCCAAGGACAAATCGGCGCAGCGATCTTTATCTTTGAGCCGCACGTCATCGCTGGAAATCCATCGCTCGAACTGCGGGACTACTACAGCCAGGCTCTACTCGCCGCCAACCGCCTGGCCGAAGCCGAGCCCCTGGTTTGGCAGCTCTTCGAGCAGAATCCCGGACGCCTGCAACAAGTCGTCACATTAATCGGGCAGATGATCGACTCGCAACAGGATGCGGAAGGCGTGGCCCTTGCGCGCAAGCTGGAACTGTTCCAACGGCGGCGCGGGGAGCGGCGCGCTTTCGTCGCCATGATGCAGGACCTGGTGGGCGGCCACCGCTCCTCGCCCGAGATGCTCGAGTTTCTCAGCGAGCTCTTCAATTCCTCCAATCGTGAAAACGATTATTGTCAGACGCTGCTCAAGCTCTTTGATCTTTACGTGAGCACGGCCAACTTCCAGAAAGCCGGGGAATGCCTGGATCGCGCCGCTGACGTGGATCCTTACGAGCACGGCCACCAGAAGCGGCTCGAAATTCTGCGCGGCAAGATTCCCGATGATCGCTTCAAGGTGATCGCCTCACGGCTGAGCCAGCTGAATAAATCCGTGCCCGAGGCGGTGCGCTCGGAAGAGCCGACGCTGGGTGCAGCGGCTCTGCAAGACCTGATGCTGCAGGCAGAAATTCTGGTGCAGTACGGCATGCGCTCAAAAGCAGTGGAGCGTCTGCATCGCATCCAGGAACTGTTTCCGCGTGAGGAGGAACGCAACGAAGACCTCCAGCGCCTGTACCTGGCCGCGGGGATTACGCCCCGGTACGCCGGTACTGCGCCGGTTCCCACTCCCGCGACTGCTCCGCCTACGCCAACTCCTGTCGTGCAACCCTTGACCGTGCCCGCCGTTGTGAACGGCGAGCAGGCCGACGTCAGCAGCTTCACTCGCGTCGCGGAAATTACGCGCAAGCTTTATCAGCAGAACAATGCGACTGCAGTTCTAGCAACGGCCGCTAACGAGATGGGCAGCCAGTGGAAGGTGACGCGCTGCGTGGCCGCCATGCGCAAGCCGGGTCTGCCACCGACAGCGTTGCAGGAATATCACGCCGATGGAACCACCAGCGGCGAAGCAGCGGCCCTCGCGGCCGTCGTCACCGCGTGTCAAGATCTGGCAGCGAGCCGGGGTACGGTGAATCTGCCTGACACGCTCAGCGCTCCAGAGGCGCAGCCCGTGCGGCGGCCCCTCGCGGAACTGGGTGTCACTGCGCTCCTGGCGTTGCCTCTTATGGATGGGGAAGATCACATCGGCATCCTGGTATTCATGCAAGGCTCCGAGCGCAATTGGCATCCCTCCGAAATCGTAGTGCTGAAGACCCTGGCAGAGCAGGTTGTCATAGCGCTCAATAACGCGGGTTTGCGCCGCTTGGTGCGGAATCTCTCCGTCACCGACGAAAAATCTGGACTGCTGAAGCGGGCTTCGTATTTAGACCTGGTACTGGCTGAAACGCAACGCGCCAACCAGCAGGCGACCCCGCTCACGATCCTGCTGATGCATTTCGGCAAGAGTTCCGCCATGGTCAAAGAATTCGGCGAACCGGTTATCGAAGCCACCATGGAACAAGTGGGGCAGCTCTTCACCGCCAATATTCGTTCGAACGATCTCGCCTTCCGCTACGACACGACTACCGTCGCCATCATTCTCGGAGACACTGCGGAAAAGGAAGCGCTTCTCGCCGTTGAAAAGCTCCGCAAGCTGGTGGCGGAAGTTCGGCTGCCGGGAAAAGATCAGCCCATTGCTTTTTCAGCCGGGCTAGCCGAAGCAGTGATGCGCACCGCATACGATCCGGTGGACATCGTCACCGAGGTGATCAACCGCGCCGAACAGGCATTGCACGACGCGATAACCCAAGGCACGGGAAGTGTAGTCTCGCTGGCTCCCAACCTCGCTTCGGCCGCAGTGGCGTAAGAGCTACGAGCTTCGAGCTTCGAGCTTCGAGCTACGATACGAATCATCCCGCTCCAACGGACAAGCAAGGCTCCGCCACCACCCGAATCTTCAAGCTCGCAGCTCGAAGCCCTTCTGCTACACTAATAAGTTTTCTCTCTAACATCTGGCCGCGTTCTAGAAGGATTTCATGCTGAAACCCGGAGACATTGCCATCGTCAGCGGTGCGCGTACGCCCATGGGGCGCTACTGCGGCAAACTCAAAGACTTCACCGCGCAGGAACTGGGCGCAGTTGCAGCCAAAGGCGCCATCGAACGCGCAGGAATCGATCCGAAAGAGTTTGACCACGTCGTATTCGGTAACGCGCAGCAGACCTCCGGCGACGCGCTCTACGGCGCTCGCCACGTGGGCCTGCGCGCGGGCATCCCGATCGAGAGCGCGGGCATCCCGATCGAGACGCCAGCGCTTACCGTAAATCGGCTGTGCGGGTCGGGCATGCAAGCCATCGTCAACGCCGCGCAAATGGTGCAAACCGACGAGGCGAAAATCGTGCTCGCCGGCGGCATGGAAGCCATGTCGCAGGCGCCCTTCGTGATCCACGGGCGTGACGGCTTCACGCTTGCTCCCGGAGGCAAACTGGAAGATTCTCTCATGGTGGCGCTGCTCGATTCCTACTGTGGCCTCTACATGGCCAACACCGCCGAGCTCTATGGCGAGCAGCAGGGCATTACCCGGCAAATGCAGGATGAGTTCGCTCTTCGCTCCCAGCAGACCGCGGATGCCGCCTACAAAGAAGGAAGGCTTCAGGAAGAGCTGGTGCCGGTGCCCTTAAGGAATACAAGAGGCGAAGCGACCGGCGAGATGTTCGCCGAAGACGATCACCGTCGCCCCCAGACCACCATGGAGGGGCTGGCCAAGTTGCGTCCGGCCTTTGGCAAGAGTGGAACGGTGACTGCCGGAAATGCGAGCGGCATTGTCGATGGCGGCGCCGCGGTGGTGGTGATGTCGGTGGAGCAGGCCCAGAAACGCGATCTGAATCCGCTCGGGAGAATTGTGAATTGGGGGACGGCGGGCGTCGATCCCAAGCTGATGGGACGTGGTCCGGTTCCCGCAACCAAGCTCGCGTTGCAGCGGGCTGGGCTGACTCTGGATTACATCGATCTGATCGAAGTGAACGAGGCCTTCGCGGCCCAGTACCTCGCGGTCGAGAAAGAGCTGGGCCTCGACCGCAGCAAGGTCAACGTGAACGGAGGAGCCATCGCGCTGGGCCATCCGCTGGGCGCAACCGGAACGCGGCTGGTGATCACATTGCTGTATGAGCTGAAGCGCCGAAAGAAAAAGTACGGTCTAGCGACCGCCTGCATCGGCGGCGGCCAGGGGATCGCGATGGTGGTGGAGAGCTTTCAATAACAAGTCTTCACCACAGAGGCACAGAGGCACAGAGAAAAATTCAAGCCGGCATAAAGTTTGTCATCCGAGCGCAGCGAGGAATCTGCTGTGCCCGACGCCGCAAGTAGAACGAGATTCCTCGCTACGCGAGGAATGACAAGTCCTTATCCTCAGTGATCCTCTGCGTCGCTCTATGGTTAAGAAAGGTTCTTATATGCAGATAGAAAAAGTAGGCGTCTTAGGCTGCGGCCTCATGGGCTCCGGCATCGCACAAGTCGCGGCAACCGCCGGGTTTCATGTCGCCGTGCTCGAAGTCGAACAAAAGTTTCTCGACAAAGGATTCGCCGGGATCGAAAAATCGCTCGCCAAATTTGCCGAGAAAGGTACGATCAAAGAAACTCCCCAAGCCATTCGGGCCCGCTTGAAAGGGACCACCAACAAACGGGATCTCGCCGATTGCGACATCGTCATCGAGGCCATCATCGAGAATCTCGATGAGAAGAAAAAGATGTACGCGTCCTTGGACCCGATCGTGAAGAAAGATGCGATCTTTGCGTCCAACACGTCCTCGATCTCGGTCACGGAAATGATGACTGCCACCAAGCGCCCGGAGCGGTTCGTGGGATTGCATTTCTTCAATCCGGTGCCCCTGATGAAGCTGGTGGAGGTCGTCAAAACTATTGCCACCGCGCCCGAGGTCTACGATGCGGCTTACGAGTTCGGGAAAAAACTGGGGAAGGTCCCCGTGCGAACTTCCGACAAGACCGGTTTTATCGTGAACCGGTTGCTGGTGCCCTACATGCTCGATGCGATCCGCGCCTACGAAGAAGGTGTCGGCTCGATCGAAGACATCGATAACGCTATGAAGCTGGGCTGCGGATATCCCATGGGACCTTTCACCCTGCTCGATTTCGTCGGTCTCGACACTACCTACTACATTACCCACGTTATGTACGACGAGTTCAAAGAGCGCCGCTTTGCCTCGCCTCCGCTCTTGAAGCGGCTGGTCATGGCAGGCTGGTACGGGAAAAAAACCGGCCGCGGGTTTTATGATTATGCGGACCCGGCGAATCCGGTGGCCGGGAAGTTCTAGAAAAAAGCAAATCCACCTCAGAGGCACAGAGGCACGGAGAAAAACTGTGAAGCAAAAAGCTAAGAGATGTTTTCTCTGTGACGCTGTGTCTCTGTGGTGATGTTTTGGAACTCATATGAACTTCGAAAACATCCTCCTCGAAAAGAAAAACTCGATTGCCTACGTCACCGTCAATCGTCCCAAGGTGCTCAACGCGCTCAACATGGCGACCATGGAAGAGCTACGCGCTGCGTTTACCGACATCAAGAGCGATTCGGCTATTCGCGTCGGCATCGTCACCGGCTCGGGCGAGAAGGCATTCATCGCGGGCGCGGACATCAGCGAACTCGCCAAACACGATGCCGTTTCCGGCAAGGAGTACACCCACCGGGGACAATCTGTGCTCGACCTCATCGAGAACTTGGGAAAGCCGGTGATCGCCTGTATCAACGGCTTTGCGCTCGGCGGCGGCTGCGAGATTGCCATGGCCTGCACCATGCGCCTCGCCAGTTCGAATGCCAAGCTCGGACAGCCGGAAGTGAAGC
>QIAH01000407.1 GCA_003225465.1 Acidobacteriota bacterium | reverse complement strand
AAATCACCAGGCCCATGACTTCGCGCTCGCGTGCGGTCAGCGTCTGATAGCGGCTTCGCAGTTGGCTGAGTGCGCTCTCCTGTTGACGTGCCACGCGGTCGCGATCCAAGGCCTGGTGGATCGCGTCCAGCAAGTCCTGGTCACGAAATGGCTTGGTCAAGAACTCGACCGCGCCGGATTTCATGGCCTTCACCGTCATGGGAATGTCCCCATGACCGGTAATGAAAATGATCGGAATCCGGACGCCTGCCTCAGCCAACTCGCGTTGAAAGTCCAGCCCGCTGACTCCAGGAAGTCTCACATCCAGAACCAGGCAACTTGGCCCATCTACCCGCTTACTTTGCAGGAATTCTTGCGGTGTGCCGAAGGTCTCGGAACGTAGGCCGACTGATTTCAGCATGCCCTGAATGGCTGCACGCACCAAGGCATCGTCATCGACGACGAAAACCGTGGACGCAGCTGAGGACGTCATGGATGCGCCTCAGTTTTGAACGGTAACGTAAGGTGGAATGTTGCACCACGCGGAGGGTTGTCAACAGCCCGAAGGCGGCCACCGTGCGATTCGGCGATGGAACGGCTGATCCGAAGCCCCATGCCAGTTCCATCGACCTTAGTGGTAAAGAATGCATCGAAGATCTGGTCCGCCTGCTGCGCGGGTAGCCCCACGCCTGTGTCGCTGACCGACACCGTCAGTTGGTCGTTCTCCGCTCGTTGCGACTTGATGGCGAGCTGGCGCGTTCCGTCCAAGTCCTTCATTGCATCGATGCCATTGATCATGAGGTTCATGAGGACCTGTTGCAATTGCACGCGGTCTGCCATGATCCAGGGGAGATCTTCCGCAAACTCGGTTCGGATGGAGATGGAGTGTCGCGTTTCTCGTTTATATCAACCAACTCGCGTTGCGGAGTACCCTTCTTGAACAGTAGGCGAACACGGCTGATGATCTCGGCTGCGCGGGTTGCGTCTTTCACAACCCTCGAGGCAGCTTCGCGCGCTTCTTCGATATCGGGTTGATCACGGTTGAGCCAGCGCAGGCAGGTGTTGGCATCGGTAACGGCGGCCGCGATCGGTTGATTCACTTCGTGCGCGAGGGAAGCAGTCAGCTCTCCCATCGTGGTCACCCGGCTCACCCGTGCCAGATCCGACTCTGCCTGACGCAGAGCCACTTCGGCGCGATTGCGGGATTGCTCAACACGCCGTTTCATCTCCATCAGTCCAGTAACGACTAGTGTCGCGCCCAGGAAGACAAAAAATCGTAAGAAGACAGCTGGTTCGACGGCTGGGGGAAGCGTCCTCCGTAGAAAGATGAAGCCGAAGGCTAAGGCGGAAAGAGCTACGGATAAGAGGCCAGGTCCTAGCCCACCGAAGAGGCTGCTCACCGTTACGGCGAGAAGGAAACACGATGCCGGGGCATCGATGGGCCAAGCCACCGCCATGGCGACGCCGCACGAAATTATTGCCAGACTGTAACGTTGAAGTTTGGAGAGCACTCCATCCACGCATGGTTCCTGGGCGGATGATGGCAACCGGGCCTGCCATCACAGAGCTTCAGGATCCTCCGAATGATTGTGCCACAATTCCGCATTCGCTCGACACTGGGCTTACGCCACTGACTGATTCCTGGCTTTCCAGGCATCCCGTGAGGATGGGCGAAGGTGGCCTGCGAACTGGAAACTAGAGCTTGGCTGCGGAGAGACTATGAGGTGCATTGGAAATCCTCCCGCTCTCTTTGATGTTGTCGATCCTATTGCGGTTTAGATAATGAAGATTGTCCTGCGAAGGACGCGGGAGACTGAGCTCCCGCAGTCCGTTGCTTCGACTTGGAAGAGCAAAACATTTACTTCGCTGGTGGTTGTGCTTGAACGTGAAGCTCCGGGTTCAGGTGCAAAGTCTTGCCAGCCGCGACGTACACCTTCTTGTCAAACTGCGTGCGTCCAGGCGCGCGTACCTCGATGTCATAGCTGCCGGGCCGGAGATTCATGGTTTTCAGTTTTCCAACCGTACCAGCGTAAGCGCCATCGATGTATACCTCTGCGTTTTTCACGTCGGTGTCGAATTTCACTGCGCCAGTGGAAGGAGCGTAACCGTAGTAGCCGTATCCGTAAGGATACGGTCCCCAGTATGGGGAGTACCAGCCCCACCCGTACGCTGGCGCGACGACGACGCGAACCGGGCGCGCGAATGCCGAAAGAGGCGCCATCAGCACCGCGGTCGTGATGCACAACATCATTACCTTTTTCATAGAACCACTCCTGAGCTCTTAGATGCGAAGTTGCATGTTTTTATCGTAAAGAAGAGTAAAGGCGACGATCCATTTCGGGGTGCATCCGGAGTTCCGCTGCAATAGCGGCTCTTCTGATGTTCCTAAGGATCCCTTTTTAAATTTGCTTGGTGCTCGCCTGGCATTCGCCGTCCCCATGTTGGGCCAGCGAATGCCAGAACCGCGCACTTAGTTGCCTACTCCGGCAGGCTCGGCTGGTTGGCTGCCCACTACAGTCTGCTGTCTGTCTTGCGCCAGTTGCTTTTCCTGCCGACTGGAATATACGAACTCATGTCCAGTCAGGCGTCCTGGATAAAACCACTTCAGCAGGGCCTCCGGGTTCCCATCGCGCTGCTCTGCCAGCGTGATCGAAGTATGATCCGTGGAGTTCCGACGCTCTGTGGGAATTGTTTCGAACATCCCATAGAGATGAGTCCCATCCGAATTAAAGACCTGTACCAGATCACGGTTAGAAGCGCTGCTGGCCAGTTTCAAAACATAGGTTCCAGCGGGCAAAACCTGTCCCGGGATCTCGACCGGCTGACTGAAGGTGAGAATGGTGGTCTGGTCCGATTCATCAGCATGAGCAGTGAGTTCAAAGAATGCTGCAAACGCGATAATCAGGCCAATGATGATGTATGTTTTCTGTATTTTCATTTGCGTTTCATCTCCTTAAAACGAATTTGGTATTTGCACTTCCCATCAGGCGTCGTGCTTGTTTGACACCTTGGATAAGGCACGGCCCCTGCCAAACCAAGAGCGGGCATCGCTTTTCTGCAAGGTCCTTATTCTGAGGAATTTGACTCGCGGGCTGACGCCTGCGTGGGTGGCGTATCGGAGGTGTCGGAAGCGTCGGAGGCCACTCCGTCGCGTTCCGACACTCTGTCGGGGGAGATACCCAGCTTCTTCATTCGTACCGGGGATGTCCATTTGAAGCCGAGCCGATGAGCGCCGCGATTTGACTCCCCACCCGGCCGTGTGTTCCCTTGAGCGCCTAGATGAATTGCTCGCGATCCACTTCTGCGAAAGTGCTGTTTCACTCCAGATTCTTAGAAGTTGAGGTTCTAACGACGACGTATCGGCCGAGGAACTGTGACTTGGCGAACCCGGCTGAACTCAACAGGTAGAAAACGCGATTTTCGTCAAAGGCGCTCTCTTAATGGTCACCAACATCGGCAGCGTCGAAATGCGGACGCGCAGTGATCGGCATATCGACACCGAATCTATTTATCTTTCTCATAGAAAAATCGCAAGTGGTTGAAAGCCTTGCATTACAGCGAGGCGCGCGCTTTGGAGAGATGAGTGCAATTGGTGGACATGACGTAGTTGCCGAACGCTGACTGTATTCCGGGAGGGTCCCCTCAGACTCGCTTGGGTTCGGTGCGGGATCGGCGCTACGTCAGGAACACAAGTGGCTTAGTGATCGGCGACGATGGCGAAGCTGGAAAGGAATTAATGGTAATGACGGATCAGACGAAGAGAATATGCGCGAACGTCTCATGCTTTTGCTATGTACCAAACGGACAGGAGTACTGCGGAGATGGCTGTCGCCAAGTAGGAAGCGAAAATGTCGAAATCGCATGCCACTGCGACCATTGGGCGTGTTTGTTGAATGCGGAGTTCTTTTTTCAGAGCACCGGAGCCGAACCCACTGCGAACGACAGATCTAAGGTGCTTTAGGAGGGTGACGGAATTGTGGTGCTGGTTGAGGCGGCGTCGCCGATGGAAAGTTCCTTGTACGAATAGGATTTCGGGCACAACGCGAATAAAGTCGACGCGGAAATAAGGGGAAATGCGCTCGATTCGAGTTGGCATGGGGCGGAGTGATGATGAATTTGACGAGAAGGGTGCTCCTCATCGCTGCGGAGATATCTCTCGCAGTTCTGAGCTGTGCTCAAATTGCTGAGGGGCCGGAGCCCCCTCAGGTGCGCGCCACGAACCACGTCGTATCCCTTGTGCTGCACGCAGTGAACGAGAATGGTCGGGACGCTTTCCGTTTCGAGGGTGCGGTGGTGGCTCCTGTGATCCGGGCGTCTCCTGGGGACGTTCTCAAAATCACCTACATCAACGATCTTCCTCCCAAGTCTTCGGAGACATGTGCGGTGAATCCCTGCATGGACATGACGAACCTGCATTTTCACGGGCTCAATGTCTCCCCGGATGCCCCGCAAGATGACGTGCTAACCATGATGGCCATGCCTGGCCAGGTATTGCACTACTCGGTTGAGATTCCGCGCAATCATCCACCGGGCCTGTTCTGGTATCACACTCATCCCCATGGCGAGAGCCACCGGCAAGTATTGGACGGAATGTCAGGTGCGATCATCATTGAGGGAATGGAGCGTTATGTCCCCGAAGTACGACGACTTCGCGAGCGCATACTGGTCGTACGCGGTCGCTCGATTGAGCATGATCCGCAGGCCGCCGACCTCAGTCGGCAGGTTGAGATTCCGTCGAAGGGATGTGGGGGAGAAGCAGAGAAAGTCGAAGAGATCTTCACCGTCAATAGCGCGGTTCGCCCGCGCATCGAGATTGCTCCTAAAGAGCGACAATTCTGGCGCATCGTAAACGCCTCGGCGGATCGTTATCTGGATCTGCAGGTCGATGGACAGACATTCGAAATCGTTGCGCTCGATGGAATGCCGCTCGCATACCATGAACCCAAGAGCCCGAAGCGCACTACGAATCACCTGCTGGTGGCACCGGCGGGACGTCTCGAAGCCATCGTTACCGGTCCCCCGGTAGGCACGCATGCTGCTTTGCGAACGCGTTGTGTGGACACCGGTCCGGTTGGAGATCCTAATCCCGAGATGGTGCTGGCGGATCTCGTGTCACCTGGGTCAGGTCTGCCACGAGCAGATGGAATGCGGCACCAGGCGTACACTCCTGACGACCGTCCACCAGTTTACAAGCCGATTGACGTTGATC
>QIAH01000324.1 GCA_003225465.1 Acidobacteriota bacterium | reverse complement strand
CCGGCTATGCGGCGCTGATTTTGAGTTTCTGCGCCAGCGTGCTCTACCTGATTCAGCAGCATTCTCTGAAGGCGAAACGTGCCAACAGCATTTTTTCGCGCCTGCCCGCGCTCGAAGACATCGACCAGATCGGTTATCGTTCGCTGCTGCTGGGCTTTCCCTTCATGACCCTGGGCCTGATTGCGGGCTCGGTGGTGGCCGAGAGCACTTACGGGCGCATTGATATTCAGGATCCCAAGATTCTGCTGTCGTTGTTGATGTGGGCGGTCTACCTGATCATGGTGTACACGCGTTGGATCGCCGGCTGGCGTGGGCGCAAAGCGGCGGTGCTGGCGAGCGTGGCGTTCGCGGCGGCCGTCGTGGCCTGGGCCGCGAATTATTTCAGCTCGATTCACAGGTTCGTTTCGTCATGAGATTTCAGCTCATCGGCGTGAATCACAACACGGCTCCGGTCGAGGTGCGCGAGCGGCTTGCGATTCCGGAGTCCCGTCTGCCCGAGGCTTGCAAGAAGCTGACGGAATTCCCGGGCATCGACGAGGGCATGATTCTGTCGACCTGCAACCGAGTGGAGATCCTCGCCAACACGAAAAACGGTTCCGGCGCCGACTTGCGAGCGTTCCTGAAAAACTATTTCCAGCTCAACAGCGCCGATCTCGACAAGCACCTGTACGAGTACCACGAGCAGGAAGCGGTGCAGCACATGTTCCGGGTGGCTTCCAGCCTCGATTCCATGGTGGTCGGCGAGCCCCAGATTCTGGGGCAGGTGAAAGAAGCCTATGCGACAGCACGGGCCGTGGGCGCGGTGCGTGCGCAACTGGATCAGCTTGTCACCCGGGCATTCGCGGTTGCGAAACGGGTTCGCACAGAGACTGCCGTTGGATCTTCTTCCGTTTCGATCGCCTCGGTTGCAGTCGATCTCGCGAAAAAGATTTTCGGCAATCTTGCCGGCAAACAAGTTTTTCTGATTGGGGCGGGGAAGATGAGCGAATTGGCGGCTCGTCACCTTTTGGCTCACGGCTGCGCATCTATTTTCGTCGCCAACCGCACCTACGAGCGCGCCGTCAGCCTCGCCTACAAGTTCCGCGGGCAGGCGATCCACTTCGAGGACCTGCATAACACCTGCGACCGGGCGGATATCGTCATCACCTCCACCGGCGCGCCTCACGCGATTTTCCGCCGCGAACACGGTGAACTGTTTTTGAGCCGGCGCAAGAATCGTCCGATGTTCTTCATCGATATCGCGGTGCCACGGGATGTCGATCCCGCGATGAACAAGCTGGACGGCGTCTTCGTTTACGACATTGACGACCTGCAGCAGGCGGTGGCGAGTCACGTTGCGGATCGTCGCAAAGAAGCCGAGCGCGCTGAGGCCATCGTCACCCTCGAAGTGGAACGGTTTCAGGCGCGCATTCAGACGCTCGATGTCGTCCCCACGATAGTCTCCCTGCAGGATCATCTCGAAACCATTCGGCAAGCGGAAATTGATCGCGTGCGCGGCCGGCTGGGCCCGATGACGCCCGAGCAGGAACTTGCTGTTGAAGCGCTCACCCGCGGCATCGTCAACAAGATCATGCACACGCCCATCAGCGCGCTGAAATCAGCGGCCCGCGAGCCCGAAGCTACCACCGTGATCGATCTGGTGCGCCGCCTGTTCAACCTGCAGGAGAAGCGCGCTGCCAAGTCGGGCGGATCGGGAGAAACCAACTGATGGCGCGCCTGCGTATCGGTTCGCGGGGATCGCAGTTGGCGCTGTGGCAAGCTCACCACATTTCCGATCTGCTGCGGGGCCGGGGTCATGAAGTAGAACTGGAAATCATCAAGACCACCGGCGACAAGATTCTCGACGTGGCACTCGCCAAGGTCGGCACCAAGGGCATGTTCACCAAGGAAATCGAGGAGGCTCTGGCCGAGGGCCGCGTGGACCTTGCGGTGCACAGCTTGAAAGACCTGCCCGTCGAGCTGTCGCCGGGCTTTGAAATTGTGGCCATCACGAAGCGCGAAAATTCCCAGGACGTTTTTTGCTCGAGCAAGTACGCCAGCATCGATGGGCTGCCGCGGGGGGCGCGCGTGGGGACGAGCAGCCTTCGCCGGCAAGCGCAGTTGAAGGCACTGCGGCCTGATCTCGAGATTTATCCGTTGCGTGGCAACGTGGACACGCGTCTGCGCAAGCTTGCAGAGGGCGAATACGACGCGATCATTCTGGCGGCGGCCGGCCTGAATCGGCTGGGCAGGACGGAGTTGGTGAAGCAAGTGATCTCGAAAGACATCATGTGCCCCGCCGCCGGGCAAGGCGCCCTCGGCATAGAGATTCGCGCGGGCGATCGCGTGACCCGCGAGGTGCTCGCGTTTCTAGACGATACCGAAGCTCGCGCCTCGACCACCTGTGAGCGGGCTTTGCTGAACAAGCTGGGCGGAGGCTGCCAGGTGCCGATTGGGGCTGCGGCAGAAGTCCGCAACGGACGTTTGCATCTGGATGCTATTGTCGCCAATCCTGATGGCTCGAAGATTTTGCGCGAATCCCGGGATGGAGAGGATGCAGAGAAGCTGGGCAGTGAAGTCGGCGAGACGCTGCTCCGGCGGGGCGGCGCTGCGATCCTCGAAGAAGTCTACGGAAACGGCATCGCTGTTCCGCAGCAGCCGTGAGCACGCTCGTCAAGCCGAGCTTCGCTCGGCCGGACAGACGAGGGCGTCTGTCCCTACGTGGGTCCGGACAGGCGAGGGCGTCTGTGCCTAAGGGCGAGCGCAAAACCGGGAAGCCTCTCGAAGGCGTTCGTGTCCTGGTCGGTCGGGCGCGTCACCAGGCGGGATCGCTCGCGACGGAACTCCGCAAATTGGGGGCTGACGTCCTGGAAATTCCCTTTATCGAGATTCGCAAACCGCGGTCCTTCCGACCACTCGACACCGCCCTCAAGCATCTCCAATCGTACGACTGGCTCATCCTGACCAGCGTGAACGGCGTGGAAGCCATGTGGGAGCGGCTGAGGAAGCTCCGCCTCAACAAGCAATCGCTCCGGCATCTGAAAATTGCCGCCATCGGTCCGGCGACGAGGAAAGCCATTGAAGAGCGTGGAGCGCGGGTGAACATCGTTCCGAAAGAATATGTCGCGGAGTCGGTGGTGAAGAGCCTGCGGAAGCAGGTAAAAGGGAAGAGAGTTCTGCTGGTACGGGCGAAGGTTGCGCGTGATGTGATTCCGCGTGAACTACGAAAGGCGGGCGCTCGAGTCGATGTGATCGAAGCCTACGAAACCGTGGTACCGACAGCGTCGCGCACTCGCTTGCGGGCCGCTCTCAAAAATGCGAAGACCCGGCCCGACGTCATTACCTTTACAAGTTCCTCAACGGTTAAGAACTTCGTGAGCTTGCTGGGATCAGGCAAACACAGTTTACGTGGCAGAAAACGTCGCGGCCATCTGGAAGGCATCACCATGGCATCGATCGGCCCGGTGACGTCGGCTACTCTCCGTGAACTCCATCTCGGGGTCGATGTGGAAGCCAGCCAATACACCATTCCCGGACTGATCAAAGCCATCGTAACCAGCACGCGCCCGCTGTAAAGAAACAACTTCTTGCGGCAATCGCGGCGCGTGACGAGCGCAATTGTTTCCCTGCTGCGGACCCCGGCTTGTGATTGCCGGCAGGATGCCGGCGCTGCGGTCTGCCCTTAAAGCGGCTTGATTTCGCAGCTGCACTCTGCGGGCGGCACGTGCGCCTTCAGGAAGTCTGCGACCCGCTTGTACGCGTCAATCTGATTGTCGACGCGCGAAAAGCCGTGGCCTTCGTTTTCATAGACCTTGTAGTCCACGACTCCGCCGCGCTTCTTGATGGCATCGACCACCTGCTGGGCTTCGGACTTCGGACAGCGTGGATCGTTTCCGCCCGCGAGCAACAGCAAGGGCGCCTTGATCTGATCGACGAAGAAAATCGGCGAGCGATCGCGAAGCAGGTCCTTGTTCTTTTCCGGATCGCCCATGGTGGCGATGTCCATTTCGCGCAACACTGGATCCTCGTTCTCGATTTCCGTGAAGTAGTTCACGAACGGCACGATGGGCACGCCCGCCGCCCACATATCCGGGGCCTTGGTCACGGCCATCATGCTCATGTATCCGCCGTAACTACCGCCCATGATGACTACTTTTTTTGGATCAACATAGCCGGTCTGCTTGATCCAGTCCGCGGCGGACAATACGTCCTGCAGATCACCGCCGCCCATGTCGAACAGGTTGGCGTGCTGAAATTCTTTTCCGTAGCCGGTGGAGCCGCGATAATTGGGGGCGATCACGATATAGCCCTCGTTGGCCACGTGCTGCACGAAACGGTTGAAGGAGTTCACGGTCTGCGCCGTGGGCCCGCCGTGAACCAGAACGATGGCGGGATGCTGGCCGTTGCGCGGGAGGTTATACGGCACGTAAACGAACGCCGAGATGGTCCACTTGCCATCCTTGCTGGGATAATGCGCAAGGAAGGGCTCGACCATGTCTTCACCGCGCATGCCTGCTACGAGTGAATGCGTCACCTGCTGCGATTTCCCGGTCGCCATCGAGTGCGCCCATAAGTCATTAGGTGCGGTCGGTCCGTTGTGGTAATAGAGCAGCCACGCGCCGTCTTTGGTGAATGCGGACGATTTTCCTCCGAGTTCATTCACGCCTTTGGGCAAGGGTAGGGAAGTCGTTTTGCCGGTCGCCAGATCATGGACAAAGATATCTGCATTGCCGTCGACGTTGGCGGTCCACGTGAGGCGCTTGCCGTCAGGCGAGAACTCGCCGCCGTCGATTTCCCATTTGTCCCTGGTTAGCCAGGTAATTTTCTTGCTTGCGATGTCCAGCAGGCCGACGTTCTCGTACCCGTTCTCGGTGTTGGAGGTGATCAGCAGTTTTTTTTCATCGGGTGAGAAATCGTTGGCGGTATACAGCAGTTCGCCGGAATGTTCGGTCAGCAGCGAAGCTTTGGCCGTCGCCACTTCGGCTACGAAAACATTGGAATCGGTTCCCTTGGCCTGGCGCTGCGTATAGGCAATCCACTTCCCATCCTTCGACCATATAGGGTGCACATTCATCTTGTCTTTGGGTGTGTCGGTGGTCAGGTGCTGGACCTTGCGCATCACCATGTCGAAGATGTCGAGTTCGAACACCGACGACGTTTTCGGTTTCACCATGTAGGCGAGATAGCGTCCGTCGGGCGACCAGGTGGGACTCATTTCCGCGATCTCGCGCGTGTTGGTCAGGTTCACGACCTGCCCGGTTTTGGGCGAGACGATGAATAAGTCCCACTGCTCATCGCCGTCGTAGTCCGATTGGTAGGCGATCCACTTGCCATCCGGCGACCATGCCGGTGAAGTCTGTCGCTGGTCGCTTACCGTTAATTGCAATGGCCATCCGCCCTCGGCAGGCACCACCCAGAGATTGTTCCGCCCGCTGATGTTCGAGACAAAGACGATCTGCTTTCCATCCGGCGACCAGTCGGACGCGCCCACCTGGCGGGTCATGTAGAGCTTCTCGATGGAGAGATTCTTCTCCACCTGCGCGTTGGGCTTGCTGGCAATCTGCTTGGGATCGGTGACCGCCTGCGGCGTGGGGAGGCTTTGTGCGATGGTGAGCGTGCTCATGATGACGACGATAGCGAAGTGGATGAAAGGGCGCATGCAACTCCTCGAAAAGTGAAAGCTAGTGTCCGGAAAACAGGCGAATAAACTCGATTGCCAAATCCAGCCCGAAGCTTCGCGACCTCAGCGGCTAAAGCCGCTTTGATTTTACGGCTCGTACGGCTCGGCTGAAGCCGAGCCCTTTCAAAACGCGAGCAGACGTTACGCCACGCGCTAACGGGATGCCACGCACTAACCGGACGCCACGCGCTAACTGTACGCCGCGCGCTAACGGGACGCCACGCGCTAACGGGACGCCACGCACTAACTGGACACCTGCACTAACAGGACACCGCACAGTAACGGGACACCGTGCTACCGGGATCAAAGCTACCCCTTGGCTCCCTTATGCACTTCCACGGTGGTCCAGGTCTTGTCCTCTGCGTAGCAGAGCGGCTCAATCGGACAATCCGCGCACTTTGGCTTGCGTGCGAAACACAAATTGCGGCCGTGATGAATCACCTGGTGCGAGTACAAAGTCCAACGGTCTTGCGGGATGATCTTCATCAGGTCCTGCTCGATTTTTACCGGATCAGTGTTTTCGGTGAATTCCCAGCGGCGCGAGATGCGCTGCACATGCGTGTCGACCACCACGCCCACGCCCTTGCCGAACCATGAGCCCAGCACGACGTTCGCGGTTTTGCGTGCGACTCCGGGCAAGGTCAGGAGTTGATCCATTTCCTGGGGGACTTCGCCGCCGAACTCGGCTACAATTTTCCTGGCTGCACCCACCACGGATTTCGACTTGTTGCGGAAGAAGCCGGTCGAGCGCACGTCAGGCTCGAGTTGCTCGGGGCTCAGCGCGGCGAAATCCTGCACCGTGGGATACTTCTCGAACAAGATCGGCGTTACCCGGTTCACATTTGCGTCGGTCGATTGCGCAGAGAGGATGGTGGCGACCAGCAGTTCCCAGGCTGTGCGGTGAAGCAGAGCGCACACGGCGTTCGGATAGAGCGCGTCCAGATGCTTCAGGATCGCATTGACGCGCTCCGGCGCTATCGGGTTGTAATGCCTGGACGGAGCACGTTTGAGATTGGCTGCTTTGGACGTTGCCGTTTTGACTTTGACGGCACCCTTCGCGGCGTTCTTTCGAGGGATGCCTCTGGAATTCTTGCGGGCGCCGGACTTGGCCGCCGCTGCTTGTCCGCGCCCAATCCGCCGCGTCCCTTCCTGTCTGCCCGACTTCGCTGGTTGTCGCGGAGTCACACCCCGTGCCATCGATTTCTCCTGAACGTGACGCTAATGGTAACAAAAAGCTGATGGCAGGTGGCTGATGCTGATGGTCGTTGGCTGGTAGCTGACGGCAAAGACCCATTCATTTTCTGCCGTTGTCGCGCTGGGCAGACGGGGCGTCTGCCCCTACGCAAACCTTGCGCGACGTACGCGAAGAAAGAGACCCTCGTGAGCGATCGGCGATGGGTTATCAGCCACCGGGCTCAGCCACTGGCCATGTCTCTTCGTTCCGTTGACGGGTGCCGCTTGCGCCGTTAGTCTAAAAGCGAAATCCAAGGACAAAATTCCGTGGCCGTGAAATCCATCCAACTCGGGCAAGTCTGGCGGCAGGATCAAAGCGGGCAAGACTATCTCGTCACCAAGGTGTATAGCGAAGTGTTCGCGCAGTTCGCCGTGTTGCGTCCCGCCGAAGTCACCGCGCCCGACGCGCCTACGGTGAAAGTCAAGGTCGCGAAGTCCGCGGGCGGGGCCTCATTGCCTGGCTTTACCTTCACCCAGGAAGGTTCCTTCTAGCTTTTTCCGCTACACTGGAGCGATGGGGCAGCTGGCGTGCTCGCCCCGCCGTCGTGTTCCGTGAGCGCGGTCCGATTTTTCCGTTCTACTTCATTTCATGACTGAAAAAATTCTTGCGGTCCTGTTTGTATTCATCAAGTCCATCATCGGCGCCACGGGCTATGGCGGCATCGTTCTGCTGATGGCCATCGAATCCGCCTGCATCCCCTTGCCGTCAGAACTGATCATGCCGTTCGCTGGATACCTGGTGTACGAGGGCTCGATGAGGCTTTTCTGGGTCGCGACAGCAGGGGCGATCGGTTGCAATCTGGGCTCGCTGGTGGCCTACGAAATCGGGCGGTATGGCGGGCGACCGCTAGTCGAGCGTTACGGTCGTTGGATCCTGATGGGCCGCCGGGAACTCGAGTGGGCTGAGCGATTCTTTGAGCGCCGGGGACAAGCGGCCGTCTTTATCGGGCGGCTCCTCCCCGTGATCCGCACTTTTATTGCGCTGCCCGCCGGCGTGGCGCGCATGCCGCGCGGCAAGTTTCATCTCTATACATTTCTCGGGTCATGGCCGTGGTGTTTCGCACTGGCGTACTTCGGCATGAAGCTGGGAGAAAATTGGCGGAGCCTGGGCAAATACTTCCACCAGTTCGATGCGGTGATCGGGTTGCTGCTGTTGGCGGGGATCGCGTGGTTTGTGTGGTCGCACTGGCAAAATCGTTTGCGGGCCGCGGAATAGCCATGCCGCAGCTCCGGGCTTCCTTCGTGATCCTTTGTGTCCTTAGTGATGTATTTCCTGTTTTTTAACCGCAAAGGGCACGAAGGCACACGAAGGAAAATATTAGTGGTCGGGTTTTAGCAATTGCGATCCCACAATCTGCCAATGCCCGTTTCGCCTGCAAACCACGTCCATATAGAGATATCGCACGGCGAATCGGGAACCCTCGCGATCCACCTCGTCCGACTCCGATCCATGCACGATGGCAAAGTCTCCGAATAACCGAATTCGCCGCCCGGTCGAATTAATCACCGGATAGCGCACGGTCCCGCTGCGCAGGTTTTCGAGTACTTCCTGCTTGGTGAAAGCTCGCCCCGCCGGATCGTACTGGACATAGTCATCGGCAAAGATGCGGGCCAGCGACTCGACATCAGCGCTCATGAGCGCGCGATCACCAGCGTCAAACAGGGCATGAATCTGTTGCTCATCGTCCAAGATAAGATTCGCCTCCACTCCAAGTCGCGGACGCCAGAAATTAGCCCCGCACATAGGTGCGGGGAAGATGCAGAATAATTCGGCCAGTCCCCCAGGGCGACACGTTTTGACCGCCTCCCTGCCATAGTGTACAAGCATAAAATTCCATTTCCCGAGGAGGGTTCATGTCCCGCGCGCTGATGCTCCTGATCTTTGCCGCAATCCTCGCACCAATCTCCACCCATGCCCAAACGGCTGCCTCCAGCGACAAGCCGTTCGTCGTCGAGTACTACTACAAAGCGCGTTGGGGCTACGCCGACGAATTTCTCAAGCTCTTCAAGAAGAATCACTATCCGCTCCTGAAAAAAGAAGTGGAAATGGGGCGCATGGTGAAGGTGTGGATGGATCAACCCCGCTACCACACGACCGAAGACGGCCGCTGGGACTACCGCGTCACCATCGTCTTTAAAAACGCCACGGTCGCGAACGAGCCCTTCGATGAAGACGCCCTCAAGAAACAACTCTTTCCCGATAAAGACGCCTACGAGCGTGAGGAGCAGAGGCGCTTCACGATCCTCGAGGCGCACTGGGATTTGCCGATCAAAACTGTCGAACTGGAGAAGTGAAGCCGGGTAAGGCTGCGTGCGCAAACGTGGAGAGGCGGGCGTCTGGTCTGCCTGGACGGGCGAGACGCCCCGTCCCTCCACAACCTGCTGGCGGCGGCCCCCTATTTGAGTAGTCGAAGCTGCCCAAAACGCTTGTGTCGTGGATCACAGCAATTTCGCTCATGGGAGGCGTGTAATTTAATTGTTCGAGCTTGCAAGGAGGTTTCCATGCGGCCGCTCCTGAACATCAAGCAGCAAGGCGAGCATTATTTTGAATTGCATCCATGGCAGCGTACATTTGCCCTCACGTTCGCCAGTCTGACCCTGGTGGCGTTAATCTCGGTTGCCATAATCATGGCCTTCGGCGGCTAGCCTCTGGTGCCGAGCCTGATGGCGGCTAACCACGAGCGCACTTCGATGTCGGGATTCCACATGTAAGCCCCACTCTTTGCCCGCTTAGACCCCTATCATTGCCAAACTCCGGTTGAATACGAGAACATATCCGTTTGCCTCATCGCATTCAGACCTAATAAGGAAGTGCCACTTATGGCGAGACGCCCGAAGTCTGCAAAAGTACGCGCGGAAGTGAAAGAGTCACGCGCTGAGAAGACCGCCAGCTACGGCGATCTTCAACCGGCCAAAGGAAAGCTAGGCATCATGATCCCCGGCATGGGCGCGGTGGCCACGACGTTTGTGGCCGGCGTGGAAGCGGTCCGCAAAGGTATTGCAAAGCCGATCGGTTCGGTCACGCAGATGGGCACCATCCGGCTGGGCAAGCGCACCGAGGGTCGTTCGCCCAAGATCAAGGAATTCGTGCCGCTTGCGAATCTTGACGACCTGGTCTTCACGGGCTGGGACATTTTCGAAGACAACATGTTCGACGCGGCGACCAACGCCGGCGTACTCGACCGCTATCTGCTCGAGCAGATCAAGCCTTTCCTGCAAAAAATTACACCCCGCAAAGCGGTCTTCGATCACAACTACGTGAAGTTGATCGACGGGCCGAACGTCAAGAAGGGCAAGAACAAGATGGACCTTGCGGAGCAGGTGCGCGAGGATATTCGGCAATTCAAGAAATCTTCCGGAGCGTCTCGCCTGATCACGATCTGGTGCGGCTCGACCGAAAGCTTCATTCAGCCCACCGCGGTGCATCAGTCCCTGAAAGCGCTCGAAAAGGCGTTCGAGCAAAACGACGAAAACATTCCGCCCTCGATGGTCTACGCCTACGCGTCCCTGAAAGAGGGCGTGCCATTCGCCAATGGCGCTCCCAACCTTACGGTCGATGTGCCCGCCATGCACGAATTGTCGCGCGAGCACGAAGCGCCCATCTGCGGGAAGGATTTTAAAACTGGCCAGACGCTGATCAAGACGATTCTCGCTCCCGGCTTCAAGGCGCGCATGCTCGGCCTTGCAGGATGGTTCTCGACGAATATTCTCGGCAATCGGGATGGCGAGGTTCTGGAAGATCCGGGCTCGTTCAAGACCAAGGAAGAATCCAAATTGTCGGTGCTGGAGCACATTCTGCAGCCCGACCTTTATCCTGATTTGTACGGCGATTTCACGCACAAGGTTCGCATTAACTATTACCCACCGCGCGGTGATAATAAAGAAGGTTGGGACAATATCGACATCTTCGGCTGGCTCGGCTATCCGATGCAGATCAAGGTCGATTTCCTGTGCCGTGACTCGATTCTGGCAGCGCCCATCGTGCTCGACCTGGTTCTGTTCCTCGACCTAGCCCAGCGCACTCCGGAACTACGAGGGCTTGGCATCCAGGAATGGCTGAGCTTTTACTTCAAGAGTCCCATGACCGCTCCGGGGCTTTATCCCGAGCACGACCTGTTTATTCAACTCATGAAGCTGAAGAATACCCTGCGTCATCTACGCGGCGAGGAACTGATCACGCACCTGGGGCTCGAGTACTACGACTAGTCCATGTGGGCGGACACGACAGGTGTCGGCGATACTTCAGCAGTTCGGATGGGAAGCATGCGACTGCGGAGGCATTACCGCGGCGCGCGCCATTGAACCGCTGTGCATGCTGTGGTGTATTCCCGGATTTTTACACAATGAGTGGGGAAACGCCTTCAAATTGCTGACCCGGTAAACGGTCTGCGACCGAATTCTGCAAGAGGTGCTCAGTCGGCGGGTGGTTACTGTAGTTGTATTGACACCGTCTATACCGGTGGCTATGCTCACGTTTTTGAGGAGGAACGCGAGCGCGATGCGAGTTTTTCGATTTGTTTTGATGCTGGTGGTGGCGGCCTCATGGGTGCGAGTGCAAGGTCAGCAGGCAGTTCCGGCCACGGAGCCCGCGAAAACGCAATCTAACGGTGCGGAAACCAAGCCGGCCGACAACGGTCCGGCAGTGGATGCCGGCAAGGTAACCGGTTCGACTTTTGAATCGGACTACTTCAAATTTACCTATGAGCTTCCGAAGGGTTGGAAAGCGCTCGACGATGCCGCGCGGGTCGCTTCCAATCAAGCTCTGATGAATGGCGACCGGGATCGCTCCGCCGAGATGACTGCGCCGCTTCCGAAAAAGACTTCAACCCGGCCACCTACGGTAAAGAAAGGTCCCGGACCTGCGAGCAGCCGAGCTTCACTTCCCGCCAGATACAGCCTCATGGCCGCGAGTTCGAACGGTCTGGAGTCGCTGGCCAGCCCGGTTCTACCGCGCATCAACATTTGGGCGCATCAGAGGGTGAGTGCGCTCGACAATCCCACCGATCACGCCCAATTCCTGGCGTCCGGCAAACGTACGCAGGTGCTGATGCCGGTCCATGAAGTCACTCTGGATGGCAACAAGTTCGTGCGCGTCGACGTTATTACTCCCACGGGCGAGTACGTATCGGAATTTGTGTCCGTGATCCGGGAGTATCTGGTCGGTTTCGATTTCCGTGCTCAATCCGAGAGGGAATTGGCTGAGATGACGGAGACGATGAAGACGCTCAAGTTCCGCTAGAGACGTGCGCGGCAACAAGCCAATGAAGTCGGACTGAAATCTGGTCCGAGGTGTCGCATCGTCTGCGGCTAAAGCCGCCGTGAATTTGTGGCGGATACGGCTGGGCTGAAGCCCAGCCCTTTCAAAGCGCCACTCGGCTCGAGCGCTGGCTGGTTCAAGCATCACGCGGTCAAGCGCGACCCGGCTCGGCTTATAGGGCGACCTAGCGGCACCACGACGGAGATGGTGAAGCGATTGTCCTTCTGCCTGGGATGGGCCCGGGAGGAGCTAGGGGCGTAGTTCGGCCGTCGGCAGAAATCTCGGCGGCTTGCGCGCCTGGGTTGCCTGCTCGAAACCGTACGCCAACTTCAGCAGCGTGGGTTCACTCCAGGCGCGGCCGAAGAAAGAAATCCCCACCGGCAGACCGAACATATACCCCGCGGTGACGTTAATGTTGGGATAGCCTGCGACAGCGGCAGCATTGGAGCTGCCTCCTCCAAAGTGGTCGCCGGTGATGAGGTCCGTGACCCAGGCCGGACCACCCGTGGGTGCAATCAGCGCATCGAGCTTGTGCTTGTCCATCACCGCGTCGATTCCTTCGATGCGCGCCAGGCGATGATTCTTTTCCAATGCGTCGATGTACTCGCGCGAGGTCAAAGACCCTCTTCCCTGGGATCTCACAAAAACGTCCTGCCCGAAGTAAGGCATCTCCTTTTGCGCGTTCCGGTTGTTGAATTCGATGAGGTCGGCTAGCGTCCTCATGGGCGATGCCGGGCCGAGCCGGGCCAGGTAGTTCTCGATGTCGGCTTTCAGTTCGAAGTCAAAGACCAACGACTCGCTGTCGTCGAATTTGCCCAGAGTCTCGATTTCAGCCGGGTCAATGATAGTGGCGCCCTGTTTCTTCATGACGGCGATGGCCTCGGCCATGATGCCGTCCACGCCGTCGCTGAAGCCGAAAAACTTGCGCACTACGCCGATTCTCGCGCCTTTCAAGCCGTTCGCATCGAGGAACTGCGCGTAATCGGTGTAGGACTTGCTCTGGCTTTCGGTGGTGTAGCTGTCCTCGGGATCGACGCCGGTCAATGCTCCCAGCATGATGGCGGCGTCGCGCAGCGTGCGGCACATAGGCCCGGCGGTATCCTGGCTGTGCGAGATGGGAATGATTCCGGCGCGACTGACAAGGCCCACGGTCGGCTTGATGCCCGCCAAGCCATTCGACGAGGACGGACACACGATCGATCCGTCGGTCTCGGTGCCAATGCCGCCGGCGGCGAAATTGGAGGAGACGCCAGCGCCTGTGCCGGAGCTCGATCCGCACGGATTGCGGTCAAGCGCATAGGGATTTTTCGTCAGCCCGCCACGTCCGCTCCAACCGCTGGTCGAGTGACTGGAGCGAATGTTCGCCCACTCACTCAAGTTGGTCTTGCCAAGGATTACCGCTCCGGACTTCCGCAACTGCGCCGCAACCAAGGAGTCCTTCGGCGGCTTGGGCGCGTCCACCAGAGCGAGAGACCCGGCGGTCGTCATCATCTTGTCGGCGGTGCCAACATTGTCCTTGATGAGCACGGGAATCCCGTGCAGCG
>QIAH01000406.1 GCA_003225465.1 Acidobacteriota bacterium | reverse complement strand
GTATCCACCGCCCAGGGCAGGTGCGTCGTGTGGACGTACGTGTAGCTCACCGAGATCGACATCCCACTCCCGATCTCGCGCTCGATTGCGAGCGAGGCTTGTTGAGATTGAGGGTTGCGGTAGTTGTGCTGTCCGAAGAAGAGCACCGTCCCGGGAGGAAGAGGACCGGTGTTGCTTACTTGAAGGCTGATGGGAGGAGCGCTGATATCGGCCGCTGAGATGCAGGCGTTCTGTCCTGCAGGAGGCGTACCACACAGAATCTTGCCCTCGGCAAAAAGAATTTGGTAAATCGCCGCCGAGTTCTGGAATGGATTCGAACTTCCCGGTACGCCCAGGATGGACACCAGGGTGTTGGCAATCTGCCGGGTTCCATTCACGTTGCCGAGCGTTTGTACGACATTCGGAATCTGCGCATACACCGGAGAATAGAAAATCCCATAACCGCCGCGGATCACGGTCTTTTGATCATTCGAGGGATCCCAGGCAAACGCAACCCTGGGCGCAAGGTTCTTCTTGTATGTATTGAGAGGGCCATATTGCGAATCCAGTTCGTAGCGCAGGCCGTAGTTCAAGGTGAGATTGGGCCGGATTCGCCACGAGTCCTGCCAGTAAGCCGCCGTGAACGGCCGGCTCTCAGCGTAATTGGGATTTCCAAAGCCTTGCTCATAGAAGGCCGGCAGGCCAAATCCCCACGATTGCAGCGTGCTGATGGGAGCCGGAGCGGTGGTCGCGAGATTGCATGCGATCGGCTCTTCCAAACAGGGGCTGAGCAAATTCCCCGGCAGATCCAGGAACTCGAAACGTCCCGGGAAGAATGTGTCGGAGGTGGTGTTATTTCCGCGAATCAACTCGTAGAAGCCCATCCGCATGGAATGGTTGCCGCGAATGAGGCTGAGGTTGTCGGCCAACTCGTAGCGACGTGCGGTGGTGTGGCTGGGTAAGAATATGCTTCGCCCAAAGAAGCCGTATCCCTGAACGTCCAGTCCGGGCCCGCCACGATCATTCGTGTCCACGTTGAACTGATACCAGTTCCATTGCGCGCGCAGTTCATTGATGGAGGTATTGCTGAACTGGTGAAACCAGGAGCCCTGCAGAGTACTGTCCCACTCCAGCAACGAAGTACCGCGGGAGAAAGCGACGAGGGCTTGCACATCCGGATCAGATTCTTCCAGGTGAGAAAAATTGTAGCGAAGGAATCCCTGATCGTGATCGCTGAAGTGGTGATCCAGGCGTGCGGATCCCTGATGTTGTCGTATGGGAAAGGGGAACAAACCACCATCTTTTTCAAACTGACCGACAACGAACGCGTCCAGTGGGCTGGTGGCAGGGTTCACCGTCAAGGTTCCGCCGAGGACGGCGGCACACGTGGCAGCCGGCAGGAGAGTAACCGGATTGGGGGCAGGAGCGCCCAGCTTTGCTGCAACCGCTGCCCCCACCGGACCGCTCAGACACGGAACCAGAGTGCTATTGCCTTGGGCGGCCAACCCTCCATTGATCAGTTGTTGGCTTGAGGTAGGAGCGAAAATGCTGCTGTGGGTCAACAAGGGCACGGAGTCCTGTGCATCCGAACGCAGACCTTCGTACGCAAGAAACAGAAACGTTCTATCGCGTCGAACCGGGAACCCGAGACTGCCCCCAAATTGCTGCCGACTCAGGGAATTCTTAACGGGGGCACCGCTGGCGGTCAGGCTGAAATTTGAGAAAGTCGGGTCGGGTGCGAGCGCCGGGCTAAACGCAAAAGGGTCCCGAGCGTCCATGGCATCGTTGCGAAAGAACCCAAAAACTCCGCCGTGCACGGTATTGGAGCCGGACTTGGTGACGATGTTGATGGAAGCAGCGCCCGCTCCGCCCAACTCGGCGGGGTAGTTGCTGCGGTTGATCTGAAACTCCTGTACCGCATCCTGACTCACGGTTAAGCGCACTCCCCCAGCATCATCGTTGGCTTCTCCGCCGTCCACGGTCACGCTATTGCCGCGCCCGTTACTCCCATAAAAGGAGAGCCCGCTCTGCGGTGTTTGCTTCACTCGAAAGTCGGCATCATCCGCGATCGTGCTGGAATTGCTTACACCCGGCATCAGCAATGTGAAGGTGAGGTAATCGCGCCGGTCGATCGGCAAGTCCATGACATAGCGTTGTGACACGCTATTCGCCTGACTGCTTCTTTCCGTTTCGACGGCTGCCGGCACGTCGCTGACTTCGACCTCAACCGAGACCTGCGATACCTTCATCTTGAAATCGGAAACTACGGTCGCCCCTACGCCAACGACCACACCCCTTCGGAGTTCGGTTTGGAAGCCTTCGTGTTGAACAGTTACGTTGTACGTCGCCGGGGGAAGGGCGATGGCCTGAAATCGTCCGGAAGCATCAGTGGTCACGCTGCGCTGAAGTCCTGTTTGCGGGTCCGCGATCGTGACTTTCACATTGGGCAAAAGTGCGCCGGAGGAGTCGGTGACAACTCCTCCCATGTTCCCGGAGGAGCCTACCCCTTGGGCAGCGGCGGCTCCAACAAAAACCAGCACACACGAACAAAGAAGAATCGACCAACCGATCACTTTCCTCATATTCCCTCCGCATAAAACTGCCTTCAAAGCAGCGGACAGATTGCGAGCGGACAATCGGCGGCGGATTATAACAACAAACCCGAACTGTAGCACAAGAAAACAATGGCTCTAGTATGTTTTTCTTACTCACGGTAATATTTTGCAATGGTGTTTGGCTCTGGCGACTATGAAATTCAATAGGGAGGCGCCTTGCGTCCGCTTGCGCTCACATCGTAAACTTCCCCTCTTTCATTGGAATCTGCAAATTCCGTCGGCACTTGTGACCGGCAGCTGGAGGGACCACCGCGCGTGCCATCGCAGCGTTCTGCACTCAAAGGGGAAGTGATTGCGCTTAAGCGGAAGAGGATTGTAGACGCTGCCCGCAGGCTTTTTTACGAAAAGGGCTATGAACGCACGACGCTCGACGACATTGCTGCCCGCCTCGAGGTCACCAAGCAGTTCATCTATTCCTATTACAAGAACAAGACCGAATTGTTGCATGAGATTTCCATGCAATGCATCGGCGAGTGCCTGAAAACACAGTCGCGCATCTTGGCCGGCAAATTGTCGATCCCAGAGAAACTTGCCCGGATCGTCGACGAGGTTGCCCAAGTCATCATCAGCTACCAGGCGCACACGATCATCTATCTCAGGGAAGAGATGAACCTGGACCCCGAGATTGCCCGGACAATCCGTGAAGAGCGGAACGAATTCGACCATCGCACCATGAAGCTGCTGAAAGAGGGCATGCGAAACGGCGATTTTCACATGGTCGATGAGCGCATTACCGCACGATGCATTGGCGGCATGCTGGTCTGGTGCGCGCTCTGGTATCGGGATCTCGGAGTGTTGGCGCCAACCGCCATTGGACAACTGATCAGCCAAAATGTAATGCGCATGGTCGGCCACCACGAGTACAAAACAGCCAAGAAGAAGTAACGGTAGAGCTGGCCGGCCGTTGCACAAGACATTACGGAACAGCTCCGCTTAAGTTGCCGCTCAACGCTTCCTCCAGCGTCTCATCTTACATACGGTAATGCAAATATACTGGACAGTATGGTGGCTATTCGCTATCGTATCTGCCAGGTTCCGAGGTCTTCATGCAGATCGCCGGCAAGGTCGTGGTGGTTACGGGCGGGGCAAACGGAATTGGACGGGCACTGAGTGAGCGGTTTGCCGCGGAGGATGCAAGAGCTGTCGTGATTGCCGACATTGACGGCGCCCGGTCCCGCGAAGTGGCTGATCGCATCGGCGGTATCGGCTTGGAAGTGGATGTCGCTCGGGAAACCGACGTCCAGCGATTGGTACATGTCGTCCTGGAGAGATTCGGAGTTGTCGACTTGTTCTGCTCCAATGCCGGTGTGGGATGCGATGGAGGAGTTGCGGCTCCAGACGGAGACTGGGAACTGAGCTGGAAAGTGAATGTAATGGCGCACGTGTTTGCGGCGCGTGCCATTCTTCCCGGGATGCTCGCTCGCGGAGAAGGTTATCTGCTGCAGACCATCTCGGCGGCAGGACTGCTTTCGCAGATCGGTTCGGCCCCCTACAGTGTCAGCAAGCATGCCGCTCTTGCCTTCGCGGAGTGGCTTTCGATCACGCATGGCGACCAGGGAATCAAAGTGTCCGCCCTTTGTCCCATGGGTGTGCGCACCGACATGCTGCGGAAAGCAGAGTTCGGCGGCGGGTCCTTCCTGCTGGATTCAGCGCTCGAACCGGAACAAGTTGCCGACCACGTAGTGAAGGGATTGGCGGAAGAAAAGTTCCTGATCCTACCCCATCCCGAAGTCTCTGAGTACTTTCAACGGAAAGCGGCCGATTACGATCGGTGGCT
>QIAH01000323.1 GCA_003225465.1 Acidobacteriota bacterium | reverse complement strand
GCATATTTCCTGCGGTAATCATGCTCCCACTCGGAGAGTTGCTCGCGGCACTTTCCATCTCTCATGGCGCGAATGAACACCGCCGCCGCTTTTTCGGAGGAATGATCGCGCAAAGGATTCAGACTGATCGAGGTAGGAATCCCGGTGAGTGTGTCGCGTTCTTCGGACTTCGACAGCACCGGGCCTTGATTGTTGAGCCAGGCCAGGTAACCAAAGAAGATCAGCACCAGCAGCACGCCGGCGCCGACCGCGATATAGATCTGGTTCCTGCTGAAGTCCATTGGTGGCATCAGTGTAGGCACGGACTCCGCGGTCAACAAGGTTACCCTCGTTAGGGACCGGAGTACATGTACTGTTGGGGAGGCTCGCACGGATACGCTTGCCTAAAACCAAAAACGCACCCGGAATTCGGGTGCGTTCTAAATCTGCTCTACAAACAAGTCCGTGGGAGATTAGGCTGCGAGCTGGAAGCAAGTCTTCTGGAAGCTCGCGGCTCGAAGCTCGAAGCTCAACCTTTTACTTCTCCTCTTCCTGTTTCTCAGCGGCTTCCGGAGCAGCCTGCGTTTGTGCCTGCGCCTCGGCCTCTTCCATCGCTTTCTTGGCTTCGGCAACCCGCTTGGCGCGGGCTTCGGCGCGTTTTTCACGCTTCTCATCAAGGACCTTTTCGCTGCCCAGAAGCTCGACGAACGCCTTTTCCGCTCCATCGCCCTTCTGCCATGCCGTGCGCACGATGCGCAGATACCCGCCATTGCGATCGCCAAAGCGGGGCGCGATGGTGTCGAACAGCTTGACCACGGATTCGTCGGTCATCAGGTACGACGCGGCGAGGCGCCGAGCCGCGAGATCGCCACGCTTGCCCAGTGTGATCATCTTTTCGACATGTGGGCGCATGGCTTTCGCTTTCGGGATCGTGGTCTCGATCCGCTCTTCCACAATCAGCGAAGTCACCAGGTTCCGCAGCAACGACCGGCGGTGCGCAGTATTCCGTCCAAGTTTCCAGCCAGCTACTTTGTGACGCATAGCAAAAACCTCAAAAAGTTTCGAGTTTCAGGTTTCAAGTTTCGGGTGGCTTCGAGAGCTGGATCAGGCCATGCGCGCTCGAAACTCGAAACCCGAAACTTGAAACCGCATTCCTACAGTTCGTCGTCCGCGCCGTAGGCCGACGCCGGCAGCACCTGGTTCGAAGTCGGTCCCGGCACGGCATTGCCGTGCTCGTCAATCTTCATGCCCAGGCTCAGTCCCATCGAGGAGAGAATCTCCTTGATCTCGTTCAGTGACTTGCGGCCGAAATTCTTTGTCTTCAGCATCTCAGCCTCGGTCTTCTGCACCAGTTCTCCGATGGTCTGGATATTCGCGTTCTTCAGGCAGTTGTAGCTGCGCACGCTGAGCTCAAGTTCTTCTACCGACCGGTTCAGGTTTTCGTTCTTGATCTCGGGCTTACGGTCATCGGACGATGCCGCCGTCTCGATCTCTTCCTCGAAGTTGATGAAGATGTTCATGTGATCCTTCACCAGCTTCGCGGCCAGGCCAAGCGAATCCGCCGGGGTAATGGACCCGTTCGTCCATATTTCCAGAGTCAGCTTGTCGTAGTCGGTGATCTGTCCCAGACGGGCTGCTTCCACCGTGTAGTTGCACTTGCGGACCGGCGAGTGAACCGAGTCGATCGGAATGAAGCCAATGCCCAGGTCCTCGTCAAAATTCTTGTCGGCAGCCACGTAGCCGCGGCCACGCTTCAGGCGCATCTCCATATCGAGCTTGCCGCCTTCGCTCACCGTGGCAATGTAGACATCCTTATCCAGTACTTCGACGTCGCCGTCAGCCTCGACCATCCCCGACGTAACCACTCCCGGTTGATCCGCGCGCAAGTAGATCGCCTTCGGAGCATCGCCCGCAAGCTTGAACGGAATCTGCTTCAGGTTGAGGATGATGTCGGTCGCGTCCTCCACTACACCGGGGATCGACTGAAACTCGTGCAGCACACCCTCGATTTTCACTGCTGTGACGGCAGCCCCTTCGATCGAACTCAGCAGCACGCGCCGCAGAGCATTGCCGATGGTCGTGCCAAAGCCGCGCTCAAATGGCTGCGCCCAGAACATTCCGTACTTGTCAGTGAGGGTGGCGGTATCGGTGGCGAGACGTTTTGGTTTTTGAAAACCCTTCCAAAGCATGTGTTTCTCCTTCGGCCATGTGGCTCAGTGCCGGCTCCCTGAACAGGCCCGGGTTCAGGTCAAGCGCCGGCAGAGGCTGGTCTGGCACGAAAAGGGACCGTAAAACCAGTTTCGAGTTTCTGGTTTCCAGTTTCGAGTACTCCACCAAAACGCTATGTGGCTACCTGAAACATGAAACTCGAAACTTGAAACTTACTTGCTATACAACTCCACGATCAGCTGCTCATTGACCGGCAGCTGAATTTCCTCGCGTTTGGGCAGAGAGAGGACGCGACCCTTGTAATTGTCACGATCAATCTCCAGCCACGTGGGCGCGGGCTGATGGCTGGCAAAATCCTTGGCCTGCTCCAGGATCGGCAGCTTGCGGCTGCTTTCCCGAATCGTGACTTCCTGCCCAGGTACGACTTCAAACGACGGGATATTCACCTTGCGCCCGTTGACGGCTACGTGCCCGTGGCGCACCAGCTGTCGCGCTTGCCGCCGCGACATTGCGAATCCAAGGCGATACACAACATTGTCCAGCCGCCGCTCCAATTGCTGCAGCAGAATTTCACCGGTGACGCCCTTGGTGCGAAATGCCTTCTCGAAATAGTTGCGGAACTGCCCTTCCTGCGTGAAATACATGCGCTTGGCTTTCTGCTTTTCACGCAGCTGGAGACCGTAGCCGACAATTTTGGCCTTCCGGTCTTTCCCGTGCTGTCCGGGAGCAAAGTTACGCTTTTCGATGGGGCACTTGTCGGTGAAGCACTTGCTGCCCTTCAGGAACAGCTTGATGCCTTCACGACGGCATAGACGGCATACTGCATCGGTATAACGTGCCAAGTTTCTTCTCCTTTAGATGACCGGTTTACAGGTTTGGCTTCACCCTTCGTCCCGGACGGTAAAACAGTTTCGAGTTTCTAGTTTCGAGTGGTCCCGGAGAATGCAATGTCTTCCGCACACCCGAAACTTGAAACTCGAAACTGGAAACTTCTTATACGCGGCGTCTCTTCGGCGGACGGCATCCGTTGTGCGGAATCGGCGTGAAGTCTTTGATGGAGCGGACTTCGATACCGGCAGCAGCCAGCGCGCGGATCGCCGATTCGCGACCCGATCCCGGACCGCTTACCCGCACATCCACCGAGCGCACGCCGTGATCGCGCGCCATGTTGGCCGCGTTCGACGCTGCCTGCTGCGCGGCGAAAGGCGTGCCCTTGCGCGATCCGCGGAAGCCGAGCGAGCCCGAGCTCTTCCACGAAATCACATTCCCCGCCATATCGGTGATGGTCACGATGGTGTTATTGAAAGACGCCTGCACATGCACGAGTCCGTGAGGAATGTGCTTGCGCTCTTTCTTCTTGAACGTCTTCTTCTTGCCTTTTTTCTCGGGAGCGGCTGGGCCGCCCGCTGCTGCTGGTTTTGCCATGATTTTAAGTTCTCAGTTCTCAGTTCTCAGTTTTTCCGGCTCGCGCTCTCACTGGAGAACCGAGAACTGAGAACTCGCTTTTATGTTTTCGCAGCCGCCTTCTTCTTATTCGCGACCGTTCCCTTACGAGGTCCCTTGCGGGTACGCGCGTTGGTATGCGTGCGCTGTCCGCGAACCGGCAAGTTGCGGCGGTGACGGTATCCGCGGTAGGAGCCGATTTCGATGAGCCGCTTGATGTTCATCGAAACTTCTTTGCGCAGATCGCCTTCCACCATGCCTTCCGCCTCGATGACCTGGCGGATGCGGTTGACCTCGTCTTCGCTGAGGTCCTGAACCTTCTTGTTCCCGTCCACGTTCGCTTGCTCCAGAATACGGGCCGCGCGCGGATTGCCAATGCCGTAAATGTAAGTGAGCGCGATCACCGTATGCTTGTTGCGTGGAAGATCGACCCCTGCAATGCGTGCCATATTTCTTCAAACCTCCAAGGGACTCCAGCTTCGAGCTTTGAGCTTTGAGCAATCTGGCTCAATACGCTTGCTCAGAGCTCGTGGCTCGTAGCCCGCAGCTTCTTATCCTTGACGCTGTTTGTGTTTCGAGTTCTCGCAGATCACCCGCACCACTCCGCGGCGGTGAATGATCTTGCACTTGTCACAGATTTTCTTTACCGATGCTCGTACCTTCATAGACCCAGCTTTCAGCTGTCAGCTATCAGCCTTCAGCAAACCTTATTTGTAGCGATACACGATGCGGCCGCGATTCAAGTCGTACGGGGAAAGCTCCACCGCTACCTTGTCGCCGGGCAGAATGCGAATAAAGTTCTTACGCATTTTTCCCGACACATGCGCCAGCACCTGGTGCTTGTTTTCCAGTTCCACCTTAAACATCGCGTTCGGCAGAGGCTCAATCACTACTGCCATCACTTCAATCGCGTCTTCTTTGCTCATGTACTCCTTAGTTCCCGGTTCTCAGTTCTCAGGTTGCGCACCCTTCGACTGAGAACAACGGGGCGCCTGTTTCTTCAATTCCTCGGTCCGTTCTCACTTCCAATTCTGCAACTCAGCATGGCTCTTTGCTCGAGCAACTGAACTTCCCTACTCAGTCAAAATCACCGGCCCATCTCTTGTGACTGCCACGCAGTGCTCGAAATGCGCGCTGTAGCTGCCGTCGGCCGTGACCGCCGTCCACTTGTCGCTCAGCACGCGCGTTTCCGGCTTGCCGTAATTCACCATGGGCTCGATCGCGAGCACCATGCCTTCCCGCAATCTAGGGTTCGGCCCACCCGAGCGATAGTTCGGAACCTGCGGCTCTTCGTGCAGTTTGGTCCCGATACCATGTCCCACGAACTCGCGAACCACGCTGAAACCGGCAGCTTCCACGTATTCCTGCACGGCGCCGCCAATATCGCTCACCGAATTCCCAATACGCGCCTTCTCGATCCCCCGGTACAACGACTGTTCGGTCACTTCCAGCAGTTTGCGCAACTCGGGAGTGATTTCATCTCCCACCGGCACCGTAATGGCTGCATCGCCGTAGTAGCCGTCCAGCACCACCCCGCAGTCGACCGAAACAATATCGCCCGCATTGAGGGTGCGCTTTTCCGACGGGATACCGTGCACAATCTCTTCGTTCACCGACGTGCACAGCACGCAGGGATAATCAAAATATCCCTTAAAGGCCGGCTTTGCGCCCAAGTCCTTCATCTTCTGCTCCGCCGCGCGCTCCAGGTCCATCGTGGTCACGCCCGGCGCCACCAGTGTCCGCAGATGATCGAGCACCTGTCGCACCACGCGGCCGCTCTGCCGCATCTTCTCGATCTCCGCCGGAGATTTGCAGACGATCGCCATCCTAGACCTGGTTATCGATGATGCAAAAAATCTGCGCCGTCACCTGGTCCATCGGCAAATCGCCGTTCACCGTCATCAGCCGTCCCTTGGCCTGGTAATAGTCAGCCACCGGCCGAGTCTGCTGATCAAATTCGTTCAGCCGTTCCCGAATGACTTCTTCGCGGTCATCCTCGCGCACGATCAGCTTCGTTCCATCAACGTCACAAAGCTCATCTACTTTGGGAGGTTGCAGGTGAACGTTATAGGTGCGGCCACAGGTGGGACAAGAACGACGTCCGGTAAGTCGGCGCAACAACTCATTATAGTCTACATCCAGCCGGATCACAATCGGCAACCTGTTGCAGCCATTTGACTTGTCAAAGAACTCGTTCTCCAGGAAGGCATCCAGCCAGCCTGCCTGCGCCGCCGTTCGCGGAAACCCATCCAGAATGAAGCCGCGCTCGCAATCCACGTCCCGAAGCCGCTCCGCCACCATCGGGCAAACCAGCTCGTCCGGCACCAACTGCCCTCGCTCCATTACGGCCTTGGCTGCGCGGCCCAGTTTGGTCCCGGTTTTCACATTCTGCCGCAGAATATCTCCGGTGGAGATCTGCGGAATGTGGTAGTGCTGTTCGATCCGCTTGGCTTGGGTGCCCTTGCCGGCTCCCGGCGGCCCTAGCAGAATCACAGGTCCAATGCTACGCGAGGTTTCCTGGGCCATCGAGGTGGCCACCTCCCTCGATTTCTGTTTACCCGGACGCCTTCCGCCCAGGCCCTGCGTTCGCGAAGTTCTCAAGCCATTGATTCCTGAAGCGCAGCGAGTACTACCAGCGGCGGCCCCTGAGGCGTCCGCTGCGCGGTGTGAACCCATCATAGTGGCGCATGATCAATTGCGCCTCGATCTGGGTCACGGTATCCATGGCAACGCCCACCACGATCAACAGCGAAGTTCCTCCAAAGTAGAAACTCACGCCTAGACCGTTCGTGACCCAAGTAGGAAGCTTCTCAAAGACGCTTCCCCCTAGCCACCAGGGCAGGTGATTCAAGTGAATGCCCGTGATCATCCATTCCGGAATGAACGAAATGATGATCAGGTAGAGCGCTCCCACTAATGTAATTCGGGTCAGTACTTCATTGATGAAATCCGATGTCCGCTTGCCTGGACGAATGCCGGGGATGAACCCGCCATATTTCCGCATGTTGTCGGCGACTTCACTTGGATTGAACACAATCGACACGTAAAAGTATGCGAAAAAGATAATGCCGATCGCATACAGGCACGTGTACAGCGGTTCTCCCCAGCCCAGCGCGTGAATCATCTTGCCGAAGTAGCGGTTGTCGCGCAGTCCATATCCGACCGTCTGCGGGAGCGTCAAAATCGACGAAGCGAAGATAACCGGCATCACGCCCCCAGCGTTTACGCGCAGCGGAAGATGCGTGGACTGCCCGCCCATCACTTTCCGGCCAACTACACGCTTCGCGTACTGCACGGGTATTCGCCGTTCACTGCGCTCGACATAGACAATGAAGGCGACAATCACGATCATGACGGCCAGCAGCATCGCAATCGCGACCGGCGTGAATGCGCCCCAGGCGTTGGTGCGAACCTTGTCATATAAATCCGCTACGCCACGTGGCAGGCCTACCACGATGCCCGCGAAAATCAGCAGCGACATGCCATTGCCGACGCCGCGCTCGGTAATCTGCTCGCCCAGCCACATGATGAACGCACTGCCCGTGGTGAGCGTCAGCATCGTCATCAGGATGAACCCCGGCCCGGGCGTCAGCACGAAATCCTGGTTTCCCTTGGTCAGACTGAAGGCGATTCCGAACGACTGCAGCGCGCTCAGAATCACGGTCAGGTAACGTGTCCACTGCGTAATCTTTTTGCGCCCCAGCTCGCCTTCCTTCTGCAGCTTCGCCAGTGGCTCATAAACCACCGTCAGCAATTGCAGGATGATCGACGCCGTGATGTAAGGCATGATGCCCAGGGCGAAGATGGTCAGGCGCCGCAACTGGCCACCGGAGAACAAATCGACAAATCCGAGGAACGATCCCCGGTTCTGCTCGAAGAATTGCGATAGCTTGTCGGCATTGATGCCGGGAGTCGGGATGTGACCGCCCAACCGGTACACCGCCAGCATGGCCAGCGTAAACAAAATGCGCTTGCGCAGATCAGGGATGCGAAAGACGTTGGCCAGTTTTTCAAACATTACTGCAAGACCTCGAACTTGCCGCCGGCTTTGGTGATCTTCTCCTGCGCCGACTTGGAGAACTTGTGGGCATGCACAGTGAGCGCCGTCTTCAACTCACCATCCCCGAGAATTTTTACGGGATGCTTTGTTTTGATGACTCCCGCCTTGCGCAGCACGTCGGGAGTGATGGTCGTCTCGCCCAGCGCTGCCAGCGATTCCAGATTCACAATTGAGAATTCTTTGCGGAAAATATTGGTGAATCCGCGCTTGGGCATGCGGCGGTGCAAAGGCATCTGGCCGCCTTCAAAACCACGAATCATGCGCGATCCACTACGGGAACGCTGTCCTTTGTGGCCGCGCGTCGAGGTCTTGCCCATGCCGGAGCCCATGCCGCGGCCCACCCGCTTGCGCTTCTCCGACGACTTTTTCGGTGCTCGTATGTTAGATAAGTTCATGAGTTCGACTCGCTGTGATGCATAGGTTTCAAGGTTTCAAGGTTTCAGAGTTTCAAGGTTTCAAGGATTAAAACCCGCGCCCCTGATTTATCGATGTTGTCTTTGAAAGCTTGAAACCTTAGCTTTCTACTATCTCCACCAAATGCGGCACCTTTTTCACCATGCCGCGAATGGCCGGCGTATCCGGCCGCTCGATGACCTGGTTGAGCCGCGTAAAACCCAGCCCCTTGACGACCAATTTATGTTTTACCGGGGAGCAAATCGCCGAGCGCACCCACTTGATGTGCACCTTCCCCGATCCTGCTTTCGATGTCGTTTTCGCTGCCATCCCAGTCCTCTTCACGCCGCCTTTGTAGCGCCGGCGTCTCGCCGGCTATCCGGCGGGCGTCCCGCCCGCCAGCCCAGAACTATAGCTCTTCCGCGTTCTTCCCGCGCAGAGCCGCCACGGCTTCCTTGTTCTTCAACTTCTTCAATGCGTCGAAGGTTGCCTTGATCACGTTGTGGGGATTCGTCGTGCCGATGGACTTCGTCAGCACGTTCTGAATTCCCACTGAGGTCATCACCGCTCGCACCGCGCCGCCGGCGATCACGCCCGTGCCTTCCGGAGCTGGCTTCAGGAGCACATGTCCCGAACCAAAACGGCCGAGCACCAGGTGCGGGATCGACGTCTGGGTCAGGTTCACTTTGACCAGATTCTTTTTCGCCGACTCAATGCCCTTGCGAATGGCTTGGGGCACTTCCTTCGCCTTGCCGGAGCCATAACCGACCACTGCCGCGCTGGGATCACCCACGACCACCAGCGCCGCGAAGGACAGGTTCTTGCCGCCCTTGACGACCTTGGTCACTCGGTTGATCGCGACCACCTGATCCTTCAGCTGAAAACGTCCTGCATCGAGCTTCTTGGTAACTATTGGCATCCAATCCCCAATCAATTTAGTAATCGGGTAATTTGGTAATTGAGTAATTTGAAACCTAATCCGACTCGATTTTCAATTTCCCAATTACTTAATTTCTCAATTACGCAATCCTATTGAATTTTTCCGATTCCTGAATTTCTAAAACTTCAGCCCACCCTCACGCGCGGCATCCGCCAGCGCCTTCACGCGCCCATGGTAGATGTAGCCGCCGCGATCGAACACGACCTTGGTAATTCCCTTAGCCTTGGCGCGCTCGGCGATGGCCTTGCCGATTTCCTTCGCAGCCGCCACGTTCCCGCCGCTCTTCTTGCCTTCGCTTTCGGCAGTGCTGGCCGAAACCAGCGTCTTGCCGTTCAGATCGTCCACCACCTGGACATAAATATGGTTCAGCGAGCGATACACGTTCAACCGCGGACGCTCCGCTGTTCCTTGCAGCTTCTTACGGATCCGGTCATGCACGCGCTGCCGGGTTGCATTCTTGCCTGGTCTGCTTAACATATAAAAGTCCTCGGTCGTCAGTCGTCGGTCGTCGGTCGTTAGCAAACATATCCGTGCTGACGACTGAAGACTGGCGACTAGCGACTATTTCGCTCCCGTCTTTCCAACCTTCTTCTTCAACCGCTCGCCGGCGTAGCGCACTCCCTTGTTCTTGTAGGGATCCGGCGGGCGCAGTGAACGCATCTCCGCCGACACTTGCCCGACTTTTTGCCGGTCGATACCGCTGACCGTCAGCTTCGTCTGCTTGGGATCGACCGCCACTTCGATCCCAGAAGGCAAGGGGTACTCGATCGGATGGGAATAGCCCAGCGTGAACACCACCGTGCCCTTGCCCTTCATCTCGGCGCGATACCCAATGCCGACGATTTCCAGTTCCCTCGTCCAACCTTTGGTGACGCCTTCGACCGCGTTATTCACGAGCGCGCGCGCCAATCCGTGCACCGCGGCTTGCGAATCATTCTCGCGGATGGCGAGCAGATGACCGTCCTTCTGCTCCATCTTGATGCCCTCGGGAAGCGGCGTTTCCAATTTGCCCTTGGGCCCCTGAACGGCAACCGTGTTGCCTTCAAACTTGACCGTCACACCCTTGGGAACAACGATCGGCTTTTTTCCAATTCGTGACATAAGATCTGCTCTTAGCTTCTGGCTTCCAGCTTCTGGCTAGAACCCAACTCTTCATTGATTGCTCAAGCGGACAACTCAGCCCGCAACTTCAAATCGCATATAGCTAGTAGCCAGCAGCTGGTAGCTAGAAGCGTGCTACCAAACCTGGCAGAGAACTTCGCCGCCCAAACCCTGCTTGCGAGCCTGGCGACCCGTCATCACGCCCTTGGGAGTCGTAATAATGTTGATTCCAAGTCCGCCCAACACGCGCGGAATCTCAGTGCGGCGCACATACACGCGACAGCCTGGCCGCGAAACGCGCTCGACATTCGAGATCGCCGCCTCGTTGTTCGTCCCGTACTTCAAGTACACCCGGATGATCTTATGACCTTCCTCTTCGGTAGCCTTGTAGTTGGAGATGTAGCCTTCTTCTTTCAGAATACGGGCAATCTCCACCTTCAGCTTGGAGGCCGGGATATCCACCTTCTGGTGCCGCGCATTGATCGCATTGCGAATGCGCGCCAACATGTCTGCGACCGGATCGGTCAACCTCATCGTCTGCTTCTCCTCTTGCCACCCGTTCGCTCCGCGTCCTAACGGAGAACCTGCAGCGGCGTATTTCCATCTGTCGTTGGTTGTTGGTCCTTAGTCGTTGGCCTCCACCTCATCCGTTCTGGCTGACGACCTAAGACTGACGACCGACGACGGCCTTACCAGGACGACTTCGAAACTCCAGGAATCTCTCCCCGCAACGCCAGCCCGCGGAAGCAAAGCCGGCAGATGCCGAACTTGCGCAGGAAAGCGCGCGGACGTCCGCAAATCTTGCAGCGGTTGTGCTTGCGCGAAGAGAACTTGGGCTTCTTTGCGTCCTTTACTCGTTTTGCGGTAGTAGCCATGCAATCCTTTTTCTCGAAACTTTAAACTTTCTATGCTCTAAACGGCATTCCCAGATGCTTCAGCAGCGACCGCGCCTGATCATCCGATCCGGCGGTGGTCACGATGGTCACGTTCATGCCCTTCAGCTTGTCGACCTTCGCGTAGTCAATCTCCGGGAAGATTAACTGGTCGTGCAGCCCGAGCGTGTAGTTGCCGCGTCCATCAAACGACTTCGTCGAAACGCCACGGAAGTCGCGAACACGGGGAAGCACCACCGTGACCAGCCGATCCATAAACTCGTACATGCGGTCGCCGCGGAGCGTGACCATCGCGCCGATCGGCATGCCTTCGCGAACCTTAAAAGCCGCGATCGACTTCTTGGCGCGCGTCACCACCGGCTTCTGTCCCGTGATCTGGCCCAGTTCATTCACCGCCGGATCGAGAATCTTCGCGTTCTGCGTCGCTTCGCCGACACCCATGTTCACAACAATCTTGTGCAGCCGGGGAACGGCCATCGAATTCTTCAGGTCCAGCTCCTTCATCAAGGCCGGAGCAATTTCTTTCTCAAACCTCGAGCGCAGGCGCGGACGCTCCTTCGCGCTATGCCGCGCAACTGCCGCGACCCGCGACTCCTGCTTCTCCGGTCCCTTACCTTTTCTCTCTTTTTCCTTAGCCATCTCAGTGACCTTCTCTCACGGTTTCGGGGGAGCTTCGAGCTACGAGCCTCGAGCAATCTTTCCGGTTCGTGAGCACTCTCTCAATTCTTAAGAATCATGCCATTGCTGTCTGCTGCGGTCTGCTCCAAAGCTCGCAGCTCGTCGCTATTTATCCAGCGTCGTTCCACACTTCTTGCACACCCGCACCTTGCGATCGCCGCGAACCTCGTGTCCGATGCGAACCGGCCCGCAGGTCGGACAGACCAACTGCACGTTCGAAATCGAGATGCGGCTTTCCTGTTCAGCAATGCCGCCCTGGATATTGCGCTGTGGGTTCGGCCGCACGTGCTTCTTCACCATCATCACGTGCTCGACCAATACCTTCGCATCTGCCGGGAATACGCGCAAAACGCGACCCTGCTTCCCTTTGTCCCGGCCCGTGATGACCTTCACGGTATCGTTGCGCCGGATATCAACTCGAATATGTGCGGTACTCGCTACTTTTGGCATATCTATGAACCTTTATCTGTACTCGCTGATCCAGGTTTCAACGTTTCAAAGCTTCAAGGTTCTCGACTCCAAGCTGACGTTGAAACCTTGAAACCTTGAAACGTTCTTCTACAAAACCTCTGGCGCCAGCGACACAATCTTCAAAAATTTCTTTTCGCGCAATTCGCGAGCCACGGGCCCGAACACGCGCGTTCCTACCGGCTCGCCGGTTTCGTTGATCAGCACCGCGGCGTTCTGGTCGAAGCGGATGTAGGTTCCGTCCCGGCGCCGATGCTCCTTGCGGGTGCGCACGATCACGGCCTTCACCACTTTGCCCTTCTGCACCTGCCCGTCGGGCGCCGCTTCCTTCACGCTGGCGGTGATCACATCGCCGAGCCCGGCCCGCAAACCCGTCGAACCGCCCAGCGGCAGGATCATCTGCAGCTTGCGCGCGCCGGAGTTATCGGCCACCTCGAGCATCGTCCTCATCATCACTGCCATAGTTCTGCCCCCCTTATGCGCGCGCTGTTACTGCGCGACTTCGACGCTCGCTACTTCCGGCACCAGCGCCGTCTTGCGAATGATTTCCTTCAGGCGCCACCGCTTCAGTTTGGAGAGCGGCCGCGTTTCCTCCAGCCGCACCACGTCGCCCACGTGGGCTTCGTTCTTTTCGTCGTGCGCGTAGAACTTCTTGTCAGTCGAGATGACGCGGGCATACAGCGGGTGCGACTTCTTGCGCGTCACCGCCACCACGATCGTCTTGTGCATCTTGTTGGAGACGACTTCACCCACGACTTCCTTCCGCCGTCCCGCCACCTTCTGGGTTGTTTCCGCCATTACTTCTTCTCCGTTGTTGCCTGCGCCCCGCGTGCCCGCTCTCCGATAATCGTCTTCACCCGGGCAATGTCCTTGCGCAGTCCGCGAATCTTCTTCAGGCTTTCGGTCTGGCCCATGTTGAGCTGGAACTTCAGCTTGAACAACTGGTCCGCGAGTTGCCGCTCGTGATCCTGCAACTCCGCATCGGTCTGGTTACGAATCTTGTCCACTTTCATGATCGCTTCTCGTTTCTTAGTGCGCCCCTTCACGCTTGACCAGCGCGGTGCGCAAGGGAAGTTTGTGCGATGCCAGGCGCATGGCCTCAGCCGCATCCGTCGCCGTGACGCCTTCCATCTCGAACAGGATCTTGCCCGGACGCACCACCGCGACCCAGTGATCCGGAGCTCCCTTGCCTTTGCCCATACGGGTTTCAGCCGGCTTCTTTGTTACCGGCTTGTCCGGAAACAGCCGGATCCAGATTTTGCCGCCGCGCTTCACGAAACGCGTCATGGCCACGCGGCTCGCTTCGATCTGCCGATCGGTGATCCAGCCGGGCTCCAGCACTTTCAAACCGTAATCTCCGAAAGCCAGCTGGCTGCCGCGCCAGGCTTTCCCGGTCATGCGGCCGCGCTGCTGCTTGCGGTACTTCACTTTCTTTGGCATCAACATAAATTAGCTCTCAGCTCTTGGCTTTTAGCTCGAAGCTCGCGGCTCACTTTTTAAAACGCGCCTGCGGGTGCCGCGTTCTGCGACTCACGCTTCTTCGCCGAAAGAATTTCGCCCTTGTAGATCCAACACTTCACGCCAATCACGCCGTAGGTAGTGCGCGCTTCTGAAAAGCCGTACTCGATATCGGCGCGCAGCGTGTGCAGTGGCAACCGGCCCTGCAGGTACCACTCGGATCGCGCGATTTCGTTTCCGTTGAGGCGGCCGCTGACGCGAACCTTGATCCCCTTGCAGCCGAAGCGCAGCGCCGAATCTACCGACTTGCGCATGGCGCGGCGGAAGCCTACGCGCTTTTCTAGCTGCAGAGCGATCGACTCCGACACCAGTTGCGCATCCAGTTCCGGCTTGTGCACTTCCTGGATATCGATGAACACTTCGCGCGAGGTGCGCTTCTGCAGTTCCTGTTTCAGCTTGTCAATTTCCGCGCCCTTGCGTCCGATGATGATGCCGGGACGTGTTGCCCGGACGCTCAATCTCGACTGCACTGATGCCCGCCGACTTCAGCTTGTCCTTCAGTTCGGCCTTCAGCTTCACGTCTTCGAGCAGCAGTTTGTCGTAATCCCGCTCGACAAACCAGCGCGACTTCCACGGCTTGGTGTAACCCAGCCGGAATCCGTAAGGATGAACTTTTTGACCCATATTGCTCCTTGTAGCGCCGGCGTCTCGCCGGCTGTCCAGCGGGCATCTCGCCCGCTTCGCCGCTGCTTGAGCGGCGCGATCCACAGGCTATTTCTTCGCGACCGCCTTCTTCTTACTCACGCCCGCCTTTTTCGCAACGGCCTTCTTTTTGCCCGCCTTCGGTGCGGCAGATTTTTCTTCTTCCCCAACCACAGTTGCCACCGACTGGCCATTCTTGTTCTTTTCCGCCAATACGATTTCCAGATGGGCGATACGCCGCACGTAGCGGAAGGCGCGCCCCATCGG
>QIAH01000405.1 GCA_003225465.1 Acidobacteriota bacterium | reverse complement strand
CCGGTGACTTCGTCCACTTCTTCGTGCAGAGTGATGCCTTCCTGCAGGTCTTTGAATTGGACTGTGCCGCCAATTTCCGTCAGGATCGCGAAGGTGTACGGATCCCACTCGACCAGTACCTGGCCAAGCTGGACCGGGTCGCCCTCGTTGACCTTGACCTTGGCGCCATACACCACCGAGTAGCGCTCGCGCTCGCGGCCCTTTTCATCGACCACCGCGATCGAGCCCTGCCGGTTCATCACCACCAGGTCGCCCGATTTTGCCTTGACGGTCTGCAGGTTGATGAAACGCACCGCACCATTGTTCTTGGCTTCGAGTCGTGATTGCTCCGAGACTCGCGATGCGGTACCGCCGATGTGGAAGGTACGCATCGTGAGCTGCGTTCCTGGCTCGCCGATCGACTGGGCTGCGATCACTCCTGTCGCCTCGCCCAGCTCGACCAACCGGCCGGAGGCCAGGTTGCGGCCGTAGCACATTACGCAGACGCCGCGCTTCGACTCGCAGGTCAGCACGGAACGGATCTTCACCCGCTCGATGCCGGCAGCCTGGATCGAACCCGCCAGGTCTTCGGTGATTTCGTGGTTGATATCGACGATGACATTGCCGTCGTAGTCCTTGATCTTCTCGAGCGACACGCGGCCGACGATGCGGTCACGCAGAGGCTCGATGATTTCGCCGGCTTCCACGATACCGGAGACGTAGATACCGTCCACGGTGCCGCAGTCGTATTCGCTGATGATCACGTCCTGGGCGACGTCGACCAGGCGGCGCGTCAGGTAGCCCGAATCCGCCGTCTTGAGAGCGGTATCGGCCAGTCCCTTGCGGGCTCCGTGTGTCGAGATGAAGTACTCCAACACGGTCAACCCTTCACGGAAGTTCGCCGTGATGGGCGTCTCGATGATTTCGCCCGAAGGCTTGGCCATCAAACCGCGCATTCCGGAGAGCTGGCGAATCTGCTGTTTCGATCCTCGGGCGCCGGAGTCGGCCATGACGTAGATCGGGTTGATCAGCCCTTCCTTGTCGCGCTGCTGCATCTGTCCGAACATCTCGTCCGCGACCTTTTCCGTAATCGCCGACCAGATTTCGATGACTTTGTTGTAGCGTTCGCCGTTGGTGATGGCGCCGTCCAGATACTGCTGCTGCACGCTCACGCCCTGCTTCTCGGCGTCCTTCACCAGCGTCTTCTTGTTGTCGGGCACGACCATGTCGTCGATGCCGATGGAGAGACCCGCGCGAGTCGCGAAGTTGAACCCGAGCGACTTGATCTCATCCAGCATCTTGACCGTAACTTCCAGACCGAACCGCAAGTACGTGTAGTTGACCAACTGCCCGATACCCTTCTTCTTGAGCAGGCCGTTGATGTACGGCATGCCTTCGGGAAGATGATCGTTCAGGATGGCGCGGCCTACGGTCGTGTTCAGGAAGCTGCGCTCGTAGTGCACTTCGTCGGTGTGGGTGATGTCCTGATCGTCGTATGCGGTCGTCAGGTCGATTACTTCGCCGGTAAAGCGCAACCGGATCGGGCTCAGTGTTTCCACCTCGCCGGCTTCCAGAGCAAGCAACACTTCGTCAATGTTCGCGAATGCGCGGCCTTCGCCCTTCGCGCCCGGCTTCGCCTTGGTCAGGTAGTAGAGGCCGAGAACCATGTCCTGCGTGGGCACGGTGATCGGCTGGCCTGATGCCGGCGACAGAATGTTGTGCGAGGCCAGCATCAACACGCTGGCTTCCACCTGAGCTTCCGGAGAAAGCGGAATGTGCACCGCCATCTGGTCACCGTCGAAGTCGGCGTTGAATGCCGTGCAGACCAGCGGGTGAATCTTGATCGCCTTGCCTTCCACCAGCACCGGCTCAAAAGCCTGAATGCCGAGACGGTGAAGGGTTGGGGCGCGGTTCAAGAGCACCGGATGGTCCTTAATGACCTCTTCCAGGATGTCCCAAACAATCGGCTCCTGCTGTTCCACCATTTCCTTGGCTTGCTTGATGGTGGTGCAGTGTCCGGTCTGCTCAAGCCGGTGATAGATAAACGGCTTGAACAGCTCCAGCGCCATCTTCTTGGGAAGGCCGCACTGATGGAGCTTAAGTTCAGGACCAACCACGATGACCGAGCGTCCGGAGTAATCCACGCGCTTGCCGAGCAGGTTCTGGCGGAACCGGCCCTGCTTGCCCTTGAGCGTGTCGGACAGCGACTTCAGCGGACGGTTGTTCGCTCCACGCAGCACGCGGCCACGGCGTCCGTTGTCGAACAGCGCGTCCACAGCTTCCTGCAGCATGCGCTTTTCGTTGCGCACGATGACTTCGGGAGCGTGCAGGTCCATGAGTTTCTTCAACCGGTTGTTGCGGTTGATCACGCGGCGATACAGATCGTTCAGATCGGACGTCGCAAAACGGCCGCCGTCCAGTGGGACGAGAGGACGCAGCTCCGGCGGAATCACCGGAATCACATCCAGAATCATCCAGTTGGGCTTGTTGCCGCTCTTGCGGAAGGCCTCGACTACCTTCAGGCGCTTGGCGTACTTGAGGCGCTTCTGCAGCGAGGCTTCGTTGCGCATCTTCTCGCGGAGTTCGGTCGAAAGTGTTTCCACGTCGACGCGCTTCAGCAATTCTTTGATCGCTTCCGCGCCCATCATCGCTTTGAAGCCAGCCGCGCGATACTGCTGATCCAGTTCGCGGTACTTGGCTTCGTCCTTGATGATCTCGCGCTCTTTCACCGGAGCGTCGCCCGGCTCGACCACTACGTACGCTTCGAAATACAGGACAGACTCAAGATCACGCAGCGAGATATCGAGCAAGTGACCAATGCGGCTAGGCAGGCCCTTGAAGAACCAAACGTGCGAGCAGGGCGAAGCCAGCTCGATGTGGCCGAGACGCTCACGGCGAACTTTCGACAGCGTGACTTCCACGCCGCACTTGTCGCAGATCACGCCACGGTGCTTCATGCGCTTGTACTTGCCGCACAAGCACTCCCAATCGGTTACCGGTCCAAAGATACGCGCGCAAAACAGGCCGTCGCGCTCGGGCTTAAAAGTGCGGTAGTTGATGGTTTCGGGCTTAGTGACTTCACCATGCGACCAACTCCGGATTTTTTCCGGAGATGCCAGGCTGATGCGGATAGCATCGAAATCGGCAATCGGGTTCGCCATGTCAAAGGGGCTCGAGCGATACAAGGTATTCCTCCGCTTCCTGCGAGTTCTCACGTGCCCGCTGACGGCCCTCGACTTCAGTTCTCAGTTCCCGGTTCTCAGTTTTCAGAAAAACCGGCTAGAACTTTGGCCACATCTGCGGCACCGAGAGCAAATGCCGCAGTGGCTCATATTTCAAAAATCTCGTTAGGAGCTCAGCGGCCTCAGTTCCCACTCAGCTTTCAACAACTGGGAACTGAGAACCGAGAACTGCCTTCCTAGTCCGCTGCTGCCAGCGGCGCGGGCGCCACAGGTTTCTTCTCGCCCATTGCCGCCTTGATCAGCTCCACATCCAGGCAGAGCGACTGCAATTCGCGAATCAGCACGTTGAAGGATTCCGGCACGCCCGGTTCCATGGCGGCCTCGCCCTTCACGATGGCCTCGTAGATCTTGGTGCGGCCATACACGTCGTCGGATTTCGCGGTGAGCAGTTCCTGCAGGATGAACGCCGCCCCGTACGCTTCCAGCGCCCAGACTTCCATTTCTCCAAAGCGCTGGCCGCCGAACTGCGCCTTGCCACCCAGCGGTTGCTGCGTGATCAGCGAGTACGGTCCGATGGAGCGTGCGTGAATCTTGTCGTCCACCAGGTGCGACAGCTTGAGCATGTAGATGTAGCCCACGGTGACGGGCTGTTCGAATTTATCGCCCGTCATGCCATCGTGCAGGACAGTCTTGCCGGAAGTCGGCAAACCTGCCCGCTCGAGCAGCGTCTTGATTTCGTGCTCGCGCGCGCCGTCAAACACCGGCGATCCCGAGAACACTCCATTCACGAGGGTGGGCGCGACCGACTCAATCTCCTCATCGCTGAATTCCGCGACCGTGTCGGCGAGCGCCGTATCCTTGAATAGAGCCTTCAGTTCCCGCCGGATGGCTTCCGCTCGGGTGTTTTCCGCGAGGATCCGACTCACCTTCTTGCCCAGTTCAAAGCCAGCCCACCCAAGATGCGTTTCCAGAATCTGGCCGACGTTCATACGGCTCGGCACGCCCAGGGGATTCAGAACGATTTCCACCGGAGACCCGTCGTCGAGGTACGGCATATCCTCTTCCGGCAGGATGCGGGCAATTACG
>QIAH01000321.1 GCA_003225465.1 Acidobacteriota bacterium | reverse complement strand
GGTACGCGGTCGCGAGCCTGGACTTCTGGTCCCTGCTGGCGACTGACGAAAAGCTCACCAGCGTGCCCGAACCGGAACCTGTGTTGGCTCGGCTGCCATCGCTGGCGTCAATGACCTGCCGCGGTTCGAACAATTGGCCGACGCGCAAGCTCTGGTCGAGAGCGCCGGCGAAGCCGACGGACTGCACGATCGCCGGCCGATATAGCGAAATAATCGCCTCGGCTGCACGCCGGGCCGCGTGCGGTCCAATCCCGCCACAGACTGCAACGCGATGCCCGGACTCGAAAAACCTGAACCGCCTGCCGGAATACTCGCGATCGGATGCGTGCCAGCGCCGCACCAGCGGCCAAATCTCGCGCTCCAGCGCAGCGACGATCGCAACCTCAGGCATAACCCTTCGCCCGAAACCACGTAGCCGCGCGCCTCAGCGCATCG
>QIAH01000322.1 GCA_003225465.1 Acidobacteriota bacterium | reverse complement strand
CTGCACCGGTCAGAATCCAGAGCGTGCCGGGAAGATATCCGAACTGCGCCGCCAGCACGGGACCGACCAGCGGCCCGGGGCCCGCAATCGCGGCGAAGTGGTGTCCGAAGACGACCCACTTGTTGGTGCGAACAAAATCGCGTCCGTTTTCGAGGCGCTCGGCGGGAGTGGCGCGCAGGGCATCGAGAGTGAGCACGCGCGCCGCGATGAATTTGCTGTAAAAACGGTATCCCAGCGCATAACTGCATACCGCGGCCACCACCAGCCACATCGCGTTGATCTCTTCACCACGATGAATGGCAATGGTCGCCACTGAGAGAACGGCGGCGGCGGTCACACCAACCCACACCAATGCGCGCACAGATTTGGACATGTGAAATCAGAACTCCGGTCTTGTAGTGCCGGCTGACAGGGCCGGCTTGCGGTGCGAGTATTGTGGCGAATCCCGGTCTGGCTTGCAAATGCGCTGGGCGGACCCCCGCCGACTTCTTTCGGCGAGCTTCCGCGGTCGCGATGATCCGCAATGCGACCGGGCGTCCGGTAAGTTAGGAACGCTGCCTCGCAGCGTAACCACAAGTACGGTAACGATTTTGTGAATGGACCTCTGCTGTCCAGTTTAGTGATAATCTTTAGAGTTCCGGGCCAGAGTTCGTCGCAGTTCTTCCCTACTTCGTTCGGGAAATGGACGGAGGACTCTACATTCGAATTCCCAGGACATGGTTCATATCTAATCAGGAGCACGCGATGAAGATCGGCATGTTAACCGGTGGCGGCGATTGCCCGGGATTGAACGCAGTCATCCGCGCCGTGGTGCGCAAGGGTACGTTTCATTACGAAGATGAATTCGTCGGCTTCATGGAGGGCTGGCGCGGTCTGCTGGAAGACAAGGCGATGCCGCTTGATTTGGAAACGGTAGGCGGCATTCTTCCGCGGGGCGGCACGATCTTGCGAACCTCGCGGACGAATCCGGCCAAGCGTCCGGAGGGCCTGCAACGGTGTGTCGAGAATCTGAAGAAGTATGGCTGCGATGCCCTGATCGCCATTGGCGGCGACGATACCCTTTCGGTCGCGCAGAAGCTTTTTCAGAATGGCGTACAGGTGGTGGGCGTGCCCAAGACCATCGACAATGACCTGGCCGGCACCGACTTCACTTTTGGCTTTGATACAGCCGTCAACGTCGCTACGGGCGCGATTGATCGCGTGCACACCACGGCCGAGGCGCATAATCGCGTCATCGTAGTCGAGGTCATGGGCAGGGACTCGGGCTGGATTGCGATCTACAGCGGCGTCGCCGGTGGCGCGGACGTCATTCTCATCCCGGAAGTTCCTTTCGATATCGACAAGGTCGCGGAACTCATTCGGCAGCGGCACGCTCGCGGGCGATACTTCAGCATCGTGGTGGCCGCCGAAGGGGCCAAGTTCGCCACCACGTCGGAGGGTTCGCTGGTGCTGCAGGACCTCGGCAAGGACGAGTTCGGGCACGAGCGCCTGGGTGGGATCGGGAACCTGCTGGCGCGCGAAATTGAAAAGCGCACCGGCTTTGAAACCCGCTCGGTCGTGCTCGGCCACATTCAGCGCGGTGGATCGCCCAGTTCTTTCGATCGCGTTCTTGCCACACGCTATGGACTTGGCGCCATCGACATGGTGCATCGCAAGGAGTGGGGGCACATGGCCGCGCTGCGCGGAAACAAGATCGTCTCCGTGCCTCTGGCTGAGGCCATCGCCAGCAATCGCAAAGTCGATCCCGAACTGATCGAAGTGGCCAACGGAATTCTCGACAAGCTGGTCAAGGATAATGAACCGGCGATGAAGAGATAGTCGTCAGCACTTTGTAGCGCCGCCGTCCCGGCGGCTGTCCGGCGGGCGTCTCGCCCGCCTGCGAGCGCGGGACGCGCTCGCGACTGCCGGCAAGATGCCGGCGCTACACTAGATGACGACTGACGACTGCTTTCCTCACTCCGGCACAATCTCGATCGCTGTCACCGTCGCGTAATTGATCAGCGGAACAAACTCCAGCAGAAGTTTTCCCTGGGCATTCGGCTGGAGGCCGCTGACCTCGCGAATCAACGGACGATTCTGGCCTGCCTCTTTGATCAGGTCCACATTCTGCAGGATCGCTTTGCCGTTGCAGAACACGCTGAATAGCCGGCCGCGTGCTTCGCCCTGTTCGGAGGAGTCATGGTAGCGGTCGCGATTGGTGGCATCGAAGCGATGTTCGATGAAATGGAAAGTCGCGCTGTATCGTCCGGGAGCCACGGGAATCGCGTATGAGAAATGGCCCCAGCGCTCCGTTTCATACATCTCGGGGTCATCCGCATCGAGGGCGGGATCATCGCTCGAACTTAGCTGCCCGCCCTTGAAGTAAGTGTCAGGGCCCCACCAGCGGCTGTCGTTGGAGTAGTAAGGCACGTCGCGGGTGACGATGCGCAGCGGACGCTGGGTGTCCTTCAGGCCGGGCAGTATTTCGATGGCCGACAGCATCGCGCTGCCACCGCGCACCGAGGAGAAGCTCAGATGCAGCTGTCCATCGTGGCCGGGGGAAATTCCGGTGAACACCTTCACATCCGCGGTCCGGCTTCCGCCTGCATCCAGCACCACGTCGAAGTCATTCAGAAGCAGCTTCCCATTAGCGGTCGCTGTCATTACTCGGCTGCCCTCGCCGCCATTGCCGATTTCTTCCGGCCCGTAGAACGTCTCGGAAAAATGCAGATGCAGTTCGTAAACGCCCGGCTTCAGCGGGATATCGTATTGGAAATCGCCTTGCCGGCTGCTGCGGTAGATATTCGCGTCCTGCGTACGCCAGATATGTTGGACGGTGCTGCGCACGCCCTTGCCGCCTGAGAAATACGCGTCCGGACTCCATAATTTTCCGGCACGATCGACGTAGCTGCGGCTCGCTCCCGCGAGAATCCGTACCTCGTCACCAACGGGCAGACCGGCCGGCGCGTCAATCAGCGCTTGCAGGTTCTGGCTTGAGGCCACTGGCGGTCTCGGCTTTTCCCGCTTGTGCAGACCGAGGCCGATGACCGCGAGAATGGCGAGTGCGATAGCTCCAGCAAACACCAGCCATGTCCGTCTGCCCAACTTGGGCTTGAACGTCTCTGGCGGAGGTTCGATTTCAGGGGCGGCCGGAGTCTCCAGAACGTCTTCGGATAATTTTGGGGCGGCCGCAGTTTTTTCGAACAGCGGAACGTAATGGCCGACCGGAATGCTAATGCGCAGCTCGTGGGATGCTCCTTCGCTTGCATAGTACTCGGCCAGGCGCTTGCGCAGCCGGTTCACCTGCACGCGGACAATCGAGTCGGTATCCTGATCGAAGGTATCGCGGCGGCCAAACACGTCGAGCGCGACCGAATACTCCTTGATCTGCGCGGTCTCGCCAGCAAACGTCTTTTCGCAGAGATAAGAAAGGAGATGCGCGAGGGTGGGACAGCGGGCAAAGGTCGGCGACCCAAGCACCGATTGCAGTTCGGCGCGCTCCAGCTCCAAGTTGACCGGTTGTACCGCTGTCGAAGGCATCCAAACCTCCCGGTTGCCCCCAGTTCGGCTTATACACCTCTGCAGTCACAGTTTGCAGTGACGTCCAGTGTTTAACGGTCTACAGCGCAAGTAACTCGCAGGGTGTAACGGTCATGTAACCCCATCTGTGGCGAATGGCAACATCGGCGACACCGTCCTCGGCAAGCGGCCATCTTCTTTCAAACCGCTCACATGTCTCAGCCTCCACAGATAAACCGCCATCTGTAGCCATTCTGTAGCAGGCATAGCGTTGTCGCCATGAACGATTTGCGCGATACCAATGGCAGATGCGGAGAGCAAATCGCCCCTGGCTCTACCGGAAGCGATGCAACTCCGGGAATTGAGGCAATTTATGAAAACTCTGATTATGACAGTCGCAATCCTGGTGATTGTTCTCGGTTTCGCCGGAACCACTTTCGGCCAGACCGTGCCTCCACAGTCTGCGGCGAACCTGAATGCCATGACCGTCGCCGAACTGGAGAGGGCAGGTGACGCCGCGCGCGCCGCGAAAGACTACGAGCAGGCCATCGATTGCTTCGAGATCGCCATTGGCAAGGACAAGAAGAATGCCGTGCTCTACAACAAGCTGGGGTTGTCGCAGTTGAAAGCCGGCAACAATGACGCCGCCCGAGCCAGCTTCGAAAAAGCCATGAAGCGGAACTCCAAGTACGCCGATGCCGTCAACAACGTGGGCGCAGTTTATTTCGTTCAGAGAAATCTGGGACAGGCCACTCGCTACTTCAAGAAAGCAGTTGCGCTGGAAGAGAGCCGTCCCGCATTTCACGTCAATCTGGGCGCAGCCTGGTTCGGCCAGAACAAACTGGAGCGCGCCATGGCCGAGTATCGGCGCGCCCTGCAGCTCGATCCGGACGCCCTTGCTCGCAATACCAACGCGGGCGTGGCCGCACAGATCTCGACCTCGGAAGAACGCGCTCGTTATGACTACATGATGGCAAAGATCTACGCGAAGCTCGGCAACACCGAGGAATGCCTGCGCTGCCTGAGGAAGGCGAAGGAAGGCGGATATCGCAACCTCGCCAACGTCTACAAGGACGAGGAATTTTTACAGATTAGGCAAGACCAGCGGCTCGCGGAAATTGCGCCGCCCCCGGCCGCAAAGTAGAAGAATGCTGAATGGGCCGCGCCACCGCCACGAGCGGGAGCGCGGCCCGCTCCCTCCTTCCCCGAATCACCTCCCGCAGCACTTCCCGAACAGCACATTCCCAAGTTCCTCAACAATTTACGCCGCTTGTGATCCATTGGCCCCGCCTCGTGATGTGCATCACAGGAGTGTGGGAGTCTTCGCGCCATAATTCAGGCAGTAGCCAGGCCCAAAGTTTCGGACCTACGGCAAGGAGGACGAACATGAAAACCTGGCGCCTCATCCTGATGATTTGCGCGCTCGTGGTGGCCACGGTGCCCACCCTCGCCGGGCAGAAACCCGCCAACGAATCTGTCCCTAAATATGACAAGACCGCCGAAGCGGTGTTCAAAGGGACCGTCGACGAAGTGAAAGACCGTCACTGCCCGGTCAGCGGCGGCATGGGCTCGCACCTGATCTTGAAGCTCACCGACGGCACCACCATCGAGGTCCATCTCGCGCTGAGCAAATTCGTCACGCAGTACGATCTGGTTTTTCACAAGGGCGATGTTCTCGAGGTCACCGGAGTGAAAGTGAAGTTTGAGGGCGTGGACACGATTTTCGCGCGTAAGGTCAAGCGCGGTGAGGATGAGTTTCTGTTCCGCGACAACGACGGGAAGCCCCTCTGGTAAGGAACTCTGGTGGGCAAAAAAGAACGGGTATTTCTTTTCACCACAGAGACACAGAGTCACAGAGGAAGGCGGGCCTGATCACTTCTCTGATTTCGTGCTACCTGCTGCCGATCAGGAGATACTGCAGTCCGGGAATCGCAGTTCGTATCAGGGCATCGCATTAGCGATACCGATTGATGTCGGAGAAGAAGCCCCTTTAGGGCCTGGTGCCATTTCCGCTGGCGTGTCTACGGGGCGCGTCGAATGAAGAAGTGCTGCTTATCTACATTGGCGGGCACAGCTATATCGAAAAATCCCACCATCATTTCGTTGTAAGTCTGATCTCCCCACGTGACAGGACTGTTGGGATCGGGATTGTGAGCATTGTTCGAGGAATTGTCATACCAGGCAATGGCCTGCAGTTCAGTTCCAGCCTTCAGCAAGCGCGGCTGTGCCAGACGATAACTCAACTGCCAATAGAAATCGTAGTTCACGCGCAGCAGCGTTTCCGTCTTGTGATCGGGCCCGACCAGGTTGTACTCGAATCGCTTCCCGCGCAGATGCATGTGCGGGAAAAAGCTGAGTAGCGTGGCGTCATTGGGCAAGGTTCCGTGCACCTCGACGCGGTAGTTGTCGGTGTTCGGCGGGATCGGGATCTGGTCGTGGTCATTGGCGAGTTGCAACGTGAGCACGCGCTGGCTGGGCGGGCGCTTCGCGAACACGAGGCCAACGCTGGTCTGGTCCTCGCCCGCCTGCCCGTTCGTCGTGTAGTGCATCTGGAACACCAGGTCCGAATGAGCCGGAATGAATTTGGCCATGCCGTCGGGCCACTGATCTGGCGAACTGCCCGGCGCGTAGACCAGCAGAAGGTCGCTCGTGGTTTCGTGGGCCTGGTGGCGAAGGGCAGGATCCTTGAGGCTCGAGGCCGTGAACGGCGTGTTGAGCGGCGCTCCCCGCAGCCACTTGGAATCCGGCGGCCGGATATAGACCACGGCATGGTGCACATACTGCCGGCTCGAGGGCAGAACTTCGGACATCTGGATCCACTTGTCTTCGGCGAACTCGGTGGAAACGATTTCGTAGGTGTACTCGACATCACCGTCCGCGGGAATGGCGACAGACTTGGGCATGGTGATGGTGCGATCCGGCTGCGGAATGTTCCAGCCCTCCGACCAGTGTGGAGGAGGCGGCGCATCGCGCGGATCACCCGGCTCTCGGGCGTCGGCCCACGCGCTCAGGGTCGCAATCTCCTGGTCACGCAGTGATGGGTCATCGGAGAAATGCCCGCAACAGGGGTCGGCGAACCAGGGAGGCATGCGCTTCGAACGAACAACGTCGCGAATCAGCCGCGCCCACGATTTCGTTTGAGCGTAGGTAACCAGCGGCATGGGCGCGATCTCGCCCGGACGATGGCAGCGCTGGCAATGCTGCTGCAGAATGGGGAGCACGTCGCGATAGAAAGTCGGCGACGCTGGTGCGGGCTGTTGCGGCGAGCGCAGGGCGAGCGCCCCAGCCAAGCTGAGCATCAACAACGACGCTGCGAACTCACGAAGCATGGAAAAAGCGGCAATTAGCTTTTAGCCTTTAGCGATTAGCTTTTGGCCACTAGCTTTTAACCTGAATGCCATGGGTTTCAGCTAACAAGGCTCTCATCAAGTGCGAGATGATCCACCCCAGGGGCTGAAGCCCCTATTTTTACTGGAAACTGGCGGACGGCCTGAAGGCCGTCCCTTTCAAAGCGCACTTAATCAGACCGCGCTAATAGCTAATCAAAGCGCACTTAATCAGGCCCTCGCTCATGGCTAAGAGCTAATGGCTAATGGCTAAGAGCTAATTGCCGTGCCGTTGCGTCAACTGATCCGAAACGATTAGCCAAACAAACGCATGAAGCCAGTGGCCGGCAGGTTTGGGACCAGGAACGTCGCGTCCTTCTGTCCCGCGACCCGCGCCAGGGACTGGGCCGCCAAGTAGCCGCTGCGAACGGCGCCTTCCATGGTCGCCGGCCAGCCAGTGGCGGTCCAATCTCCTGCAAGAAAGACGCGGGGCCACACCGTCTCGGGCCGCGGACGTTCCGCTTCGATTCCCGGTCTCGGCGAATAGGTGGCATGGACCTCCTTGATGACGGTGGACTTCAGCAGGTTGGCGTCGCGGGCTGCAGGAAAGAATTCGCGCAGCTCGCTGACCGCGAGGTCCACAATCTCCTGCTTCGACTTATCCACCAGCGTCTTCGAGGCGCTGACGACTAGTTCCACGTAGCTGCCGTGTCCGTTGCTATTGCGGTTCTGCAGCTTCGATTTGTGAAACATCCACTGGATGGTGCGATCGAGCAATACGGCGTGATCGAGGTCGGAAATGATGCGATCGAACCAGAGGTGAATGCCGGTGATGGGAGAAGTCTCGAAGCGCGCCAGCGCGTCGCGCAAAGGCTGCGATGCGGACGAATCGGGAAGAATCCGCTCCAGGCTGTCGAACGGGAGCGCGAAGACCGCATAGTCGAACGTCTCTTCCTTCTCTCCGACCACCAGCTTCACGTGCGATAGCTCGGCGCGGAACGACTCGGCCGAGGTGCGGAACTGCACGTCTCCCTGGCGCTCGCGAATGTAGTTCCCCGCCGCGCTGTAAAGGTCTGTGAGTGGAACGGTGGGCACGCCCATGCGTCCAGCTTCGGCGGACTTCAGAAACGACTCCCGCATGACCTGCGCAGCGTAGGGCACCGAGACGCGGTCCACCTCTTCGTTGAGGGCGCTCACCAGCACCGGCTTCCAGAAGCGCTCGATGGCCCGCACCGTCTGGCCGTGGCGGTTCAACCAACCCAGAAACGATTCGCCCGTGTCGCGAGGAGTGGTCGGGGCAAGCGCCATCATGGCGCGCGCGATGGCGACCTTGTCGGCGACTTCGAGGCAGGATGCGCGGAGAAAAGCGGGAGTCGTGTGCAGGGGCGCCGGTAATGAGGATGGGCCGATCTCGGAAGCACGGCCGCCCGGCTCGAGAAACGTCATCCGCTCAAACCAGCGAATGCTGCCGGCGACACCGGTGCGCTCGTAGAAGTCGATCAGGTTCGTGCAGCAGCCAAGCAGCACGTGCTGACAGTTGTCGATGACTTCCCCGGTGCCGGGATGCTGGTAAGACGAGGCGCGTCCGCCGAGATAGGGCCTGCGCTCAAACAGCGTGACTTTCATGCCCGCGGAAGCGAGTGCGCAACCGGCGGCCAGTCCGGCAAGTCCGCCGCCTACGACGGCCACGGTAGGAGGTTGAGTCCAGGACTGGGGCATCAGGTCAACCGCTTCAGGAAGCCCTTCACCAGGACTGAAAGCTTTTCGCGGGTACTCAGACGAACCCGGCCCGCGAAAACATCGTATTGCTTCTGCGCGATTTTCTCGAGCAAGCGCTGGTAGATGGTCACCAGCACCCAGAGGGCGGGCTGGCTGTCTTCGCTGACCAGCGGAATCAACTCGTGCCCCGATTTATAGAATTCGCGAGCGCGTTCGGCCTCCATGGCGAGCAACGAGCGCAGGCGCGCGCGATCGGGCGTGCCCTGCAGGTCGCCTGGCATAAGCTCAAATTTCTGCAAGTCTTCGAGCGGTATGTAGACACGTCCCATGCCGGCGTCTTCTTTGACGTCGCGAATGATATTGGTCAGCTGGAATGCAATCCCGCAACGCTCGGCCAGGTGCTCGGCGTTGGGATCGCGATACCCGAAAATCTTGATGCAGACCAGTCCCACCACTGACGCCACGTGATAGCAGTACAGGTATAGATCCTTGAAGGAACGGTACTGCACGACCAGGCTGGAAGACTCCGACCCGGTTTCCTGCGAAGGACCTTCCGGCGCTGAGTCGGGCACATCCATCAGGGTGCCGAAGGCCAACTGGTCGAGCAACTCAGCGGGAATCTGGTAACGACGCTGGCTGTCGGTCAACGCAAGCAGGATGGCATCGTCGGTGGGTTCTCCGGCCTGGGCATGATGAAAGGCGTCCAGCCAGGCCTCCAGCCGCGCGCGCCGTTCGCGAGGCGGCAAGCTGGGATCATCCGAAAGATCGTCGCACCGCCGCATGAAGGCGTAGACCGCACAAAGGGCTTGGCGCTTGGGTTTGGGGAGGACGAGAAAAGCGTAGTAGAAATTTCGAGCGGAAGAGCGCGCGATGCCGCTGCACACCGAATAGGCCATCGCCAATTGCGAATGCGTGGGCACGGATTGCACGGCGGCGGGCTGCACGGCGGTGCTCATAGCAACTTCCCCAGCGCTGCACGTGCCACCAGGACGAGTTTGCGCGACTTGGAGATCGAGGGCCGGCGCCCGAGAACGGCGTATCCTAGTTTCTCGATCGCATTCAGAATTTCCTGACCGCCGCGTGTGAAAAGCTCCAGGTCGATGGCGAGTTCTTTCTCGACCTTGCTCACCAGCGGCAGCCCGCGTTCAAACCACTCGCGCGCTCGCGCCACTTCGTAGCGCATCATCTCGCAGAAAGCGTGCGTGTTGCGGTTGGCAGTCAGATCTTCTTCGGTCACGCCGAAGCGGCGCAGGCTTTCGAGGGGCAGGTAGATTCGGCCTTTTTCGTAGTCGACGGAAACGTCCTGCCAGAAATTCGCCAACTGTAGAGCCGTGCAGGTGTAGTCGGAGAGCTTCTGCCGTTCGGCGTCGCGATAGCCGCACAAGTAGAGCACGAGGTGACCCACCGGGTTCGCGGAGTTCCGGCAATATCCGAGCAAGTCATCGAATGTTTGGTAGCGCGTGATCGTCTGGTCCTGGCGGAAGGCCGCCAGCAAGTCGGAGAACTCGTGTTGCGGGATTTCGAATTTACGAACTGTTTCGGCCAGTGCCACAAACACCGGGTGCCTTGGGCTACCGGCATAGCAAGCATCCAGCTCCCTCTGCCATTGGTCCAGTAACAGGAGCGATGCCGCCGGATTCCCGACCTCATCCCCGAGATCATCGGAGATGCGACAGTATGCATAGACGTTGAAGAAATGTTGCCGCAGGCGCGCCGGAAGAAACCAACTCGCTACTGAAAAATTTTCGTAGTGAGAACGCGCCAGTCGCTCGCAATAAGCGCGCGACTGTTCGAGCGAAGGCGCAAGCGGCGGGATCGCGTACTCTGGCGGAAGCTTTGCCCAGCCGGCCAGCGGGGAAGACGCGGGCACAGGCCGGGATTCGCTGCTGGCGATAGAAGTCATAGCGAGTATGTGTCCCGGTCGATTCCCTACCGTCAGTGCCCGGGAATAATGGCGGTCTTGATGTCGCCATTGCGGTTGAGCATATGGCGGAGCACGTCATGCAGACGGGAGAGTGGCGCTTCGCCCGTGATGTAGTCGGTGCCGCGGACCTTCTTCTCGGCAATCAGCGCGAACGCCCGACGAACGGTCTCGGGCGTGTGATGGAACGTCGCTTTCAACGAGATTTCCGAGTAGTGCAGCCGGTTGGTATCAAGCTGCACTTTGCTGCCGCTGGCACATCCACCAAAGAAATTTACGGTGCCGCCTTTGCGAACCATCTGGACAGCCCATTCCCATGCCTCCGGGCGGCCGACGGCTTCGACCACGACGTCTGCCCCGCGCTTCTCGCGGGTAAGATCGCGGACGGCTTCGATGGGATCTTTCACTTGCGTGATCTGCACCACCTCGTGCGCGCCCTTGCGCCGCGCCAAGGTCACCTGCGAGTCACGTTTCACCACGGCAATCACGTTGCAGCCGATCGCCTTGGCAACCTGCACGAACATCAGCCCGATGGGTCCTCCCCCAATGACGGCAACGGTGTCGCCAATTTCCACGCGGGTTTCATGCAGCCCGCGCAGCACGCAGGCCAGCGGCTCGGTCATGGCCGCGTCTTCGTAGGAAACGTCCGGCGGAATGGCGAGCATGTTGCTTTCCACGATCCGCCTCGGTACACGGATGTACTCCGCATAGGCGCCATTGTTGAAGAGCAGGTCCTCGCAAAGATTTTCCTGATGCTTGGAGCAGAAGAAACACATGCCGCAGGGAGCGGAGTTCAACGCCACCACGCGCATTCCTTTGCGGAAACCGCGCACTCCCGGGCCGACTTGCTCGACCACTCCGGCGAGTTCGTGCCCGAACAGGGCAGGCGGCACAATCATGCGGGCGTGATAACCGCGCTGGTAGACCTTCAGGTCGGTGCCGCAAGTGAGCGCGACCTGCACTTTGATCAGGACCTCACCTTCCCCCACGCGGGGAATGGGCACCTGCTCAATCTTTATGTCTTCCTTGCCGTACAGGACGGCAGCCGTCATTTTTCCATTCACTTCGAACATCCTTCCCAAGCGCTGCCCGGTTGAATCACAACCTTCATGGAATCAGGCTGGGGATGGGCAGCCAATTCGAGCGCTTCCAATCCACGAGATAAAGGGAACCGGTGGCTGATGAGGCGCTCCAGTTCCATCTCGCGGCTCATCACAAAACGCACCGATTCGTCCTGCAACTCCACAGACGCGCTGTAGGACCCGAGCAAAGTTTTTTCATCTACGCAGATGGCCGCGGGATCCACGACCGCTTCGCCATGCACTGTTTGAGCAAACAGTAATACCCGGCCACCAGGACGCGTCGCATCCATGGCGGGCCGGATCAGGCCGTTACCGCCCACCGCCAAAATCACGGCGTCGGCGCCTCGGCCATCCGTTAACTCGCGCACCCTCTCAATAACATCCGCGCGCGAGGCATCAATGGTCAGACCCAAACCGAAGCTTTCAGATATTGTAAGCCTCTGGGAATACAAATCGGAAGTAATAACCCGAGCCCCGGTACGCTTGGCCAAGACGCTCAAAATGAGACCGATAGGGCCTTGCCCGATGACCAGCACGCTCTCGTCGGGCTCCAGCCGCAGGCTCACAACTCCTTTCATGCACGTGTTTACGGGCTCGACGAAGCAGGCTTGCTCATAGGACACGCCGTCAGGAATCCGGACTGTTCCATGCTGGACTATCCAGTCCATGACGCGCACGTACTCGGCGAAGCCGCCGCCGCTGGGCTCAAAACCGGCTGTGCAGCCGACCTTCTTGTAGGTTTCGCATTGCGCGAAGGTGTGATGGCGGCAGTAGTAGCAATTCCGGCAGGGGATGTGATGGAACACCATGACCCGGTCGCCGAGCTGGAATTGGGCAACGTCCTTTCCGGTTGCGACCACCACTCCGGAGGTCTCGTGGCCAAAGATGCGCGGAGCCGAGTGCGATCCGGTAGAGATTTTCTTCAGGTCGGTGCCGCAGATGCCGCAGGTATGCACCCGCACGAGGAGCTCGCCCGGACCGATGGAGGGGACCGGAACCGTCTCCATGCGAACATCGTTCTTGCCGTGATAAACGGCAGCCAGCATGGTGGCCGGGATCGTTTGGAGGCGATCTTCGATCGCAATCTGTCCTGCAATGGCCATCATGAAGGCGTCTTATCTTCCTTCTTAGTATGAACTTCGCTATGCGGCATGGTGTTGGTGAAGCGTACCTCCAGCGTTAGATGATCCAGATAGGGCTGCCCGGGCGCAACGAAATGCGAATCGGTAACCTGGAACACGCAATAAAAATGGTCGACCTTGACCACGCGCTCGGTGGTCAGGGCAATCTTGGCGAATTTGCCAGGATCGAGCCAGCCGATCTGGGTGTGCTCCTGCGTGGGATCGGGCGCGGACAAAAGCACGTTCGGATAAATTTTGTGCTGCTTGTCGGCGAGGCGCACCTGCCAGGCAATGATGCGGTCGTCGCCTGGCCCGACCCGCTGCGGAACACAGCCGAATGAATACCGATCTCTGCCGCTCTGATCTTTGACGCGAATTTCGCAGGTGGGATTCTTGGGGTCTAAGTCCACTTCCAGCCTTTGCTCGGTAACCCGTGTCGCGCCCTTGCGAAAGCTTTCGACGTAGACGAACGACGGTTGCGTTTGTGCGCCCAGCATGGTCGCGGCGATCACTACTACAGGAGTCATGAAACTTCTTACTCGCTTCATCAATGCTATCAACCAACTCTTTCCAGTAATGTAATGTTCGAAAATATGTGTGAAAGATGCCTTTCTTGGCGATCTTCGCGTTCCCTTTGCGATCTTTGCGGTTACAAGCTTTTTTTGGTTACCGTGAGCGCGTTCAAAGACAAAAGCTTTTAACCGTAAAGATCGCAAAGAACGGCCGCCAAGGACGCAAAGACACGGAGGAATTGAAACCGTGCCTATCAAAGCGCCGCCAACTTATGGTGCGAACTTGGTTGACTCCGCAGTTGTCATTTCCCCGGCATTCCTGCTCAAGTACTCGCACAACTCGCGCGATGCCCTTGTGCTGTTACGCGCCAGCCGAAACACCGAACCCCACAGCCATGGACGTACGGCGGCATGAAGCGCGAACGCGCCCGACCGAAAGCCGCCGTCGTTCGC
>QIAH01000404.1 GCA_003225465.1 Acidobacteriota bacterium | reverse complement strand
TGTCTTCCTTCGACACAGCTGTTAATGCCAAAGTGGCAGGTTTCCGCTGACTCCAATGATTCCAGAGAAACTGACGCATCTCAATCTGTTTTGCATCGCACTCTTGCCTGCTGGTGTGACTGTCCAATTTGACGGTAAGGGCATCGCTCCCAGCCTGAGACTTGCACGAAGCTAGGGTCGCAATGACTACGGTTATCATCAATGTCCACCGAAAAAACATAGCTCTTTCCCTTATGAACAGCCGACACCATCGCCGGAATTAGAGTTCTCTGTTTAAGATGTCAGACAGGATATACCAAGCTCGCTATCCTCTTTCAACATGTAACTGGGAGGAACTGCTTTGCCCATTGGAGGCGGGGAGAAGGGTTCCGAGAGAATCTTGGCTTGCGGGTGAGTGTCGGCATTGAAGGAGCCCAGGTTAGCGTGCAAAAAGCGCACGCGAACCTGGGGCAGAATCGGGACGAGCTCCTCTCTAGTGCGCACGATGATCAGCCTCACGTGTTAGGTTTCGGCTGGGACGTAAACACCGTAGTGTCAATTCGCAGCCCGAAAGTATTGTGCATCAGTTTGAAGAAGTAGAACCCAGCGTTCCGGAGGCACGAGAGTTTGTCGTCGATATCTGCGATCTCACTGCCGAGAAGTTCACCGTGAACGATATTCTGCCTCAGCTTGTCTATGGATTTCACCTTTTCTTGGTCAAAGGCGTAATACGGGTCCTGCTCTGATGGCTTGCATATAGCAAGCAGGAGATTAGCTTTCGTAACGAGGGACCCGTTCCGACGAATGCTCCATATTTTCTTCTGTATAAAGCTGCCCACCACGTTGTCCAGTCCATGCTTCAAAACGGCTTCCAGATCGAACGGGTCCTTCTTCACCCGGTCTCGCCAGAAATCAGGTGCGAAGTGAAACGTGATTCCCAAGTAAGAGTTGATTTCATCTTCCAGAACGGTATGCGCGAACACCAGCGAAGCGGCGTCGACCGAATAAGACGCATTCTTCATCGTCTGTTCCGTGAGCCTCTCGCGCACAAAGTCGGCCGTCTTCTTCAGATCCCCCGCATCCTTAATCCCTATGATGAGCTTCTCCAATTGACCGGAATCAGTAAGTCAGAAACAAACGACTTGTGCTGGACATCGACGATCTTCTTTGCGTAGGGCATACCCAGTGCCGCCACGTTCCGCAGAGAATCGATGATCGCCCAGCCGTTGTTTATTCGCCTGAAAACCACTGTGAATTCTTGGTCGGCGTTCACGTAGTACATCCTAACTCCAATGGCATAACCGCATCGGCTTGATGGTTGAATCTTGTTGACCGAAGGCAAGAACGCTTCCAAGCGGTATCTTTGGTGGCGCTATCGGCGCTATTAGGCTTCGGATTTACGATCAACTTTGTTTCGCTGCTATAATCCGCCTTCGACATTTCACTGCGAGGGACTGCTTTGCCCATCGGAACCGCTTTTCACGAGCGCACTTTTCCTCTTTGTCACAGTTTGAATTACCGCGAGTGGTCAGGGTATTACACGGTCAGCGTGTACGAGGTGCATCATGAGCATGAGTACAACGCCATTCGCAATGCATGCGCGATGATCGATATCTCACCTTTGTACAAATACCTGGTTACCGGCAAAGACGCGACCAAGCTGGTGAATCGCGTGATCACCCGCGACATCAACAAGGTCAAAGTCGGGCAGGTGATTTACTGCTGCTGGTGCGATGAGGATGGCAAGGTGATCGATGACGGGACGATCTCGCGGCTCGAGGAGAATGTGTATCGCTGGACGGCGGCCGATCCCAGCCTGCGCTGGTTCAAGCAGAACGGGTTGAACATGGATGTGCAGGTCGATGACATCTCGGAGAAAGTAGCGGCGCTGGCATTGCAGGGGCCGACTTCGGGGCAGCTTCTGAAAGTGGCGGCGGAGGCGGACATTACGAATCTGAAATATTTCCGGGTGACACGAGGCAGGATCAATGGCGTGCCAGTGGATATCTCGCGGACTGGATATACGGGCGATCTGGGGTACGAGATCTGGGCTCCGTGGCATGAGGCCTTGAAAGTGTGGGACGCATTGATGGCCAAAGGAAAGCAGTTCGATATCCATGCAGCCGGAATGCTGGCGCTCGATGTGGCGCGCGTGGAAGCCGGGTTGTTGCTGATCGAGGTGGACTATACGAGTTCGAAGAAGGCATTGATCCCGTCGCAGAAGTATTCGCCGTACGAGTTGGGATTCGGGAAGATGGTTCACCTCGATAAAGACAACTTTGTAGGCAAGACGGCGCTGCAGCGCGACAAGAAGAACGGGGTTGCGCGGCAGTTGGTCGGGCTGGAAGTGGATTGGGTGGAGGTGGAGGAGCAGCACGACAAGTTTGGACTGACGCCGGCGGCTCCGGCGCAGGCCTCGCGGGTGCCGGTTCCGGTTTATGCCGGCGGCAAGCACATTGGGAAGGCCACGACCACGACGTTTTCTCCGCTCTTGAAGAAGTTGATCGCGATGGCCAGCGTGGAGACCGCGTACTCGACGCCTGGGACGAAACTGCAGATGGAGTTGACGATTGAAGCGCGGCGATTGAAAACGACCGCGACCGTGGTCAAGCTACCCTTTTTCAATCCTCCGCGGAAGACGGCCGTGCCGGTTTAAGGTGGTCGTCGCTGCAAGAGTTCACAGTTTTCTCCCAACCTGTACCCGTGCAAGCCCATGGATCCCAGGTTAGCGTCCAGAGAACGGACGCGAACCTGGGGCACCGCCGGTACTCGGGACTCAGACTTCCTGCAAGTGAAAAGGGCACACTCGACGGTGTGCCCTCTCTCCCGAGCGTTGATTTCAGCCCCAGCGAATGCGGCTCAGCGGGCCTCGGCAACGATGGCTACCTTTTCCGAGCGGAGGCGAGCCGCTAGTTCCTTCTCAACCGCACTTGAAGGAAGTTGGCGTCCCCTGGTCTCGCCCCGGACCCAGACCTCGTATAAGAAGCAATGTTCGCGTCCGTAACAGTGAAAGATGAGCTTGCTGCGATCGGCCGGATTCAGCGACTGCACCGCATGCGACCTCATCATGCTGACGGTGTTATTATCACTGCCTTTCAGGACGGCAACACCAGTGTCCCCGATGGGAGAAATGGTATATGCGCCCGCGGGCAGTACGGTCTTGTTGATAGTGAAGCTGAACGGTACATCGCTTTGAACTTTTTGTTGTGCGAATGCGGACCCCGCCACCAAGAGCAGGCTCAGCACGCCGACGAAAGTAAGAGCTTGCTTTTTCATAGTTCCTCCTTTGTGATGACGGCGGAAGCCCAAGCAGGACTGAACCCTCTTCAACACCTGACAAATTGCGTCCGTGTATTGCCGTCCCACACCCCGTTTCGGTGTTGATCACCGAATGCACTACTCATAAGCAAGCCGCGTGCCAATGGTGCGCAGAGATCTTTTCGCGGATCACTGAGTGGCAAGTTGTTGATCCCAGACTGAATGGGTATGGCAGGGAACGGTTGGACATAAATTCTGTAACGATCGCGGATCCAGTTTCACTAACCAAAGAGTTAGTGGCACTCACGTTTTGGTTAGAAACGAGTTAACGATCGGAGGTTGCGGTGCAGACCTGGATGAGACCTCACGCGGACGGCAATGAGCACGACGGGATTATTCCACGCGATGCGTCTGAAAGTTGGGAAAGACATCCTGCAGACGGCATGGTGGGCTGCAGCGCGGCGATTCGCGAAGTTCTGGAACTGGTGCAACGAGTGGCCCCGACGACATCGACCGTACTCATCCAGGGCGAAACCGGTACCGGCAAGGAACTGGTCGCACGGGCGATCCATCGAGCAAGCTCGCGCGCGGGGCGCCCGTTCGTAGCCATCAATTGTGCTGCCATCACCGAGTCGCTGCTGGAAAGCGAATTATTCGGTCATGCAAAAGGCGCGTTCACTGGAGCCACTGCGCAAAAGATAGGAAAGATCGAGAGTGCCACAGGAGGCACACTGTTCCTCGATGAAATCAGTGAGCTGGCTGCACCGATGCAGGCCAAGCTGTTGCGGGTGCTGCAGGAGCGCGAAGTCGAGCCGGTCGGAGGAACGCACTCCATCAAGGTGGATGTTCGCATCCTTGCCGCCACCAACCGCAATCTCGAGGCCGAGGTCCGGGCCGGACGCTTCCGCGAAGATTTGTTTTTTCGCTTGAACGTTCTCAACATCACGACTCCTCCACTCCGGGACAGGCGGGAGGACATCCCCCTCCTTGCCGAGAGCTTTGTCATGAAGGTAAGCAAGAAGTACAACGTCCCGGTAAAGGCGTTGTCTGCCCAGGCGCAAGCTTTAATGATGGACTACGACTGGCCCGGCAACGTGCGCGAGCTGGAGAATGCCATTGAGCGAGCGGTGGTGCTAGGGGACGCTGATGAGATCGTGCCCGAAGACTTACCGAAATCCATTCGGGAAGCGCCCGCGAGCGAACCGGATGCGGGCTATTACTGCGCCATCAAACACAGCAAAAGACAGCTCATCGTGCGGGCTCTGGGGCAGGCGAACGGACATTACATCCAGGCGGCAAAGATTCTCGGACTACATCCAAACTCATTGTTGCGGCTCATCCGAAACCTGGGGTTGAAAGCGTCGGCGAGGGAGCTGCCGGCGAGCTGAAATTTCGTAGCGGTTCCCGCTTAGGGAGCAGTCTTAAGTCGAGCGAAGAAGCCTCGAATTCTTGGCTGGTAGAAGATTGCCACTCCGATCAACACCAGCAATCCGCACAGTCCGACAACCTTGATCACGGCGAGTGGTTTGTTGGGTTCGTCGGGTGGTGGCAGAAGAGAGATGGCGATAGTGAGGGAAGTCGTGATGAAGCCGACGAT
>QIAH01000347.1 GCA_003225465.1 Acidobacteriota bacterium | reverse complement strand
TTGTTTGGGCAACGACGGTGCCGTCTGCCAGAACGCCACCAACTGCAAGAGTCAGAAATAGAAGCAATCCTGGAACGTTGATTGTGCGCCTCTTTGCCACGCTTCGTTTCGGCATTTCATCTTCTTCCCAAATTCACTTCTTCCAGTTGAAGTTACTTGGCTGTTGGCTCAGAGACTGCATTGACCAGATCGCGCAAGGGTTTGATCACCGTGAAGCGAACCAGCGCTTGTGTTTTTTCGGCGGTATCTATGAGGGCGAGTTTTTCGGTTTTCCAGCCAGCGGCTGCCGGCAGTCCAGAGGAAAGATACCAAACCGCCTCGATCCCCGTTGTACCGAGTTCGGCCAACTGAGGGGCCCGAGGCTCGGCTTGAGCGAGTTGGGGCGAGGCGCTCATCATTTGCAGAATTGCAGGCTCTATCGCAATCCAGGAGTTGAAGCCGGCGACGAGGTTGGCTTCTTCGTGCTTTCTGGTTCGGGGATCTTGCAAGTAGGACCGCACGAGCACTTCAAAATTGTGCCGTGATGGCGGGTCGGGCGGAAGAGCGTCCGCGAGTTGATTGAGCGGCGTGAGCGCATTTGGATGTTGCATGGATGCTTGCTCGTCGAAGCTCACCGGTTCGAGAACGGAGGCAAAGATTTGCAGCGGACCAATCTGCTCCGTACCGGCAAATCTGCGCAGACTTACTCCTTCTTGAGAAATGTGCGTAAGACCAAAGCCTTCGAGACGCAGCGACTCAGCCGCCAGGCGGCGATACATGTCGTCTACGCTATCCACAGTCCGTGGAGACCAGAGCCGTTCGGCGATCGCCGCCGCTCGCGGCCAAAGGCGCGAATCGAGAGTTTGCGGGCTGGTCTGCTCCGTCCACATGCAAGCTTCTCCACCGAGAATCCGCGCCTGCTGGTCAGTGTTCAGGGTACTCGCTGCGGGCAAAGGATCGACCGCGTAGTGCATTTCGGCGGTATTTTTGTGATTCAAATAATAGCCGGCGGAGAGGATGCCCCGGTATCCGTTCTTGGCTCCGGCGGCGAGTGAGTCGAAGCCGCGCCAACTCTGGACCACAACCCCCCCAGGCAGGTCGGGAGTTAGAATCTCATCCCAACCGATCATGTCCTTCCCGTGCTTCTCAAGAAGTTTGAAAAGACGCTGGTTGAAATAGTTTTGCAGCGCGGCAGCATCTTTGAGTTTGTGCTCACGCATAAAATGCTGGATGCGCGGGTTGGCGTTCCACTCAACGCCGTTGTTCTCGTCGCCTCCAATATGCAGGAAGTGGTCAGGGAAGACTGCCGCCATCTCGCCGATGAAAGTGTCGAGAAACTTGTAGGTGCTCTCGCGGGTGGGGTCCATGACCGGATCGAAAACGCCGAACTCGCGTTCGATATGGAATGGACCGGGGCCGCTAGCGAGATCGGGATACCCTACAAACCAGGAACTGCTGTGACCCGGCATGTCGAATTCGGGAACTACGCGGATGCCGCGGTCATGCGCGTAGGTGACGATCTCGCGCGCCTGTTCCTGCGTATAGAAGAGACCGTCGGAGCCCAACCCGGCCAGCTTGGGGAAAGCTTTGCTTTCCATGCGAAACCCCTGATCTTCGCTGAGGTGCCAGTGGAAGACGTTGAGCTTCACCGAGGCCATCCCGTCGAGGGTCCGCTTGAGAACGTCGACCGGCATGAAGTGGCGTCCGCAGTCGATCAAAAGGCCACGCCAGCGGAAGCGCGGTGTATCGCGTATCGAAATGCTGGGAACAAAATAGCCGGTGGCGTCGGACTGGATCAGCTGCAGCAGAGTTTCCAGGCCGCGCATGGCTCCGACAACCGTTGCAGAATGCAGGTGCGCGCCAGAAGGGGTCACGTCCAGCGAGTAAGACTCGTCCTCGCTTACGGTCTGGATCTTTTCTCCTGAGCCGCCGACGCTGACGATGAGAGTTGCAGGGGTGCTACTGGCCAAGATTGGGGCGATTGCGATGGCCGTGTGCACTCTGAGGCGATCAAGAACACGTGTGACGGCCGCGTCAAGGCGCGGGTCGCGGAAGTGATCTGCGGTCGCGGTAAAGGACGAGGTGATGATGAGCCGGCCCGCCTGTGCGGCAAGCTGCGATGGTTGCGGCATGAGTGTGTTGACGAATTCCGCCGGAGTGGACGTTTCGTCACTCAGCGCAACGGACCATGCCGAGAGGACTGCGAGGATGATTACAAGCAGCGCTTGACGACTCATGGGCCCCTTCATTTCAGTGCGGAGTTTGTTTCATGTCCTCAACACGCTGACCGCTGAAGTTCAACGGATATGCGTCGAGCGCGGTTGCACCTTGCGCATCTCCCTGGCGTCCAGAAATGTAATCTGCAAGTGGAGTGGTGGAGACGGTCCCATTGCCCAATCAGTATGCGTTTAACCGATCATAATAATTGGCGTTTATAGCGAAATTACTCCATATGCAGCGCGCGGTTAGCCCGTTTTTGACGGCAACCGCCGATGCAATGGGTTCGGATAATCCAGAGAGCGTATTGTCACGACGTCGCGCATTGATCTAGTAACATTTGCATTATCATGCACCTAGGGAACCTCTGAGCAACCATCAATTTTGAAGACGGCGGGAATTCCAGACCTGCACAGGCCACGAATTCCCCTGTATTGCTTGCGATCTTATCGGGACCCGCCATTCACGCGGCTCTCAGAGACACTACGCCCTCGCCACCGTCAGCCGTTTGCGGTGCAGATACAGGTTCACCAGCGCAAAGCTGGCGCACAGCCGATGATGGTTCTTCTGAATCCCTCGGTATCTCACCTTCTCGAAACCGAAGATGCGCTTCAGAATCCGAAACGGATGTTCCACCTTCGCTCGCACTCTGGCCTTCACCCGGTTCTTGGCTTTTTGTAACTCGTCCACAAAGTTCTTGTAGTGCACTCTCCGGCTGGTCATATCCTGCGCTCGCGGCGCCGCCTGCCGGATGGCTTCTCCCTGTCCTTGATATCCACCGTCGCCCCACACCTTGCGCTCCTCGCCGTGCAACAGATCCGGCAGCATATGCTTGTCCCCCACCGAAGCCGCCGACGTGCACAACGAATGAACATGGCCTTGCTTGGAGTCCACTCCGATGTGTGCCTTCAGCCCGAAGTACCACTGCTTTCCCTTGCGCGTCTGGTGCATCTCTGGGTCCCGCTCCCCGTTCCGGTTCTTGGTCGACGAGGGCGCATGAATAATGGTCGCATCCACGATCGTCCCGGTGGTGATGCGGATGCCCCGGCTCTCCAGATATTGGTTCACCGCGTTCAGCATCGCCCCACCCAGTTCGTGCTTCTCCAGCAGGTGACGGAACCCGAGGATGGTGCTCTCGTCCGGCACCGGCGCCCGCCCCAGATCGATTCCCACAAAGCGCCGCAGCACCGGCGATTCATACAGCGCATCCTCCGCCCCCGGATCGCTCAGATTGAACCACTGCTGCAGAAGGTACACCCGCAGCATGATGCTCATGCCCACCGGAGGCCGTCCGTTCTCTCCCTTCGGATAGTGCGGTTCGATCAGCGCCTGTAACTCCGCCCACGGCACGATCTGTTCCATCTCTTCGAGAAAACGCTCCCGCTTCGTCTTCCGCCCGTACTTCTCGAACCCCGTCTGCGTCGCCAGAGTTTGTTGTCGCACTCGCCTTTTCACCTCGACTTACACCTTACCCGCTCAGCCTGTGGATTGGAGAGTTCTTCAGAGGTTCCTTAGAGTGTTCGGAATGACAAACCTTAGAGTGCTCGGGATGACAAGTCCTAGAGTGCTCGGAATGACAAGTCCTGGAGTTCCCCTCTCCTGATGCTTCCCTTTCAAAATCAATGCGCAGAGGAGGTCCGACGCTCAGAGCCTTGCTGCTCCATCTGCAGCAAAGCCCTCTTCCGCTCTACTCCCCACCGATATCCGCCCATCTCGCCGTCTTCCCGAACAACTCGATGGCAGGGAATGGCAACCGCGATCCGGTTCGAGGCACAGGCGCGAGCCACCGCCCGGGCCGCGCTCGGCTGACCGATCGCCTTGGCGACCTCTCCATAGGACTGCGTGGTTCCGAACGGCAGAGACTGCAGGTGAGTCCAGACCCGTTTTTGGAACGCCGTCGCCTGGATATCAAGGGGCAGCGAGCGATTGAGCTTATGGCCCGATATTTGTCGCAGTATGGCCTCGGTCCACGCGCGCATCGTCTCGTCATCGCGCTTACGAATGGCGAATGGGAATTCGCGCTTCAGGCCTTCGACCAGTTCCTCGTCACGATCCCCGAACTGAATCGCGCAAATGCCTTTCTCGGTCGCCGCCACCAACATGCGTCCAAGAGGAGAATCTGTGCAGGTGTAGCGAATGTTCGTTGCAATCGCCCCTCGCCTATACTTGTCAGGCGTCATGCCCAATTGCGACGCGGTGCGTTCGTACAGGCGGCTGCTCGAACTGTACCCGGCGTCGTAAAGCGCATGGGTCACGCTCCGTCCCGACTGCAGGTTGCGTTTCAGCAATCCCATGCGGCAGGAATCTGCGTAAGCCCGCGGCGTGATTCCGAGTGCCTTCTTGAAGGTCCTCTGCAAATGAAAGGGACTTTGACCGAAGGCTTCAGCCAGCCTTTCCAGGGTGACGGGTTCGTCGAGGTGCTGCTCGATGTAGCGGCACATCTCCTTCACGGTCGCAGTCTGCGGATTTCCCGCCGCCGACTTGGGCTTACAGCGCAGGCAAGCACGGAACCCAGCTTTTTCGGCTTCATCCGGATGGCGGAAGAAAGTTACGTTTTCGCGCCGAGGGCGCTTGGCCGGGCAGGACGGACGGCAGTACACTCCGGTGGTCGAAACCGCGAAGAAGAATTCGCCGTCGTGGGTGGCGTCTCGCGCCAGAACCGCGTCCCACCATTTGTTCTGCGTGTTGCGCGGCCCCGGCGTCATATTGATCTCGCTCTCCAGGTTGAGTATCGCATTCATGGTCGTCATGAGAGAAGTCTAGGGCCGCACCCGAACGACAGCTATCCAAAGCTTGCGGTCAAACCAAGTTTCCTGCCAAGATCAGTCGGCAGGCTTCAGTCGCCAGCAAATACCAGACCTTGGTTGCGACTGATGACTAATGACTAACGACGGACGACTGATTTCCATTGCTCGCATATGCCCATAGATTCGCGGCCGCATTGATCCTGCTATCGTGTATTGCCCCTATGATGAGCCAACAAACCAGTGTTCCTTCCTGCGCCAATCCGTGGGCGGAGATTCTTGCCGCTCCCGTGGATCACGATGTTGTCCTGAATGCGGCCGCACCTGCTCCCGAATGGAAGACGGCGCCGCCGATTACGTTTTGTTCCGACTGGCAAGGCAAAAACCCTGCGCCCGACCGCGAAACTCGGGTTCGCGCCCTATGGTCGAAAGACACGTTATACCTACGTTTTGAGTGCCGCTATCGTGGGCTTCATGTGTTTACAGATGCGGATCCAAATGGGCGGCGTGATCATCTCTGGGAGCGCGATGTCGCCGAGGCCTTCCTACAGCCCGATCCGTCCGCTCCCCATGCCTACAAAGAATTCGAGGTGAGCCCGAACGGTCTCTGGATCGATCTCGACATTTCGCCCGGCGCCAAGCCCGATCTCAAGAGCGGCATGAAACGGTCCGCGACGTTAGATGAGAAGACGCATACCTGGGATGCAGAACTGGCCATCCCCATGAAGGCTCTGACGACAAAGTTTCATCCGAGTTCGGTCTGGCGGGTGAATTTCTTTCGGGTGGAGGGAAGGGAAGAACCTCGAGGCTACTACGCCTGGCAGCCAACCCATACGCCGCAGCCGAATTTCCATGTCCCCGGCGCTTTTGGGCGAATGCGATTTGGATTCTGAAAGGCCTGCCCCCTGTGCGGTTTTCAGGCAAGCCCATCTAGTGCGCCAATGGTTGCATGCGTCCCAGAACCAGCGACAATCCAGCGCGCTTGCGCAACTCTCCCAGCAGCGCTCGCGCGGCATTCTGATAGGTCTTCGTGGAATCTGAAGTATCGGCCCACACCGCGTCGTAAATCACCTGCGCTGCCTCCTTCAGATCCATGTGCAGGGCTGCTTCCAGAACATCCACTCGCGCTTGTAACCGCTGGTGGCAAGTCCAGCAGATGGCGGCTTCGTCGTGCGTTTTGTCGCCGTTCTTCGTATTGGCACAGGCATGATTCGTGGAGTGAATCTGCGCACTGCTCGCATACAGCTTCGCCTTGAACTCCCGCAGCAGGCGTGCTCTTTCCTCGTCCAGGCCTTCCGTGTGCGTCTCGGTAGCCGCGGGGCACGGGAGAGCCGCGGCCGGAGATACACGTTCCGTCGACTTGCAGACGGGGCAGGCACTCAGGCTGGCCGCATAGTACTTCCGGCATTTCGCGCAGGGAAGACCATAGCCGACCGGCTTCGCGCCAGGCGCTGCCGCGGCTGTCGCAGCCGGAGTACGTGCGGACGGGACAGTGCGGCGGGTTTCTGTCGTGGGCGCCAGCGCAGTGCGAACGGCGGCCCCGGAGCCATTGGACTGACCTGACATAAAATTCATGGTGTCTCCCTGCGAGCGGCGCTGAATAGGCCAGCGGATATGCTTATAAATCTCATTCTAGGAGGCTCGGTCGGAAACATCGACGAACGGGAGTGCATCCCAACCGCGTCCGTTAGTACAAGGGGTAGTGCCAAACTGCGCATCGGCACCACGCAGGAGCACTCAAACGCTCGACGTTACTGACGGCCTGGCTGCCCCATCAACTTCATCAACTCTTCTTTTCGTGCGCGGTAGAGAGTTTGCGAAGGATCGAGGCGCGAGGCGTTTTCCAATTCCGCCAACGCCTGATCATTGCGGCCCATCGCAATCAGGCACGCTGCCAGCGAGTAGTGGTTCTGCGCGGTAGGATCAAGCCGCACTGCCTCACGAAATTCCTTTTCGGCTTCCTCGAACGACTGCAATTCGAACAGCGCGGTAGCCAGGTAATGATGGGCCAGCGCTGAATCCGGGCTCAACGAAACGGCAGCTCGCAGTTCCTTGAGAGCCTCTTCTGGCTTGTCGTCGAGGAGCAGGACTTGGCCAAGGACGCGATGTTCTGAGGGTCCGGTGGGATTCTGCAAGACCGCCTTGCGCAATTCGGAAACCGCGTCCGCATAGTCCTTTTTCGCCATGAAGGCCTGGGCGAGGCAAGCGTGTCCGCCTTCCCATCCGGCATCCATGCGATCCAGGTCATGAAATTCGGCGATTGCGGCATCGTAGTTTCCAATGTCGCAATAGGTGTTGCCCAGGTTATTACGGATCGAGGATTCCTCCGGCGCTAGCCGCTTGGCTTCGCGATATTCGGCAATGGCTTCGTCCAGTTTGCCGAGCTCATGCAGCACGACGCCCAGGTTGCTGTGGGCTTCCCAGAAATCCGGCTTGATGCGCAACGCGTGGCGGTAAGCGACAGCCGCGCCGCGCAGATCTCCCATATCCCGGTGCACGATGCCGATGTCGTAGTAGACATCGGCATTCTCTGGCTCCCGTACGAGCGACTCCTCGTACGCGTGAAGAGCGGCATAGTTCTTACCGGTGCCATAGAGCCCTAGCCCAAGCTGGCGGTATGCCTCGGCATTGCCCGGGTCCATGCTCAGAGAGGTCCGAGCTTCGGCGATAGCGCTTTCCGCATCTTCCGATCGATAGAAAATGTAGGCGAGCCGGTTGTGGGGCTCCGGAAAGCTCGGCATCAGGCGCGCCGATTCTGTGAACTGCTCAAGCGCGTCGTCCCATTGCTCGTGCCCGAGCAATATCTGTCCCAGCGCGAAATGCAGACTTGCATTGTCTTGATCCGAGCGAAGAACATTGACCAGTTGCTCGGCGGCTGCGTCATATTTCTTCTCATGCGCAAACTCTGCCGCTTTGGCTAAAGCCGGAGAACAGGGAGAACTCTTGCCGCTCACCGATGGGTGGCTTGCTCGCAACGTCTTCAGAAGCTGTCCATCCGCACCGGCGACGCGCAATTGTTTTTCGTCGGTTGCCGAGGGCGCGAATGCCACTCCTCGTTCGGAAACTAATCGGCTGAGCCGCGCATTCGAGATTCCGCCGGTGATCCATGCCATCAGTTGAGTGCGGTCGATTGGCTGAGGCTTCGGCCATTCCGCGAAGGCTTGCCCGAGCGCGGCTACGAGGAGCAGAAACGAAATGTGCAGGACCAAGCCAGAACGCTTCACGACACGACTCCTTTGGCGCGCAGGAGGAGGGGGCTGCACGTTTTCCCAAACATAGACCGCGGAGGTAATCCCCGGTAGGTCACCGAGGTAATAGCCGATATACCTGCCCATGTGGCCTGGGCGAGGGACGGAAGTAATGCAAGTCTTTGTAAAATCAATGTAAATGGAGTGTGTCGAGCGTCGTTGACGGAATAGTCAGCCTCCGGTAACGTTAAAAGGTTAAGATTTGGAGGTTTTATGTTTGAAGGTCTATTTCAACCGATGCACCTGCTGGTCATCTTTTTCATTGCTCTTCTTGTCTTTGGTCCCAAAAAGTTGCCTGAACTTGGAAAGGGCCTCGGCGAGGGCATTCGCTCGCTGAAGGAAGGCATGAAGGACCATTCGGCCGAGGCGTCGAAGACTCCGAGTACTCCGAACACTTCGAACCCGGACGTCAAGAGCTAGTATCAATCGAATACGTCCCGTCGCCGAATTGCAGCCAGTCGGGACGATCAATTCACCTGCTGATCTCAGGCTAAACCGCTGTGCTTATTCCATCCGCAGCTGAATACCTCGCTTGAAGTATCAAACGCTGCCGGATGGTGTACTTTTCAGTTAGCCCTCTTTTCCCGGGCCGCCCGCCATTCTGATTACCGTTTCTCTCTGACTACACGTTTTTGGAGTCGAATACAACGGGCCCAATTTCTTGTTCTGGAGGAAGCCTTGCGTACCATGAGGGTTCTGCCGCTGATCCTTGCTCTGTGCTCTCCTTTATTTGCTGATCAGATCGTTTTGAAGAATGGCGATCGTCTGACGGGCACCATCGAGACGTCCGACGACAAGTCGCTCGTCATGAAGACTGAATTTGCCGGCGAAGTAACCGTGCAGTGGCCGGCCATTCAGGACATCAAATCGGAGCAACCGCTGCATGTCGCGCTCAAAGAAGGCAAGACGGTGGTCGGCCCTGTTTCCAGCAGCGACGGGAAGATCGAGGTGTCGACCAAAGCCTCCGGGAACGTGGAGGTGGCCAAGGACTCGATTGTGGTTATGCGCAGCGACGCGGAACAAACGGCGTGGGAGAACTTGCAGCATCCTGGTTACCTGGAAGGCTGGGAAGGAGGGGTGAACGTCGGCTTCGGTCTTACCGCGGGAAACAGCGAAACCAAGAATCTTGCCATGGCATTCACCGGCACGCGCACTGGACTGCATGACAAGCTGAGCTTGTATGAGGGCTCGGTGTATTCGACGAATGGCCTAGCGCCTGCGGGCACGCGGGTCACCGCGAATACGAACAAGGGCGGGGCCCGTTACGATCACGACATCGCGCCACGGCTGTTTGCCTTTGTGAACGCTGACTTCTTCACGGACGCTCTCCAGGACTTGAACCTGCGCTCGGTATTTGGCGGTGGTCTCGGCTTGCATGCGATCAAGACGGCCAACACCACGCTCGATTTCCTGGGCGGCATCGTTTACACGCGTGAAAACTACACTCAACTTGCGCCCTTGCCGCACTTGATCCACAACTTCGCTGCTGCACAGATTGGCGACGAATTCATGCATAAGTTGCACGGCTCGACCGTCATCACGCAAAAGGCTTACTTCTTCCCCGACTTCAGCGATGCCAGCGAGTATCGTGCCACGTTTGACTTTGGCACCGTGACGAAGATCAATAAATGGCTCGGTTGGCAAAACATGTTTGGCGATGTGTACGTAACCAATCCGCCGACGGGAAAGAAGAAGAACGACGTTGTGTTCACCACCGGACTCAACGTCACGTTCACCCACTGAAGCTGGAAGCTTGATTTCGCGCAAACCTGGCTAGAAGCGCAGGGCCTTGATCGCCAAGCCCGCAATCCCTCCGCCGATCAGAGGGCCGATGATGGGAACGAATGCATAGCTCCAGTCCGAAGGTCCTTTCCCGGAAATCGGCAGGAGTGTATGCGCGATACGCGGGCCCAGATCGCGGGCGGGATTGATGGCATACCCGGTCGTGCCGCCCAGTGACAGTCCGATGCCCCAGACCAGGCACGCGACCAGGTAAGGGCCGAGACCCGGCGCCGGTCCGGCCGCAGAAACTGCACGCGAGAAAATCGCTCCGACCACGAAGACCAGAATGAAAGTTCCGATGATTTCACTGATCACGTTTGCAGCCAGGTTGCGAATGGCGGGAACGGTCGAGTAGCAAAGCAGTTTCAGCAACGGGTCGGGCGTTTCTTTCCAGTGCGGCAGGAAATGGACCCATACCAACGTCGCCCCGGTTATGCCTCCCAACACTTGCGCAATCGTGTACGGGATGAGCTTTGCGAAATTGCCCGTTACCACCGCAAACCCAAGAGTGACCGCCGGATTCAGATGGGCGTCACTGCTGCCGCACGCAATGGCGGTGAGCACGCCGCATAGCACGGCAAATGCCCATCCGGCCGTGATGACGATCCATCCCCCGCCCTCGCCTTTCGATCTCCGGAGAAGCACGTTTGCCACCGCCCCGTTGCCTAGCAGGATCAGAACCGCCGTGCCCATGAACTCGCCGAGAACTGGTGAAGTCATTCCTTTGCACCCTCCATGGCAGGTTTTGAGGAGCCGAATGCGGGGTGAGCGATGCTTAATCCACCCAATCGAACGATCGCGTGACAGCTTTCTTCCAGAGCCGGTACATTTCTTCGCGCTTTTGCGATTCCAGGTTTGGATGCCAGGTGTGATCGACGGACCAGTTGGCGCGCAGATCGTCGATGCTCTTGTAGAAGCCCACGGCCAAACCTGCCGCGTACCCAGCGCCCAAAGCAGTTGTCTCTTTGATGGTGGGTCGCACTACCGGCCGGTTCAGGATGTCGGCTTGGAATTGCATCAGTAGATTGTTCTCTACCATCCCGCCATCGGTGCGCAAAGAATGAAGCGCGATGCCGGAGTCCTTTTCCATGGCTTCGAGAACTTCGCGGGTTTGAAATGCGGTTGCTTCGAGCACCGCGCGCGCGAGATGCCCTTTGTTGGCATAGCGCGTGAGGCCAGCGATCACACCCCGGGCGTTGTCTTTCCAATAAGGCGCGTAAAGGCCGGAGAACGCCGGCACGAAATAAATTCCGCCATTGTCGGTCACTGAAATTGCCAGAGCCTCGATATCGCCACTGCTTTCAATGAGGCCAAGATTGTCACGCAACCATTGCACGAGCGCTCCCGTGATGGCGATGCTGCCTTCCAGCGCATAGACGACAGGCTGGTCGCCGAACCGGTAGGCGACCGTGGTCAACAGCCCGTGCTTGGAGGGCACAGGCCGCTCCCCGACATTCATCAGCAAGAAGCAACCTGTGCCGTAAGTATTCTTCGCTTCGCCAGGCTGGAAGCAGGTCTGCCCTACTAGTGCGGCCTGCTGATCCCCGAGAATGCCGGCGATGGTCACGCCCTTTAGCCCGCTTTCTGTGGCGGTGCCATAGACTTCGCTGCTCGAACGAATACTGGGCAACATGGCACGGGGAATTCGAAATGCCGAAAGGATTTCCGTGTCCCAGTCCAGCGTTTCGAGGTTCATCAGTTGTGTCCGGCTGGCGTTGGTGACATCCGTGATGTGAATGCCGCCCTTCGGACCTCCGGTAAGCTGCCAGACAAGATACGTGTCCACGTTGCCAAACAGCAGGTCTCCGGCCTCGGCCCGCGCGCGGAGGTCAGGAATGTCATCGAGCAGCCAATGAATTTTGAACCCGCTGAAATACGTGGTTAGCGGCAGCCCGGTCTGCGCGCGAAAACGATCCTGGCCACCCTGCTTGGCGAATTCCGCCACCGCGCCAGCAACGCGCGTGTCCTGCCAAACGATCGCATTATAGGCAGGCTTGCCGGTCTTGCGATCCCACAGGATGGTGGTTTCTCTTTGATTGGTGATGCCCACAGCGGCCAGGTCTGATGCGCGCAGTGCCCGCTGCTCGAGCGCTCCGGCGACGACCTCCTGAGTGCGCCGCCAGATCTCCTCGGGATCGTGTTCCACCCAGCCCGGCTTGGGATAAATCTGCTCGTGCTCGCGTTGCTCGCTCGCGACGATGCGTCCCGAGTGATCAAAAATGATGAACCGCGTGCTGGTGGTGCCTTGGTCAATCGCGCCCAGATAGCTTGCCAAAAGACCGCCTTTCCCGATCCTGTCGGCTGAAACGCAAACCCGGTTCAGTCTCTGCGAAGTCCGATCGCTTCAAGTGAACGCTCGATCTTACTGACGTACTCGTGAATCGCCTGCTGCTTCTGCTGTTCGGTCCAACCCGTTTCTCGTGCCACGAGTTGCGCCACCACAGGAGCCGCTTCCATCGCCAATTTCCAACTGAAGAACTGCAAGCCGATGCGACGCGCCAGCACATCTTCGATCGTGACCGCCATTTCGCGGCGAGCGCAATAGACTACTTCAGCCCGAATCGGAGACGCACCCGAAACCAGAGGCAACTTCAATTCCGGGTTCTCGTCAATGATGGCCAGCACTGCGAACGCCTCGCCGCCAAATTTTTCCGAAAGATGGCGGGCCGCGGTCTCAGCAAGGCCATATTTGCTCGCCAGCAACTTCCACTGATCCGGTGTGTAGCCCTGGGCGCCGGCCAAACGATGGTGACGCGTAGATGTCGCCTGAAGGCCGACGCCGAGCACGTCCTGCACCACGTTGATGGTGTCCTCCGCCATTGCACGATACGTGGTCCACTTTCCTCCCAGAATACTGATTAGGCCGCTGCCGTTATCGACTTCGACCTCGTGTTCCCGAATAAGATTCTTGGTCTCATGTGCGTGCTTCGAACGAACCAGCGGTCGAACACCCGCAAAGGCACTGACAATTTCCTCTACACGATAAGTGCGCGCGGTGTAGCGATTGAGGTGGCGAAGGAGATATTCGGCTTCCTCACGGCTCACCAGCATTTCCTGATCTCGCGCCACCTCCTGATCCGTGGTCCCCACCAGCAAGCGGCCGAGCCATGGAATAGCAAAGATCACGCGTCCATCCTCTGTTTTCGGAATTAGCATCGCGCTCCTGGTTCCGTCGTCGAGCGGCAATAGAATGTGAACGCCTTTGCTGAGAACGAGCCTGCTTGCGACATTCGGCCTGGCTAGCAACCGAAGGTCATCGGAGTAAGGGCCGGTCGCATTGACGAATACCCGCGCACGCACCTTCAATGAATGATTGCTGAGGCAGTCTTCGACGATCGCGGAGCTCAGTTTTTCATCGTTGCCGTTTTCGAAGGCAACCACTTTAAGATAGTTGGCGACCTCTCCGCCAACATCGGCAAAGGTTTTGACCAACGTAATGCCATAGCGCGTGTCATCGAACTGACCGTCGAGATATGTGACTGCGCCAGCGAGGTGATCGCGGTGAAGAGGGAACTGCAGAGCCTGCTTTCGCGAGAGAAAACGACTGGCGCCGAGCGTCGCCTTGCCCGCGAACCAGTCATAAAGCTTCAGACCGAGGCCGTAATACAGCACATGAAATCGACTGAAGCAGGGCACGACAAATTCGCGCGCATGGGCCAGGTGCGGAGCGTTCTCGAGCATCAGAATGCGCTCTTGCAGAGCTTGACGCACCACCTTCAACTGGCCAAAATCGAACTCGGCGAAGGCCTGTTGCAGGTAGCGCACTCCCCCATGCGCGAGTTTGGTGGAAGCGCTCGAGCTACCTGAAGCGAAATCTCCGGCATCGATCAATGCAGTGCGCAAGCCGCGCAATTGCGCGTCGAGAGCACAGCCCGCTCCGGTCGCTCCCGCTCCGATCACGCAAACGTCGAAGGTGCGCGATTTGATCTCATGGAGGGCATCGGAGCGGGTCTTCATGTGCGGGTAGATTACTGCGAACGTCTTGCACGCGTCGAGGGGCAGAAACCAGGTCCCAGGGGTCAGGCCTCAAATGTTAGAAATTCAGTTACAAAACAGAGCTGAGAGTTGTCCTTCACCACAGAGACACAGAGGCACAGAGAAAGGCAAAACGAATCAATGATTCGAGAAGGGAGCCATGTTTTTTGATTTTCTCTGTGACTCTGTGTCTCTGTGGCTCTGTGGTGAACGGATCCAAAACCTGAGACCTGACACCTGGAAGGCTACTGTCCGTTATTCGAAGCAGGCCCGTCTTTCTGTACAACAGGGAGAGTCGACGTCGTCCACCCTCCGCCAAGGGCCTTGATCAGCAGGACGGCAGCAGTCATGCGTCGACCTGCGATCTGGACGGCAACGCGCTCATCTGACAGCGCGACGCTCTGCGCGGTGATGACCTCGAGATAGGTGGTGACTCCGCCCTTGTAGCGGTTGTTCGAGAGGGCCAGGGAATGTTCCGCGGCGGTTACGGCTGCATTCTCGGTGGTGGCCTCTTGTTCGAGAATGCGCAACGCTGCAAGGTTGTCTTCGACATCCTGAAACGCCGTTAACACCGTCTCCTGGTAATTGGCGACCGACTGATTGTAGGCGGCCTTGGCCTGATCGGTAACGGCGCGGCGTCGGCCCGCGTCGAAGACGGTTCCGATGGCAGACACTCCAGCCGCAACAAACCCGCTGGGACCGTTGAACCAGTTCGTGATGGAACTTCCTTCGAAGCCACCGGTCCCGCTGAGAGTAATCGTTGGATAGTAAGCGGCTTTGGCCACGCCGATCTCTGCATTGGCAGCCGCCATCCGGCGCTCGGTGGCAGCGATATCTGGACGGCGTTCCAGCAAATCCGAAGGCAGCCCGGTCGGGATCACAGGAGGTGTACTCGTCAACGGCGCGGAGGCGAGCGTCAAGGTCGAGGGCGCCTTACCGGTGAGCACCGCGATCGCATGCTCGAACTGTGCGCGCTGAACACCAACGTCGATCGCCTGCGCGCGTGTAGTCTCGAGCTGCGTTTGGGCCTGGGCGACGTCGACCTGCGATGCGACCCCCCCGCTGAAGCGGTTCTGAGTCAGCTCGAGCGCTTTTTCGTAGGCTGCGACTGTCGAGTTCAGCAACTGTTCTTCGGCATCGAGGGCGCGCAACTGGAAGTAGTCGGAGGCAAGTTCGGCGTGAAGGCTGAGGCTCACGCTCTCGACATCCGCGGCAGTAGCCTGAGCGCTGGCGCGAGCCGCTTCTACCGTGCGCCGCACGCGCCCCCAGACATCGGCTTCGTAGGATGCATCCACGGGAAGCTGAAGGTCGGTGTAATTATTGGTGGGCGCGAGACGGCCATTCGGGCGATTGACCGACACGTGGTTGCGGGTGGCGCTTACTCCTCCCGTCACGGTTGGGTACTGGAAAGAGCGATTGATGCGCACGGCGGCGCGCGCTTGTTCAAATTGCGCCTGCGCAGCTTTCAGGGTCTGATTCGAAACGTTGATCTGCTGCTCCAGCGCATTCAATTGAGGGTCCTGAAAAATCTCCCACCAGTTTCCTTTCGCGAGCTGATCACTGGGTTCCGCGGGTTTCCAATTCGGAGGCAGTTCCTTGAATTGCGGCGGGGCGGGCGTTGTCGGCCTCGCATAGCGTGGTCCTACCGTGCAACCACTAAGCACAAGCAGTCCGAGACCGAACAGAACGATCCGGGCGCGCAACCCGCCCGCGCTCCAGAGAACCTTCTTCAGCCTCACTGCGTTCCTCCCTTGGGCCCCGCAGCATTCTGGGCGAGACGCACGGACTGGCCCGAGACGATCGAATCGGGCGGGTTCACGATGAGGTTCTCGTCGCCATTCAAGCCGGTGAGAACCTCGACCTCGCTCCCAAAATCGCGGCCCAGGGTCACAGGCACCAGGTTGGCTTTCCCATCCTTCACCACCGCGACTCGCAAACCTTCAGCACGGAACAACAGCGTGTTCACCGGAATCGTAAACGTGGCAATGTTGCCCGGCAGCTTGAGATGGACCTCGGCATAGGCACCCGACAGCAACTCGCCGGAGGGATTGTTGACTTCGATCTCGACCAGCAATGTGCGGGTCGCAAAATCGATGGCATCCGCCGTTCGTATCAACGTACCTTCGAAGCGGCGTCCCGGGAATTCCGCCAGCGTTAAATCTGCCTTCAGTCCAGGTTTCGCCAGTTGCGAGTACACCTGGGGAACATTCACGTAGACGCGCAACTTTCCGGGCTGGGCCATGTGGAACAGTTCGCTCTTCGGACCGCCCGCGCTGCCGGAATCAATCAACTGTCCGACATCCGTGTTACGGGCGGTGATCACGCCATCAAAGGGCGCGTAGATTTTCTGAAAGGACGTGAGTTCTTCCAGACGGCGGAGATTCGCCTGCGATGACTGGACAATGGCCTTCTTGGCTGCAAAATCGCCATTGGCATTGTCGGCTTCCTGCTGCGAGACAGAGTCGCTCTTCAGCAAGCCCTGGTAGCGAGTCGAGGTAATTTCCGAAAGATGCATGTTCGCTTCGGCTGTGCTGAGATCGGCGCGTGCCTGGCGAAGCTGCTGATCGACTTCCGGAGTGTCGATTTCCGCGAGCAACTGCCCCGTCTTTACGCGCGCGCCGATGTCCACGTACCAGCGTTTCAGGTAGCCGTTCGTGCGCGCATAGATAGGAGCATCTTTGAAGGCCTGCACGTTAGCCGGGAGAATGACTTCCTGGCCAGGGGCGGACTTTTTGGGTTGTGCGACCACGACGCTGGGCACAGCAAGTTGATTCGTCTCGTTGCGCAGCGTCGCTCGTGCCCTCACCCTGGGGACAATGCCTGAAATTACCACGGCGGCAACAATCAGAAACGCGACCAACGCGATTACCCAGCCCCGGCGGCGCTGGGATCGGAGTGGCGGAGTTTGTTGTCCACCGGGCAAATTTCGCGTCGCGACTGTCGTTTCCACGTTTTCTTCCTGTTCCACTTGCATCTTAGACTCCCCAAAACCATACGAAGGAACTGAAATATTTAGTCATTTTGAGCTTCCCCGGACTTCGCCCTGCGTCCGTGCAGCAGGCTGAAGAACGTGGGTACGAAGAACAGCGTTGAAACGGTTGCCAGCAAGAGGCCTCCGATCACAGCGCGTCCCAGCGGAGCGTTCTGCTCGCCACCTTCGCCCAGACCCATGGCCATGGGGACCATGCCGATCATCATCGCCATCGCGGTCATGAGGACGGGGCGGAAGCGCGTGAAACCTGCTTCCAGCGCGGCCGACAAAGCATCCTTGCCCTCCGCCAGCTGTTCCTTGGCAAAGCTCACCACCAGAATGCTGTTCGCCGTGGCCACGCCCATACACATGATCGACCCCGTAAGGGCGGGCACGCTGAGAGTCGTGCGCGTAACGAACAGGAACCATGCAATCCCCGCGAGCGCGGCCGGCAGAGCCGAAATGATGATGAAGGGATCGAGCCAGGACTGGAAGTTCACGACGATCAGCAGGTACACCAGCAGGATCGAGAACACCAATCCGCCCAGCAGGCCCACATAAGAAGAACGCATGGTGCGAATCTGCCCACGAACCACCAACTGCGTTCCGCGAGGCAAATCTTTGCGGCTGGCGTCGATCACCTTGTTCATATCGCGCGCGACCCCGCCGAGATCGCGGCCCTGCACGGAACCGTAGATGTCGATGACCGGCTGGATATCGTAGTGCGAGACCACCCCCAGACCAACTCCGCGATTGATCGCCGCCAGACTGCCCAGGATTTGCGACGGCGCTCCACTTGCGCCCGTCACGGGAATATTCTGCAGTTGCTGTAACGAGTCAAGGCGGTATTGCGGAGTCTGCGTTGCGATCGCATAACTGACGCCGTTTTTGGGGTTCAACCAAAATGTGGGAGAAGTCTGAAAACTTCCGCTCAGCGAAATAAGCAGATTACTAGCAACGTCACGCTCGGTGAACCCGATCTGGCCGGCCTTCGTGCGATCCACGTTCACATGGAGCTTGGGCTGATCGAACGGTTGCTGAATGCGCAAATCCACCGTGCCGGGCACGTAACGGATCTGTTGCAGCAGTCGGTCGGCGAACTGGCGGTTCGCTTCCAGGTTGGCTCCCACGATCTGGATGTCGATCGGAGAGGGCAGGCCGAAGTTCAGAATCTGGCTGACAATGTCGGCCGGAAGAAAAGAAAACGTCACACTCGGGAATTCGTCAGCCAACCGGATGCGCAAATCGTGAACATACTTGTCGGTCGAGTGATGGTGGTCTGAGAGACTCACCAGGATGTCCGCATCGGCGGGCCCCACGGGCGCCGAAGTGCTGTAACTCAGGTTGATGCCGCTGTAAGGCAAGCCGATGTTGTCGATGATGCTCGAGACTTCATCGGCGGGAATCTGCTCGCGAATCGATTGCTCGACCAGGTCGCAGAGGCGCGCGGTCTCTTCAATGCGCGTGCCGGTGCGGGCCCGCAGGTGGAGTTTGAATTGGCCGCTATCGACAGTGGGGAAAAAGTCCTGCCCAAGCCACGGGATCAGGAACGCAAGCGACACCACGCAAGCAGCGAAGAACCCTATCAGAAAGAGCCGCTGATGATGAAGGCACCGCTCCAATAAAAGGTGATAGCGCTCGCGAAAACGTTCGAAGCCTTCTTCAAACCGAAATTGCAAGCGAACGAATAGATTTCGCTTGTCCCCCGACGCGTGCCCGGCTTCGGCCTCATGCCCGCGCAGCAGGTATTTCGCCATGGTGGGCACCACGGTTCGCGACAAAAAATAAGACGCCAGCATGGCGAAGCAGACGGCTTCCGCAAGCGGGACGAACAGATATCGCGCGACGCCCGAGAGGAAGAACATCGGGACAAACACGATGCAAATCGATAGCGTGGAGACGAAGGCGGGCACCGCAATCTGCTGGGCGCCATCGAGAATCCCGTGTTCGACTTCCTTGCCCATCGCCAGATTGCGGTTGATGTTTTCAATTTCCACGGTGGCGTCGTCGACCAGAATTCCCACCGCCAGCGCCAGACCGCCCAGCGTCATAATGTTGATGGTTTCGCCCAGGGCGCTGAGGCAGATGATCGAGGTCAGAATCGAGAGAGGGATCGAGACCGCGATGATCACCGTGCTGCGCCAGCTTCCCAGGAAGATCAGGATCATCAATCCGGTCAGGCAGGCCGCGATGATGGCTTCACGAAGCACACCCTGAATGGCGCCGCGCACGAACAAAGACTGGTCAGCCAGCAGCCGGATGTTGAGATCGGCGGGCAGGGTCTGCTGAATCTGGGGCAGAAGTCCCTTGATGCCCGAAATGATATCGAGTGTGGAAGCGTTTCCGGCCTTTTGTACGGTTAAAAGTACGGCGCGCTGTCCATTGACGCGCGCGATATTGGTCTGCGGTGGGAAACCGTCGCGGACGTGCGCAACATCGCGAATGTAGATGGTGTTGCTGCCCACGTTCTTGATCGGCAGATTGTTCAGCTCCGCGACACTCTGCGGACTGGCATTCATGTCGACGTCATATTCCAGGGGGCCGATTTTCGTGGTACCGGCGGGCAAAATCAGATTTTGCGCGCTGACCGCGTTCACCACATCGAGCGGAGAGAGTCCCTTGGACTGCAGGGCGGTCGTGTTCAAGTCCACCTGCACCTGGCGCTGCTTTCCGCCGTAGGGATAAGGGATGGCTGCACCCGGCACTGTGATCAAGCGCGTGCGGATGAAATTAACGCCCGAATCGAACAGTTGCTGCTCCGAGAGTTCGTGGCCCGAGAGCGCCAGCTGGAGAATCGGAACCGTCGAAGCACTGTAGGTGATGACCAACGGCGGCGTAGTGCCCGGTGGCAATTGCCGAAGCTGGGTCTGTGAAATCGCCGTGACCTGGGCAATCGCCTTCTCAATGTTGGCGTGCGGCTGGAAAAATACCTTGACGACGGCGATCCCATTCAGCGACTGGGACTCGATGTGTTCAATGTCATCTACGAGCGTCGTCAGCGCACGTTCCGTCACCGATGTGATCCGGTTGCCCATATCCTCCGACGAGAGTCCCGTATAGTTCCAGACGATGCTGACGACCGGGATATTGATCTCGGGGAAGACATCGGTGGGCGTCCGTAAAATGACAATCGGGCCCAGAATCAGAATCAGCAGGGCCAGTACGGTGAAGGTGTACGGCCGTCGCAGGGCTAACTTAACAATCCACATGATGCTCTCTTCTTATGAATTGACGGCGAAGCCCAGGCGAGCCAAGGTCCCGTCAACAGTCCCAATTACCCCACAGTTGTTCGACGCTTCAGACACTACCCCGAAGGGACACCGCAACGGCATTGCCAGTCGGCGATGATGACGTGCAATACGCTATTCGATGATGTCTGAAGCACTTAGGAAGCAGAGTGTTTTTGATCCGGCGGATCAATAGGATTGCTGGGTGTCTAATATTCGACGCAGATCGACAGCTTCAGATTAGGGTGTCAGTCCGTCGGCCGCCGAATGCCGAGGCTGCGCATTCGATAGATGAGAGTGGTGCGTGGCATTCCAAGGCGTGCCGCCGCTCCATCAGGACCACCAAACACCCAGTCGGTATCGCGTAGCACTTGCAACACGTGCTTTCTTTCTACTTCTTTCAAGGTGGCGCCGGCAGAGTTCTTCGATTTGGTCTCGCGCAATTCCGCGAGGGGCGGCCGCAAAGATGAGCCCTCAGAGAGAATTACGGCACGCTCAATGAAATTTTGCAGCTCGCGAATGTTTCCGGGCCAGGCATAGCGAGTGAGTGCATCCATCACCGATTCCGGGATGCGATCAATCTTGCGATTCATCGTCTTGGCATATTTGTCGACGAAGTAGCGAATGAGAATTGGAATGTCGTCACGGCGCTCGCGCAACGGAGGGATATGAATGGGGAAAACGTTCAGGCGGTAGTAGAGGTCGGCGCGGAATTGTCCTTGCTCGACCATTTTGCCGAGGTCACGATTGGTAGCACCTACCAGACGTACATCCGTTCGGATGGAGCGCGTGCTGCCCAGGCGCTCGAATTCCTGCTCTTGTAGAACGCGCAGAAGCTTGGGCTGCAGTTCGAGCGGGATGTCGCCCACCTCGTCGAGAAACAGCGTGCCCTTGTGAGCGATTTCGAAGCGTCCAACTTTGCGGCTGATGGCTCCCGTGAAGGCGCCGCGCTCATGACCGAATAATTCGCTTTCGAGTAGTCCGAGCGGGATGGCGGCGCAATTCAGCTTCACGAAAATATTGTCGCGCCGCGTACTCAATCCATGAATGGCCCGCGCGACCAGTTCCTTCCCGGTGCCGGTCTCTCCTTGAATAAGTACGGTGGTCTCGTTGGGAGCGACCGTCTCAACCTGCCGCAGCACCTGCCGGAGCCCGCTGCTATTGCCGAGGATGTCTTCGAAATGGTGTTCGGTGCGGATCTCGTCGCGAAGATAAAGCCCTTCTTCGGCCAGCCGATCTTTCGACTCGCTGAGTTCGCTGAATTCGAGCGCGTTTTCGAGCGCGATTGCCACCTGGCTCGCGACTTGCCGCAGAAAATCGACGTCCTCCTCAGAAAATGCATTCTTGTGCCGATCGAGCAGGTGTAGGACCCCGAGCGCACGGTTGCCGCGCATGATGGGAAGGAAGCAGCCCGACTCGAAACCCTCTTCTGCATTCACTCTGAGCGCGACCGGCGCGAGCGACTTCGGCGCGGTGCCGAACCGCAATGGCTTGCGCGTGCGAAACGCCGTGCCAGGACTCGTGCCCACCATGGGCAGCACCATCTGATCCTGCATGAATCCCTTTCCTGCGGGAAAATCCAAGCCATAGACTCGAAGTTGCGCCTGATCGCGATCGGGCAAGGAAAGGCATGCGGCGTCGCACTGCATCGCGTTGCGCACGCTGCCGGGAATAGCGCGGAACAGCTCCGATAGTGCAAGGTTCGAGACGACTGCGTTGTTGACGTCGAGCAACAGCTTCAGGCGGTCTCTCTCTCGAATGACCTGCTGCTGGAACGCCTGCGCGTCTTCATAATTCAGGGCGTTCTCGACCGCAACTGCTACCTGGGAAGCGACCAGCTGAAGCACGTTCAGCGCGGAATTCTGATAGGCATTCACAGTCGAACTACCCAGGTTCATGGTGCCGAGCTTGCGCCGAGCGGTGGTAAGCGGCAGGCTGCAGAACGATCGCAGGCCATTGTCGTGGAGCGTCTTGGTGGCACGGCGAAAGCGGGTTTCGAGTTCGGCGTCAGCGATCGTAAGCGGCGCTTGTGTACGCCATACTTCGGCCGACGGAGAGTCCTCCATCCCGAATTCCATGCCCGGCTGGATGGTCATGACGCCGTCGAAGTGCAGCGTATGCAGGCGCATCACTTCGTGAACGGGATCGTGGAGAATGAGGCTCAGGTAGTTGAAATTGAGAACCGTGTGCAGGCGCCTGCCCAGATCCTGAAACAATTCGGTGAGGCTCTGGTGGGCCGCGATCGCCTGAGAAACCTCCAGCAGCGTGGCGTACTGCTGTTCAGGTCTGGACGAGAACTGTTCGGGGAACGTGGCCATACGCGGTGGTCCTGAGGAGGTTCGCCAAGTGCACCGCCCCGAGTGCACTACGCGCAAACCGATTCGGATCAGTATAACTTGACGCTGTCGAATTATCGACACCGATACTGCGCTTCGTTGTACCGAACCGTCGGTCCATTGCCAGCTGCGGACCAGATTGCCCCACATTTTCAGTGGTTTACGTGATTGTTATACAAAAGCCCACATGGGCCATCACAGTGCTCTCCGAATCACGATTCGGTCGTCCAGCAATGTTGAAGGTCACAACTAAAGAAGCACAGAGTTCGCTTACCTTCGTTCTGGAAGGACGGCTGTGTCGGCCGTGGACGGTCGAGGCAGAACGTGGCTGGACGAAACTGGTGTCGAGCGCAGGAAATAAGAAGCTATTGCTGGACTTGGCCGGAGTGACTTTCGTGGATGGCGACGGCGAAGCCCTGCTGGCTTCAATGATGGAAAGTGGAACCAAGGTGCGGGCTCGAGGCGTGCAGGTGAGTCACTTGGTCACGCAGGTCCAGAAGCGGATGCAGCGAAAGTCGAGGCGATTTTCCCGTAGCACGCCGAGACCGCGTCGTGATCCCGGCGTGCCGTAAGTACCCTGCCCTCCCCCCGAAGTGCAAGGGTGCCTCGGGAAACCTGAAAATAAAAAAGCGGCGAGCACGGGGTTTACACGCCTTGTACTTCGCGCTGTGCCCGCCGCAAGTGCTTCTTTACTGCGTCCTTGCTCATTCCTAAAGCCCTGGCGACCTCGGGCAGTGTGTATCCATGCATCTCGGTGAGGACAAACACGTCGCGTGATCGAGGTGGAAGTAACAAGGCCCGGAGCATGGTCAGCTGAAACAATCGGTCGGGACCTTCGTCTGGTTGGAGAAAGGTCCCAGATGCCGAATACCTCTGTCTTCTTTGCTGGCCGCGAATCGTCATGATCATCCGGTTCACAGGAATCGTGCAGCGCGCCTGCTTTTCGTTTCATAGATTCGCAAGAAATGTTTCGTGGAGCTTTCCGGATTGGTTCGCGCGATCGGTGCCGACCCCGATCGTCCTCTCTTCTGCCATAGCGCGCCTATATGCCAAATTCGGGAGATGCCTGCTTTCGGTGTAAGATATTTCGCACTCCTGCATCCCGCGAGGCAAGCTCTTGCAATTTCAGGCGTTTGATGCACCCTACGTGGAGCGTCTACGTTCCGGGGACTTCCGGACGCAGGAGCATTTTGTTGCCTATTTCAGCGAACTGATCCAGCTCAAACTGAGAGCGCGTCTGCGCTCCCCCCAGGCCATCGAGGATGTTCGCCAGGAAACCTTCGTGCGGGTATTCGCTGCGCTGCGGAGTCCGGGTGGAATCCGCCAACCGGAAAGGCTGGGCGCCTTCGTAAACTCGATCTGCAACAATGTTTTGCTCGAACATTACCGGTCTTCTTCCCGCTCCGACTCACTTGACGACGAGCCTCAGAACGAGTTGCCCGATCCGGTAATGGATGTGCTCGGTGCAGTCGCCGCCAAGCAGATGGAAGAGAAAGTCCGTGAAATTCTGGACGAAATGCCCGAGCGGGATCGGCGCATTCTCCGCGAGGTGTTTTTGGAAGAGCGCGATAAAGATGACGTCTGCCGGGATTTCGGCGTCGATCGGGACTACTTGCGCGTGCTGCTGCATCGCGCCAAGCAGTCCTTTAAATCACTGTATCTAAAGAATATTGAGCGCAGGCCGCCCGGCGTCACGGCCGCCGGTAAGGTATGAAACGATTTCCGCTCCGCTTTCACTACTTGTTGTAAGAGGGGGAGCAGTCCAGATGGACCACAGCGACGCAGTGCGTCTGAAGGCAACCGAGAGGTACTTGCTGAACGAGTTGGACCCCGAGCAACTCGATCAGTTTGAAGAGCACCTTTTCGATTGTCTGGACTGTGCGCTCGACGTGCGCGCAGCCGCCATGCTGGTCGAGCAGAGCAAGAATGTGCTCTCCCGGTCCGCTGGTCCGGTACTCGTGGAAAAGACGGCTCACGGCCGCGAGACCTGGCTTTCCTGGCTGCGTCCAACGTTCGCCGTGCCGGTCATGGCAGCGCTGATTGCCATCGTGGCCTATCAGAACCTGGTTACTTACCCGAAGATGCAGACCTTATTACACAGCCCGCAGGTGATGCCTTGGGCTTCTGTGAATGTAGGCACCTGGGGGGCGGGGGGACCCGTCATCACTGTGCCGTCCGGCAAAGGTTTCCTTTTGTTTGTCAGAATCCCCCCTGAAAGCTCCTACGCCCGCTACAAGACAGACTTGTATAACCCAGCCGGAAAGCTAGAATGGTCGCTTGATTTTCCGGCCAACTCCGGTCAGGACCAGTGGCCCGTGCGGGTTCCGGACAGCAATCGGGAATCGGGCACCTATACCTTAGCGGTCCACGGAATTACCTCATCCGGCGAAACCAGAGATGTCGGTCGAACTTCGTTTGAACTGCAACTTCAGCAATAGCTCACACAGTGGGGTGAATAATATGGCGACACCGTCCGTAACGTCGAACGCAGCAAAAAACACAACCAACAACGTGATATATACGCACCAGTTCCACGCGGAAGCCCATGTGCTCAGCGGAGAATTAAAGACCCCGATCGAGCAGAGAATTGAGAAACATGCCCGGGTCGCACTTAAGAATGAACGAGGCGGCCATCTCACCCGGTTTCTCGAAGATGTCAGCATCGAGGGGCTCGTTTACTTCAGAAATGGATTCACTCGAGTATCCGGTGGGGAGAGCCTTAAACACAAGGCATGGGTAACGCTATCGACCTCGGTCATGGAAGGGCTGAACGTTTTCGAGATCCTTACTGCCGATCGCGTGGTCTCGCAAGTTTCGACCGAGCATACACGAGACGAGCACGGCCACGTGCCACGTGTAACGTTTCTTGGCACGCAGTTCGTGAACCTGAGACTCTGTGGCTTTCCGATCACCGTTACTCTCGACCTTAATGTTTGTGGAGACAAGCCAACAGGGGACCAATCGTATTTGACCAACATGGACTTCCTGCGCGATACACGCAAACGAGTTGACCGTATAGCCAACTGCGGATTCCTTCCGGAAGCGGTTAAGAAGCAGTACGATAACAGGCTTGGGGAAATCGACCGGCTTCCCAACCGTGAGGGAGAAAAGAAAATTACGTGTTCGTTGGTCAAAAGCATCAAAGTCGAACACGAGAAACAGATACCCGGCCTGGAGATCATCGAAAACGTATTGGTGCTTCGGGACTTTGGAGCTGTGTCGTTCGGCGAGGTCGAGGTGGGCCTCGAAGCGGCAACAGCCGCGAACGAATTCCGGCGTCCAAACCCGGAACCGCACAATGGACACCACCAGCCGTCTTCGATGAGCAATTACTTCGAAGTAACCATGCTCAACATGGAATTGGGCTGCGTGGGAAGTGGCAGCGTCAAGGTTGGGCAGTCGAAGACCAACGGTCAGACCTCACCCTAAGTCTTTCTTTCTTGTTGCTCCTCATCATCACCTGCGGGATCGCCTGTCGTCGGCAGGAGAACCCGCAGGTCGCTTTTGGCCACGCTTACAAGGCCTTTCTCCGTGGCGATCTTAAACTGAGTCAGGAAGAAGCTGATCGCGAATACCAGCGACTGCGAAACTCCAATTCCCAATGGTCTTGGAAGTTCAGAATTCTGGAAGCCCAATCGCTCTTATGGCGAGGCATGTATCAGCAAGTGCTGACGCTTCTCAGTTCTCCGCCGGATCGTCCTGAGGACAGACAATCCTGGCTCGAGGTCCTTGCGCTGGAGGGCACCGCGCGCGCGAGACTTCACGATTTCCCCGCAGCGGAGGCAAAACTTGGACAAGCAATAGAGGCGTGCCAAATTTCCCTTGAAGCAACCTGCGGAGACGTAATTCGAGCCCAAGGCATTCTCGCCATTCAGCGTGGTCAGGTTGATTCTGCGAGGAATTACTTCGAGCGATCGTTGCAATTCGCTCGCGCCCACAATGATCGTTTTCTGGAAGTCACTGCCCTTCTCAATCTGGGCCTGGCGTCGCTACAAGCGCAACACTTTGATGAAGCCATCGATTGGACCGATGCCGCATACCAGGCGTCCACCGCCCTGGGCGCCAATGGCGAAGCACAAACGGCTCTCGGCAACTTGGGCTGGGCCTATTACAACCTAGGCGACTCTGAGCGGTCCCTGGAGTTGTCACTCGAAGCCGCGAGGCGCGCCGGTGAAATGGGAAGAATCATTGGCGAGTTGTCATGGATCACCAATGCCGGGTACGTCTACGCACGACGTGGTGACTTTGGACGCGCGAAACAGTCGTACCTCATGGCGCTTGATCTTGCTACCAAGATTGGCGGCAGGGAAGATATCTACAACGCCTTACGCGCGCTCGCACTTGTGTCGGTCGGGAGTGGAGCAGTGGCTCAGGCTAGCAAGTATTCCGACGACGCCATTGCCATCGCTCGAGCCGACAACAACCGATTGGACGAACTCTACCCTCTTCTCGTCAAGGGTTTGGTTGCCGCTCGATTTCACGACGTGGCCGAAGCGGAGCGCATATTCCACGAGGTGGAGCACGACAATCATGTTAATGCCTCACTGAAGTGGAGATCCGAACACGCACTGGCCCGTCTCTACGATGACGAGCAGCGCCCAGAGGATGCCGACCGCGCGTACCGCGCGGCGCTGGCCACGTTCGAAGCAGCACGTTCATCGCTGCAACGCAATGACGCCAAGCTTCCTTTTTCGAACAACGCCTCGCACATCTATGACGACTACATCCATTTCCTGGTGGCACGCGGCAAGCCGGACGAGGCCCTCCGCTGCGCCGATTACAGCCGCGCCCGAACCTTGGCGGATGGCTTACAGGGACCGACAAAGGGAATTCCCTCCGGCAGCATGGCGTCATCGACAGTGCCAAATCCCACGGACGTAGCACAGCGGGTCCGCGGGGTTATCCTGTTTTACTGGCTGGGCGAGAAGCAGTCGTATCTGTGGGCTATTACTCCGAAGAAAACGAGCTTGTATCCTCTTCCTTTCGGCTCCGAAATTGATGCCGCCGTGCAGCGCTATCGCAAGGCGCTCGGCGGACCACAGGTCGTTCTAGACTCGGCGGACCGCGACGGCCGCTATCTCTATGACACATTGATCGCCCCCGCCCGTGAATTTCTTCCGCAAAACGCGAACGTCTACATCATTCCAGACGGAAGTCTGAATAACCTGAATTTCGAAACCCTGCTCGTGTCAGAATCGAAACTGCATTATTGGATCGAAGATGCCACCATCGCAAACGCAAGTTCGTTGCGATTACTCCGTGCATCTTCATCCGGAAGTACAGTCAAACGCACACGCAAGTTGCTTCTCATCGGGAACAGCATCGCGCCGAACGACCGATACCCCGAACTGCCTAAGGCCGCGGCGCAGATGGATAGCGTAGCTGCTCACTTCTCACCGAACGAGCGCGAGATTCTCGCCCGCAATCAAGCGACGCCGGCCGCCTACTTCTCCAGCGATCCGGGACAGTTTGCCTATATCCACTTCGTAGCGCATGGAACGGCGAGCCGGTTGAGCCCTCTGGACTCGGCCATCGTATTGTCAAAAAGCAGCTCCGAAGACGATTCGTTCAAGTTGTACGCGCGCGATATCGTTCGGCGACCCTTGCGGGCACAACTGGTCACTATTTCCTCGTGTTACGGTGCAGGAGAGCGGGCGTACTCGGGCGAAGGACTGGTTGGACTTTCCTGGGCATTCCTGCGCGCCGGAGCGCACCATGTGATTGCCGCGCTTTGGGAGGCAACCGATGCCTCCACCGAACAGCTCATGGGAAAATTCTACGAAGAGATCGAGCAAGGTCGATCTCCGGACGCAGCCTTGCGTACCGCAAAACTAGCGCTTCTCCATGGGAGTGCGTTTCACAATCCTTTTTATTGGGCGCCATTTCAGCTCTACGTCGGATCACGGGTCGGATCAACAGCGAATGTCAGAGTTGCGCAAGCCGGCAAGCATGGTCCCTCTTCTCAAGAATGATCCCGCAAATCTAGTGTGAGGTCCGGTTCGTGCTGAGCGACTTTGATATCGCTGCAATTTCTGAGCACCCAGTTTGCGCCTGCTGCTTTCAGTGCGGACACGTTACAGGTCGTCGGAAAAGCGATTACTCTCGCGCCTGCTGCCCGGCCCGCCTCAATGCCGGCGGCCACGTCTTCCACTACCACGCACTCGGCAGCTGGATATCCCAGCATGCTCGCGGCTTTCAGATAGGGCTCCGGATGCGGCTTGCCGTTGGTGATGTCACTCGAGGTGATGAGCTTTTCGTGGATAGATAGACCGGCGGCACGCAAGCGGGCCTCGGCTAATGGTCGCGTCGACGAAGTTACGATCGTCCACCTGTTTCTGGGCAGATGATCGAGCAACTCGCGAGCACCCGGCAGCGGCACGACGCCTTCGAGATCCTCGATCTCGCTCCGTTCCACAATTCGGTTCTCGGCTTCGTGATCTGCGTCGGGCAAGTATTCACGCACGGTCGTGATGCTTGGGCGTCCATGTGCCTTGGCCACGACTTCCTCCGGCGGGAAACCGTGGGCCCGCGCCCATCGGCTCCAAACCCGCGCTACCGCCGGCGTCGAGTCGATGAGCACTCCATCCATATCGAACAGCAGAGCACTGCAACGGATATGAGTCATGATTATGTGCTTGCAGATTCCACCACAACGTCGGAAGTTCGCCGCCTGCTCATGGCATCGCGCAGCGGGTATCTTTTCGCGGCTACTTAAGGGCGCTACCGAGCATGGGCTGCTTGAAATCACATTGATCTTGCGGGTTTTCGTGCGGCCCCCGCATCAGTCGAATCTCAGGTGAGTGCCCGATTGCCCCCCGCTCTGGTTACGTCAAACTCAGGATAAAAGTACCGTGATGAGGGCTGGCAGCAATGTTTTTGTTCACGGTTGTGTTAGTTGCCGCATTTCTAGTAGGGCTCAAATTTACGGCTGACCTCATCAAAACGAGGTCGCGCAAGTGCAATGTTTTCCACCATTTAGGCGCACCTGCGAACCCAAGCCAGTCAGATACCCATGCAGATTGACAGCATTGCCGGCGAATATGTGCTACATCTTTAGTTAGCACCTTCTGGCCAGGCAAGCACGAATCAGCAGATTCCTTCTCGAACGAGTCTGCGTTTTGTCGTTGCATCAAGGCTATCTTTTGGTCCAATCTTTCAGAGCGCATTTGCCCGTTCGTTTGCGTGGGCGAAGCTCCAGATGTTGGAAGTGCCGATGTCTCGGAACTCCCGACGATCCTTTCCCCTCCCGGACGAAGCATCGGGTGGTCATATCCAAATACTACATAACCTTAGCAAGTACCCGAAGACGCACGTTGCAGTACTATCGCTCGGCCCGTCTTGCACTAGCAAAGAGGGCTTATCTTAGGAGTTGGCAGTGCGGGCCCGAAGACAGAATGCCCCTCCCCCAAGTGCGCCAGTTACATTTTCCAGCGCAAGTGCTACACCGCCTGCGACGCCTCACATCGTTGCGCCATCCCCTGCCGCCTTGTTGCGTTCTGGTCGAAGAAACTCGATCCGGTTGCGCTTTGAGAGTGGTGGTCTGAACCGGTTCCCGGTGGATTTTAAAGCCATCTCTTGCCAGTATGGTGCTGCAGACCGGCCTCCTCTCGTTCATGACTTCGACACTTTGCCGGCAGGCGTCGATGTTGTTCTCTATCCGGCCTGTCCGGTAGAAAATCATCTTGCCCGGTTAAGTTTTGGAGATCATGTATTCGGCTACACACGCAGGTTCACAAACTTTGTGGTCGACATCGAGGACAGCTACGAGACGTACTGGAATCGGTTCTCCAGCAAGAGCAGATGGGTATACAAGACTAAGGCTAAGAAACTCAGTAAAGCTTGCGCCGGTGAGATCACCTATCGACAGTGTAGGTCGGCTGAGGAGATGAAAGAGTTCTACGACCTGGCCAGAAAAGTGGAACTCGGTTCATTCCAGGAAAAAGTTTTGCGGAACGGCATTCCCGATGACCCATTGTTCTTCAAAGAAATGATGGAGTTGGCATCGAATGGGAATGTCCGCGGATATCTCTTAATAGTGAAAGAAAAACCGGTCGCGTACCTGTATTGCCTGGCAACTCCTCAAACGCTCTTTCATGAAACATCTGGTTACGATCCCGCCTTTGCCACGTACTCGCCCGGCGTTCTCTTGCAACAATATGCGTTGCAAGAGATTTTCGCTGAGCGGAGATTTCGGCTTTTCGATTTTTCCAGTGGCGGGGGACAACATAAAGAATTCTTCTCTACCCGTCGTCTCGATCGCGCCGACGTCTATATCTTTCGGAAGACTTTGCGCAATGTGGCGATCGTGTCCTTTGTTGCCGGACTCGGATTTGCCCTCACCAAGTTCACGGACATGCTTGGCCGTATTGGGTTGGATGCCAGACTTCGCCGCCTCGTGCGATCCGTTCGCCAGTGAGTGGATGCTTGGCGCCCGCTCTTGCGCGAAAAACCGCGGGATGGCTCCCTCGAACCGCCGTGAACGTGGGCGACTTTTGAACATGGAGCTACTACAGTTGATTCAGTGTTGAGTCGCGCAACACAACCGTCAAAATATTCTCCGAAATTCAGTCGCTAACCGTGGTCGAGCGAGTCGATTACCTACGCGGTTGTGGCGGACGGCAGGAAAAACCGCGTGTGCTGAGGTCATGGTTCGCTCCTGGAACTGTTCCTTCTGAGCGTGACTTCATGCAGGAAATTTACGCGACCTTAACCCACACCAGCGATCTCAGTCAGTAGCATCGTGAATGGCGACCTTCGCTCCAGCGTTACCGCCGTAGGTCGCGTCGACCCGAGTGCAGAGTTCGGAGGCTGTTTGGCTCCGCCCGCAGCGATATCAAGCCACTGTGAACCTAAAGTCCATGGACCTTTGTCCCTCTCTCGATAATTGCTCCGCGCGAAGAGTTGCGTAAGATTTAGCCATTGGGGATGAATCGGCATTGCAGATCTCAGGGGATAGCTTTCTCCAAATTCGCGGGTTGAGCGTTACGTATTGTCCGTCTAAGGGAGATGACGTGCGTGCCCTGAACGGCATCCGCCTGGAAATTCGACGCAGCGAAATTCTTGGAATTCTGGGTGAATCAGGGTGCGGAAAAAGTACGCTGGCACACGCCATCCTGGGATTGCTGCCCGCGCACGCCAGGATCGTAGCTGGAGAAGTTCTCTGGCACGGGCGCGACCTGCTTCGCTTTCCAGAATCGGAACTGAGGACAATTCGCGGACGGGAGATTTCATGGGTTTCGCAGCAGCCAGCGCTCTCGCTTAATCCCGTCATGTGCGTGGGAAACCAGGTTGGAGAAGTTCTGCGAGCACATGTGCCGTCGACATCGACGGAGCGCAGGGAGCGTGTCTGCGAGTTGCTGCGTGAGGTTGGGTTTGAGCAGCCCACCACTATTTATGACGCATATCCTCATCAACTCAGCGGTGGGCAACGTCAGCGAGTTGTGATTGCACAGTCGGTCGCGTGCCGGCCCGCGCTTCTGATCGCAGACGAGCCAACCAGCAAATTGGATGGTCTCCTGCGCTCCGAAATTGTTGGCCTCCTATCGAAATTACGCGAACGACACGGCACCGCGATCGCAATCATCACTCATGACCCCACTCTTTGCGCGACATTCGCCGACCGCGTTGCCTTGATGTATGCGGGACGCATTGTAGAGCTAGGGAACTCCGCAGAAGTGTTTGCGCGGCCTCTTCATCCTTATACTCGGGCCTTGGTGGCACTCGTGCGATCCTCCATGGTTGCAGGACCGAGCACAAGAGAGCACTTTCCGAGGATCGAGGGAGAATCGCCCGATCCAACAGCGGTTTCGATCGGATGTAGCTTTGAACCCCGCTGTGCGGAACGGATGGAGGTGTGCGCGCTCCGGTGTCCGGAGGACGTCGCACCCGAACCCAGCCGATTCGTGAACTGCTTCAAGTATGGCGAGTAACTTCCCAGGCTCCGAACGGCAAGGCCATCCACTGCTACACGTGCAGAAGCTGTCGAAGCACTACGTTCGCGGCAGAGAGTGGGGGAAAAGCGTGGCAGTGACAGCGGTGTGCGACGTCGATTTTGAGATTCACGCCGGACAGACGCTGGCATTGGTCGGAGCTTCGGGTGCGGGCAAGTCCACCGTGGCTCGATGTGTAGCTCGCCTGGAGCGGCCGGACTCGGGAGAAATCTGGCTCGATGGAACGGATATCGCAAGGCTCAACTCACGCGATCTGCTTCCCATCCGGTCGAACATCCAGATGATTTTCCAGGATGCTGAAACCTCGATGAATCCCCGGTTTTCGGCGGCCGAGGTCATTGAAGAACCTCTGCAAATCCAGGGCGCGAGCCGCTCGGAGCGTCGAGACATCGCGACGGCAGTAATGAGGGAAGTTGGGCTGCCTGCCGAATGGCTGAAGCGGCCGGTCCTGGAATTCAGCGGCGGTCAGCAACAAAGACTCGCGATTGCTCGAGCGCTAAGCACGCGACCGAAAATGCTGGTTCTCGATGAGGCGCTGTCGAGCCTGGATTTGTCCACCCAGGCGCAGATTGCCAACCTGCTGCTCGATCTGCAGTCCGCCCACTCCATGGCCTACCTCCTGATCTCGCATGATCTGACGCTGGTGGCACGCATGGCAGATGTGCTCTCGGTCATGTCGGATGGCCGAATTGTGGAGATGGGAGCGACGCAGCAGGTCATTGCCGATCCAAAGCATGCGCAAACGCAAAGGCTCTTGGCCTCGGCGAGAGCGGCGGAGTCCAAGTTTGATTTAGCGTCCGGAGCTTCCGCATGAGCTATCTTGGCCGCAGATTGATTCGTGCCGCATTTCTGCTGGTCGGAGTCTCGATTCTCTGCTTCCTGTTCACGGAGATGGCGCCCGGCAGCTTTTTTGATGAGATGCGGCTCAATCCGCAAATTTCCCCGGAAACAATCTCCTCGCTGCGCTCACGCTACGGATTGGACCAGTCTCTGGTTGTGCGCTACGGACGCTGGCTAAGATCAGCGCTGCATGCGGATTTCGGATACTCGATTGCCTATAACGCTCCGGTAGCGCCGCTATTGTGGAGCAGAGCCAAGAACACCCTACTGCTGGCCACAACAGGGATGCTTCTGACCTGGTTGGTCTCGATTCCATTAGGCGTGTGGGCGGCGGCGCGGAGCGGCCGCATGCTGGACAAGAGCGTCCGCGTCGCGAGTTCCTTGCTGGTTTCCATTCCAGAAGTCGTGATCGCGGTGGCCTTGCTCGCGATTGTAGTGCGCTGGCGAGTATTGCCGGTCGGCGGCATGACGTCGATGGATGACGAAGGGCTCTCGCAGTGGGCGCGACTGCAGGAGATCGCCAGCCGCATGCTGCTGCCCACCATCATTCTTACGTTGGGCGAGAGTGCCATCATTGTGCGGCATCTACGCGCCAGCGTCTTGGAAGTCTTGGACACGCCATTTGTGCAAGCGGCGCGCGGTCTCGGGATCGGCCGCATGCGCTTGCTCTTCCGACACGTGTTGCCGGTGGCAGCCAGTCCCGCGATCTCGCTTTTGGGCTTTTCCCTGGCGGGATTGCTGAGTGGATCGTTACTGGTCGAGGTCATATGTGGCTGGCCGGGCCTGGGGCCTCTCATCCTAGATGCCACGCTTTCCCGGGACTTTTACCTGGTGATCGGCGGAATCATGTTGTCGGCCCTTTTCATGGTGGGAGGAAATCTGGTCGCCGACATCATGCTGCTCGCCTGTGATCCGCGCATTCGAACAGGAGCCCTCGATGCGCGCTAAGACCGCCAGCTTGATTGTCGCGCTGGTTGGGCTGCACCTTACGTTGCTGCTGGCAGGCTTCGTGGCCCCGTGTGATCCAGGCGCGCAGGATCGTGACCTGCCCTACGCGCCGCCTACGCGGCTTCATTTCGTGGACGCTTCCAGTTGGCATCTACGGCCGTTCGTCTATCGCTGGAGTGCCGGACCAGACGGATATTTCGAAAATAAGCGTCAGTCCTTTCCAGTCCATTTTTTGACAGGTGGGCCAGCCTACAAATTGTTGGGAATTTTCGAGGCGAAGTGGCATTTGTTCGGCGTCGACGAGCCGGCGAGAATTGCGCTTCTCGGCACCGATGGGTTTGGCCGGGATGAGTTTTCCCGAGTTCTCTCAGGCGGCCAGATCTCAGTGGCAGCGGGGATCGCGGCAACTCTTCTCGCACTCCTGGCAGGATCAATTTTTGGCATCGTCGCAGGCTACTACGGCCGGTTGACGGACGAGTCGTTGATGGGCGCGACCGAGCTGTTTCTTTCCCTGCCCTGGCTCTACTTCCTGCTTGGAGTGCGCGCATTTCTGCCGCTCCATTTGAGCCCTGCCCGGACCTTCCTCTTGCTGACCTGTGTCATTGGGCTGATTGGGTGGGCGCGTCCTGCCCGGTTGGTGCGAGGAATTGTTCTGAGTGCGCGATCGCGGAACTATGTTCTGGCAGCACGGAGTTTTGGCGGCTCCGACGTCTACCTGATGTGGCGGCACATCCTTCCCGAAGTACTCGGCCTGCTGCTGACCCAGGCGGCGCTCCTCGTACCGCGCTACATTGCAGCCGAAGTGACTCTGTCGTTCTTTGGGCTGGGCGTGAATGAGCCGGTCGCGAGTTGGGGCAACATGCTCAGCACGCTGCAACAATACAGTGTGCTGGTGTCCTATGCCTGGTTGCTCGCACCGGCGGCAGCGATGGTCGTTACTTCCGTAATCTACAGCATTCTCGCGGACACTCTGCATTCCCGGTTAGAATTTCGTTCAACCTAGAAATTCAGTTCTGTGGGGATGGGGAGATCATGAAAGCAATCGCTCGCCTAACCCTACTGGTGTGCCTGCTTGCCGGTGTTTGCATGGCTGCAGGACCGTCTCCGGAAAAACCAAATCCGGGAGAAGAACTGGAGCGCGCGGGACAGGTTTCCGGACACTACGGCGGAAATCTGACCATTGGTGGCCGCGCCGAGCCCAAGACTCTCAACCCAGTGATCGCAACAGATACGGTTTCGCGTGAAGTGATCGGGCGCATGATGGCGGACTTGATCGACATCAACCGCGCGTCTCAACAGACTGAGCCTGCGCTGGCGAAGTCGTGGAAAACATCCCCGGACGGCAGGATGTTTACCCTGCAATTGCGGAAGGGCATCCGATTTTCGGACGGCCATCCTTTCGATGCCGACGACGTGGTCTTTTCGTTCGCCGTGTACATGGACGAAAACGTGGATTCGCCGCAGCGCGACCTGCTGATCATCGACGGAAAACCGCTCACCGTCACAAAAGTGGATCAGTACACAGTTCGCTTCATCTTGCCGCGGCCCTACGCCGCTGCCGAAAGATTATTCGACGGCCTGGCGATGTTGCCGAAGCATCTCCTCGAAAAATCTTATCGAGAAGGGAAGTTCGTGCAGGCATGGTCATTGAACACAGCGGCGAGCGAGATCGCCGGGCTGGGGCCTTTTCGTTTGAAGCAATACGTGCCCGGGCAGCGCGTGGTCTTGGAGCGCAATCCTTATTATTGGAAAGTAGACAGCCAGAACGAGCGGCTGCCCTACCTGGACGAGCTCACCTTCCTTTTTGTGGGCAGCGAAGACGCGCAGGTCATGCGCTTCGAAGCGGGCGAGAGCAGCATGATCAGCCGGTTGAGTTCGGACAACTACAATCTGCTGGCGCGCGAGCGTGATCGTATGCGCGCGCAGCTGGCCGACATGGGGCCCAGCCTCGAGTACAACTTCCTGGTTTTCAACCAGAACGACCTTAGGTCGAAGAAGCTGGATGCGGTCGCGCAGAAGCAGCAATGGTTTCGCGAATTGAAATTCAGGCAGGCCGTTTCCGCGGCCATCGACCGCGATTCGATTGTCCGCCTGGTCTACGGAACCCGCGGCGCCCCTTTGTGGGGGAACGTGGGACCTGGCAACAAGCAGTGGGTCAACACCGCCATTCCTCATCCGCAGCGTTCTGTTGATGCAGCGCGCCAGCTGCTGAAGTCCGCAAGTTTTTCGTGGAATCAGGCCGGGCAATTGTTGGATTCGTCAGGGAAGCCGGTCGAGTTCTCGATTATCACCAGTTCTTCCAACACGCAGCGCATGAAGATGGCCACGCTGATACAGGACGACCTCTCTCATCTCGGCATGCAGGTGCACGTGGTCCCCCTGGAATTCCGCGCAGTCATCGATCGCGTCTTCCAGAGCTTCGACTACGAGGCCGCGATTATGGCCCTGGGCGGCGGCGACGCCGACCCTAATCCGGAAATGAATGTCTGGACCACGAGCGGCACATCGCACCTGTGGCATCTGCACGAAACGGAGCCCGCCAGCCCATGGGAACGCGAAATCGATCAGCTCATGCAGCAGCAGATGATCACTCTCGACTACGGAAAGCGAAAGCAGCTCTACGATCGCGTGCAGCAGCTGATTGCCGAGCATCTTCCTTTCATCTTTCTGGCGACACCCAATATTCTTGCGGTTGCGAACCCTCGCGTGGGTAATTTCCATCCCGCTGTTTTGGATCCCTACACGCTGTGGAACGCCGATGAGCTCTACATTCGCACCCCAATCGAGAGCGCGGCGGCGCGATGACGGGAACGGCGGCACGACGAAAGCTGGAACGGGCTCCGGCACGGACGGATGAGCAGCTGATCAAAGGCTGTTTGGACGGCGACCCCGAAGCCTGGTCTGCGCTGATTGACAAGTACAAGAACCTCATCTATTCGGTCCCGGTTCGGCTCGGTATGCACCAGGATGCGCGAGACATTTTTCAGGCAGTGTGCGTGAATCTGCTCTCGAACCTGTCGCAACTGCGCGAGCACCGGGCATTGCCGAAATGGTTAATGAAAACCTGCTACCACCAATGCCTGCGCTACCAGCGTGCTGCCAGCTGCCTCACAGAGCTTGATCCCGAAGACGCGGAAAACGCCCAAGACACAGCGGCGCTTCCCGAAGAGATGCTCGTCCAACTTGAGGACGAACAGGCCCTGCGTGATGCCATTACCCAGATGCCGGCACGCTGTGGGCGCATGATTCACATGCTTTTTTTTGAGAGCCCCGTCCGGCCCTACGCAGAAATTGCCAGTGAACTGGGGCTGGCCACGGGCTCGATCGGATTCATTCGCGGCCGCTGTCTGGCTCGCTTGCGCAAGCACCTGGAGATGAAAGGGTTCTGATGGGCGTGCAACCCGCTCAACAAACCGAAGTGGACGCACTGATCGGCCGCCTGCTCGCGCTTAAAGATGCGCGAAGCAGGAAGCAGTTGGTCGCGCAGCATCCGCAAGCTGAGTGGGCCCAAATTGTACGCCTCCTTACAGAGCGAGTCTGGCAGGAGGTTCGGGTCGACACCCACCGGGCAGAGCGCTCGGCAGACATCGCGATTGAGGTCGCGGAAGTGCTCGGTGACCGTACTTCGCTGGCCAGGAGCCTGCGCGCTAAAGCAAATGCTCAGTACGCTCTGGACCATCATGCTACAGCCATCGAACTGCATGAACAAGCCGCGGCGCTATTCGAAGCGGTCGATGACCAGGCAGAACTGGCCCGCACCCTCAGTGGCTCCATCCAGCCGCTATTGCTTCTTGGACGTTGCGACCAGGCGCTGGCGGCTGGTGAGCGCGCGCGCAAGATTTTCCTGGAGGAGGGCAACG
>QIAH01000403.1 GCA_003225465.1 Acidobacteriota bacterium | reverse complement strand
CAAGTCCGCAAAGGGCGCAAAGAAAAGCGCATTGCCTCAAGACTGCCATCATCGATGTGGGTGGCGATCACTGCCGGATCCTCGGATTCAACGCTGAATACACCAGGTCCGTCAGAAAATTGACGGCAACGTACGTTAATCCAATCGCTAGTATGCAGCCCTGCACTACGTAGTAATCGCGATTGGAAATTGCATCGACGGTGAGCCGTCCGACGCCCGGCCAGGAAAAAATCTTCTCGGTCACGATGGCGCCGGCCAATAACGCTCCAAATTGCAGTCCCAATACAGTGATCACGGGGATCATGGCATTGCGCAGCGCGTGATGGTAGACCACCCGCGTTTCCGACACACCCTTGGCGCGCGCGGTGCGGATATAGTCGTGGGAAAGCTCTTCGAGCATGGAGGTGCGCACCATGCGGGTAAGGATGGCAGCCAGCGCGCTGCCCATGGTGATCGCGGGCAGCACCAGGTTCGCGAACGTGCCAGAACCCGAGACGGGCAGCCATCCGAATTTGATCGAAAACAACAAAATCAGAATGGGACCGAGGGCGAAATTTGGGAACGAGAGACCCCACAGGCTGACCACGCTGATGACGCGGTCGTCCCAATCATTGCGGCGCCGGGCCGAGTGAACGCCGGCCGGTACGGAGAGCACAATCGCAACCAGCAGCGCGGCTAGCGTGAGTTGCAGGGTGTAGGGATAGCGCTGGCGCAGGAGTTTGCTGACGCTCTGGTTGTAGCGCAGCGAGACCCCGAGATTGCCCTGCAGCACGCCCTTCCAATAATTCAGATACTGCTGGCCGAGTGGGAGATCGAGTCCGTAGGCATGCCGTGCAGCCTGCAGGTCCGCCGCCGGAGCGCCTTCTCCCAGCATCTGTTGGATGGGATCGCCAGGGACGAGATGGATCAGAAGAAATACGAGCGACACTACCAGCCAGATCACTGGCAGCGTGTAGAGGATGCGGGTTAGGAAGTAGCGGGCCACAGGGGACAGTTCTCAGTTCTCAGTTCTCAGTTCTCAGCGGGTGCGGATCAGTTTACAGGTTTTCCGCCATAGCGGAATCCGGAGAAAAGCGTTAACGCAGAGTTCGCAGAGGACGGCCGCAGAGGGCGCCGAGGGAGATATGGTGGAGCTGATCGCGAGAACCTGATGGCTAGAGCCTGATGGCTAGAGCCCGATCGCTAGAACCTGATTGCTAGAGCCTGATGGCCAGAGCCTGATCGCTAGAGCCTGATTGCTAGAGCCTGATGGCTAGAACCCAGAGCCTGCTTAATCACCCGCCTGTTGCAGCTGCGCCGATTGCAGAGTCTCGATCTTGACCTTGGCGATACGGTGGCCTTCCATCTCTTCCACCGTGTAGCGGCGGCCCTCGAACTCGAACGAGTCGCCTACCTTCGGAATCTTCTGCAGGCGCGCGAGCACGAAGCCGGCCAGCGTCTCGAAACCTGCATCGTTCGGAAGCACCAACTGGTATTGCGATTCGAGGTCCCGGATGTTGACCGAACCTTCGAGGAGCAAGGCGGTGTCTTCATCGAGGGCAGGTTGCTCGGCGGGCGGGATATCGAATTCGTCCTCAATTTCACCCACCAACTGCTCCAGCACATCTTCCACGGTGACGACCCCGGCCGTCGATCCGAACTCGTCAACCACGACCGCCAGGTGACGCTTGCGGGTTTTGAATTCGGCCAGCAGATCGGTCAGGACCATGGTTTCGGGAACAACCAGCACGTTGCGCATCACCTGGCTGACCTGCATCTTCGCGATGCGCGACGAGACTGCCTGGTTGGGGCTCAGGGTCATGCGCAGGCGCATCCAGCGCATGAGGTCCTTGGAGTAAAGCACGCCGATGATGTGTTCGCGACCGCGTTGAGGATCGTAGACCGGCACGCGCGAATGTTGCTCCTCGACGACGCGGGCGAGCGATTCGTCCAGCGTCAGATCGGCCGGCAGAGAGAAGATGTCCGGACGCGGCACCATGACCTGGCGGACGGTGATGCTGTCGAGTTCCAGGGCATTGTGGATCATTTCCTCCTGAAACTCGGGAATCTGGCCAAACTGCCGGCTGGCGGTGACGATCAGCTTGAGCTCGTCGGGCGAGTGGATCGCTCCACGGCGCATTTCGCGCGATCCGAACAGGCGCAGCACGAAGCCACCCGACTTCCGCATGAAATAGAGAAACGGTTTGGTGATGGTCAGGAAGACGTCCATCGGCGCAGCCACGGCGAGGGCGACCCGTTCCGCCTGCTGCAGAGCCAAGGTCTTCGGGACCAGTTCTCCCAGGATCACGTGCAGGTAAGTGATCAGGGTGAAGGTCAGAACGATGCCGATGCTGTGTGCGTAGATGGCCGCATGCGGCACGCGGCCTAAAAGCGGCTCGATGATGCGGGCAAGGGTAGGCTCGCCAATCCAGCCGAGAGTTAAGCTGGTGAGCGTGATGCCGAGCTGGACACCGTTCACCACCTCGTCGAGGTGTTGATGGAGACGCAGGACGGTGCGGGCGCCGATGCGCCGTGCCTCGATGAGTTGCTGAATGCGCGTATCACGCACGCTCACCAGGGCAAATTCGGCGGCGGCAAAGAAGGCGTTGGCTGCCACCAGGAGCAAGATCAAAAACACCCGGAGCAACACAAATGCAATCATGGAAGTCTAATTCTAACATTTTGAACTAGCTACGAGCCTTGCGCGATGCACTAACGGTACGCTACTAAGCTACTAGCTGCCGGCTACCAGCAAGCCGAACTTACGCTGCAAACGCAACTTAGGAATGAACTTGGGGTTTCTGAAACCGGCCCCTCACCGGAAACGGGCAACTTCTCTGCTTTCTTTTCTTTGGGTCTGCATGTCTAACGATTCGAAGGTGTTTTGTAGACAGGTCCATTCAGGGAACGAGTCGAGTCGAAATATCTGAATTTGGAAGTCATTGGGAACAAAACTCACAACAAGTTCGTAAGATGGAGTGCAGGGCGATTTCCCCTTTCATAGCGGAGGCAGACGTGAACGGCAATGGTAACGGCAAGAAGAAGCGTAACCGGCGGATCCTATACGTGGGCATCGGCGTTGCCGTTGTTCTGGTCGCGGTGGGAGGCCTGATCGCGGCAGCGCGCGGCGGCACCAAGATTGATCCTTCCAAGCTGGCGAAGGTGGAACGCGGCGATCTGGCCAAGAGCGTGGTGGCGACCGGGAAGGTCGAGCCCATCACCAAGGTCGAGATCAAATCGAAGGCCAGTGGAATCGTGAAAAAGCTGCTTGTCGACGCGGGCGATCGCGTGAAGCGAGGTCAAGTGCTGGCCGAGCTCGACAAAGAAGAGATCGAGGCCCATGTCGCGCAAGCCAAGGCACAGGAGGAAGCTGCCGAAGCCAGCTTGCGCGCAACCGAGGCCGACATGGAGCGCGCCAAAGTCGATGCTGAAGGCCCGGATGTGCCGACGCTCAAGCGAGGCTACGAACGCGCCCAGGGAATGGCGAAGGAAGGTGTGGTGTCGGTGTCCGCACTCGACGACGCGCAAAGAGCTTACGAGTTGGCCGTGAACAAGCAAAACGTGGCCAAGGCTCAACTGCAGGTTCTGCACGCGAAGATCGGCCAGGCGCAGGCCCAGGTCGCGCAAGACCGGGCGAACTTAAAGCAACTGGAAGAACAGTACAGCTACACCACGGTCGAGTCGCCCATCGATGGCGTCGTTCTGTCGCGCGATGTCGAAGTGGGCGATGCGGTCAGCTCGATTCTGGTGTTGGGATCGTCGGCCACGCTCATCATGACCCTGGGCGATATCAGTGAGGTTTACGTCAAAGGCAAGGTGGATGAGAGCGATATCGGCAAGGTGTACTTGGGACAGCCTGCGCGTATCAAGGTGGAGTCATTCAAGGATAAGACGTTCAATGGCAAAGTGACGAAGATCTCGCCGATGGGTGTGGAAAAGGACAACGTCACAACTTTTGAGGTTCGCGTTTCGATCAACAATCCGGGAGGCGAACTGAAAGCAGCGATGACCGCCAATGCTGAAATCATCCTGGAAGAGCACAAGAACGTCCTGCAGATTCCGGAAGGCTCGATTCTGTACGATAAAGATAAGAAGGCGTCCGTCGAGGTGCCCGATCCGAAGGGCAAGGAAGGCAAGAGTAAAGTGGCGGTAAATATCGGAATCTCCAACGGCGCCAAAACGGAATTGCTGAGCGGGCTGAAGGAAGGCGATCAGGTGGTGCTGCAGTAGAAATCGGGAGAGGCGGGCATCCCCGCCCGCCTGGACGGGCGAGACGTCCGTCCTCCATATCTGTCTCGCTCGGACAT
>QIAH01000402.1 GCA_003225465.1 Acidobacteriota bacterium | reverse complement strand
GATGGTCGTATTGTCAGTGCTGCTGCTGCCGGCGATGATCATCCGCTTCTACCAGGGTTGGTTTCAGATGCTGTACATCGACCTGCCGCTTTTCATGGCGTCGACGTTCTCCATCTCGAGCTTTTACCTGGTTTCGCAGCGCGAGCTGTTTCCGAAGACCTGGCCGCGGGCTTTGCTCTATTTGCCGTTCCTGATGGCACTGGGGATCGGGCTCACGATTACCAACACGAAGGCCGTGCTGGAGGCGCTGATCGGGCAGCAGAGCCCGTTCGCACGGACGCCGAAATACGGGGTCGAGACGAAGAAACACAAGGTGGGAGCGAAGTCGAAGTATCGGCGGCGGCTGGGTTGGATTCCATGGGCAGAACTGCTGATCGGGTCGTACTTCGCCCTGACGGTTTACTACGCACTCGACAACGAGAACTACATTACGGTACCTTTCCTGCTGCTTTTCGTCATGGGCTACTGGTACACCGGATTGATGTCGCTGCTGCAAGGACGCTTCACCGGCCTGTCCCTTAGCGCGGAGACGCATACCAAGCCATTCCCCGTCGGGGTTTGAGATTTGCCGACATTCTGGATCTTCTCGAGCGACGCGCCATCGCTGCGCGCCGAAATGAGGTCACGATGAAGAAGTGCTGGATCGTGCTGTTCGTGTTTTTAACTGTTCTGAGCGCTTGGACAATGGAGCGGCAGCCGAACGCCAACTATCGCGCGCGCCGCGAGGCATTGTCGAAGAAGACAGCCGGATCGGCGGTGCTGCTGTTCGCGCCTATGGAAGCTGAGGGTCCGAACGCGGTCTACGGGTTTCGGCAGGACGACAATTTCTTCTACCTGTCAGGCTGGGTCGAGCCCGGAGCAGTTTTGTTAATCGTGCCGGCCACCGAGGCTTCGGGCGACAAGCCGGCCCGCCCCTATACCGAAATTCTTTTTTTGGCCGCCAATAATAAGGTGGAAGAAAAGTGGACTGGTCCGAAATTGAATGCCAGTGACCCGCAGGCCTCGAGAGTCACCGGCTTCGACCGCGTAGAAGTTCTGGACAAGTTGCGGGACGAAATCAACCGGCTGCTGCCGGAGCGGCCGACGGTGTACACCGACCTGCCTGAGTATGGGCATGATTCGCCCTCCAGCAGTAGCCTCGACTGGCTGAAGCGGGCGAATGCTTCCATTCCTTTTGCGACCTATCAGGATGTGAAGCCACTGCTCTCTTCCTTGCGGACGACGAAAGATGCGGGTGAAATCGAACTCATCCGCAAGGCGACGAATGCGAGCCTGGCGGCGCAATTGGCGGCTATGCGCGCGATGAAGCCAGGCATCAGTGAGCGCGAGATCTCCGCGCTTTTGCAATATGAGTGGGGGAAACGCGGCTGCGAGCGGCCTTCTTACTCTCCGATTGTGGGCTCGGGATTCAATTCCACCGTGCTGCACTATTCCGAGGACTCTGCGACCATCCAGGCGGGAGATGTTGTGGTCATCGATGCAGCCGGGGAATATTCGATGTACGCCTCCGACATCACGCGCACGCTTCCGGCCAACGGAAAATTCACGGCTCGGCAGCGCGAGGTTTATGACATCGTGCTGGGCGCACAGCAGGCAGCGATTGCCGCTTTCGAGTCCGGGAAATCGATGCTGCGTAAAGATCAATCCAATTCGCTCTACCAGGTCGCTTACGACTACATCAACTCCCATGGCAAGGACCTGCATGGGGAGCCTCTGGGCAAATACTTCATTCATGGCCTCGGGCACTACGTGGGTCTGGCGGTGCATGATCCGGGCGACTACGGGAATCTATATTCCTGAGGAGAAGCTGGGCGCACGCGTCGAAGACACTCTGTATGTCGATGCAAACGGCAAGCTGATCAATCTGGGAGGAGCATTACCGCACACAGCGGATGAAGTCGAGCGTGCCATAGCGGGAAAGTAGTTGGTAAACCCGAAGATGGTCACGGCGCTCGGAACTTCGTTTTGATATCCTAGGGCATCGTGCGGATGACCTGGTGGTTCATCATCCTGGGATGCAGTGCCCTGGTGGTGGTGTGTGTGGCAATTGCGCTCTATCTGCGAGTGCGGCGCCACCTGAACGCGTCGAAAACCGGCACGCACGATGATCCGGACGCGGTCGAGCACAAGAGCACGGATTCGGTTTAATGGTTACGCAGTCAGAAGTGAGGCAATTATGGCGAAGCTGGCAACGCAAGCCTTCCATCTCCCGCAAGAAAGGGCCGCCGAGTGGGCCAAGCAAGTTGCCCTGGTTGTAGGGGCAAGCCTGTTTGTGGCGCTCTGCGCGCATGTCACCGTTCCACTTCCGTTCACACCAGTTCCTCTCACGCTGCAGAATTGTGGCGTGCTGATTGTCGGATTGCTGCTGGGAAGCCGTCGCGGATTTGCCGCGCTGGCCTTGTATTTGGCTGAGGGCGCCATGGGGCTGCCAGTGTTCAATCCCACGGGCCCGGGAGGCATCGCGCAGTTGCTCGGTCCCACGGGCGGTTTCCTGATGGCTTATCCGTTCGTCGCCGGACTGGCCGGATTTTTAATGGAGCGTGGCCGCAAGACGTTCGCCCGGGCAGCGGTTGCGGGATTGCTGGCTGAACTATTGCTCTTCATGAGCGGCTTGGCTTGGCTCGCGATCCTGACCGGATCGATGAAACGAGCCGTGCAGTTCGGCCTGTACTGGTTCTTGTTCGCGGAGGTGATCAAGATTCTGATTGCCGCTGCGGTTGCGGTTCGGCTTCGCCGGGCTCCCCGGGTGCAGGCATGACGCCGACCGGCACCTCCGAGAAATTGACTGGGCCGGCTTCCGGCGAAACCGCGGCCCGCGAAATCACGGTGGCGCACAGCCCCGACTCGGATGACGCGTTCATGTTTTACGGGCTGGCGACGCATAAAGTGCGTGTACCGGGCCTGCGTTTCACGCACACGCTCTGCGACATCGAGACGCTTAATCGCAAAGCTCAGGAAGGCGTGTACGACGTAACTGCTATCTCGTTCCACGCTTATCCTTATATTCAGGATCACTATGCTTTGCTGCCGAGCGGGGGCAGCGTCGGCGAGGGCTATGGTCCGATGATCGTTGCCCCGCGCGCGTTCTCGGCTGCGGATGTGAAGAAGAAGCGCATCGCTGTTCCCGGCAAGCTGACAACTGCGTATCTCGCCCTGAAGCTTTTCGCGCCCGGGATTGAAGTGGAAGTCGTGCCCTTCGATCAGATCATTCCGCAGGTGCTCGAAGGCAAGTACGAGGCCGGGCTGATCATTCATGAAGGCCAGCTCTCGTATTCCAAGGCAGGGTTATACCGGATTGTCGACCTTGGAAAGTGGTGGCAGAAGGTGACTGGACTGCCGCTGCCTCTGGGTGGAAATGCGATTCGGCGCGCACTCGGGCCTGAGTTGATGCAGAACGTGAGCACGGCATTGCACAACAGCATCCAGTACGCGCTCGATCACCGTGAAGAAGCGCTTGCCTATGCGATGCAGTTTGCGCGCGATCTCGATTCGCAACTGGCGGACAAGTTCGTGGGTATGTACGTCAACGAGCGCACGTTGGATTATGGCCCGGATGGACGCGAGGCTGTGCGGCGCTTGCTCGATATGGGGCACAAGGCGGGCATCATTCCCCACGCTGCGAATGTGGAGTTTGTCGGCTAGATAGGAAAATCCCCATCCTGACCTCGCAAAGAGCGCGAGGTTAGGATGGGGCGCCCGTAGTCTCGAGCAGCTCTACTTCACGACGCGCTTGAACGAAAATATCGGGTCCACGTCCACGGGAATGTCGGCGGTTTTTGTTTTCAAGATGGCCTTCAGCTCCGGAGGCATCGAGCCGTACTTCTGAAACCAGTTCTCTGCTCTTTGCCGGTCACCGGTCGCTTCGATTTCAAGTAATTCTTTGGCCAGGTCGGCCATGGCATCCGGCATTTTCTCGTAGTCAATGGCGTAGCGCCAGGAAGCATCGCGCCGAATGGCTCCTCGCGAACTCAGATAATTGAACTCCATCATCTCGGCCTGTCCGTGGGCTTCGGCCACTCCGAAGCGCACGGTTCGGAAGATCCCGCCCACGTAGGAGGCGTAGAACTCTTCCATCCTTTCTTTTGGAAGGGCGCCGTGATCCACCAGCCATTTCAGCCCAAACATGCCGGTCACATCCGCCTTCGCTTCTTCCAGACCAGAGTAGGTTGGGCCAATGGACTCGCGGACGGCGACTTTGCCGGCGGGTGTTCGCGCAAAGGCGGGGCCGAGTCCGTGGGCAATTTCATGCATGATGGTGGACAGCAAATAGCCGTCGGCTGTGACCTTGGCCGCCTGATCGGGGCGCAACATCTGGCGCGCGACCGGCACGATCACGTACTTCACACGCGCATCCATGAAATTCTCAAAGAAGAGTTTCTTGCTGCCTTTTTGTTCATGAACGCGTGGATCGTTGGGCAGGTTGTCGGCCACGGACTGGTATCCATGGGTCAGATCGGCCGAGCGAAAGGGCGCATCCATGACCTCCATTGGGGTCTCGAGGCCCTGTTTGGAGGGACGATCCTCGGGAGCCAGGGGCAAAGCGTCCTGGATCTGGGGGACGTACTGCCGGAACATGTCGAGCTTGCTGCTTTCTTTCTCATTGCGGATCAGGACGGCCGCCCCGTAGGTGGCCTTCACGCCGAGCAGGTCGTCGTTGTAGGTCTCGTAGGGCGCGAAGATGAGGTCAAACTTCGGATTCTTCAGGTCGAGCCAGGCAAGATCGCTCTGGAAGTAATCGTCGGTCAGCAGCGCATCGGCGCGCAAACGCAGGTAATTCGCAAAGGCAGGATCGGCGCTCAGGTCGGCGGCCTCTTTCAGCGCTTTCGCAGCAGGCTCCAGATAGGGCCGATACACGATGTGGTAGGGGATCGTTTCGAGTTGATCGCCACTCCAGCGCACGACGGTGGTCGGGCTGTAGATTTCCGCTTTTGTGTCCGGATGATCCGCGACATATTTTTCGACCTTCTCGCGGGTCAGGCCTGGCGGATAAAAACCGCGGCCGGGAGACATTGGCTCCTTGCCGACGAAGGGCTTGTTTTCATCGATCAGGTCGAACCGCGAAGCGTTGATCCAGAGATAACGGCGCAGCTGTACGTCGCGCGGATGTTTGCTGTCTTCCAGGGACTGGTACAGCGCGAGGGCGTCGGGATCGATCTGGCGCCAATAAATGCTGTCGAGGTATTGGCAGGCGTCGACGAGTTTGCCGACCATTTTTCGCTCGTTTGGGGTCAAGTCGTTCGGGAGTGGCATTTCCACTGGGCGAAAACGCGCGACGCGCTTGGCTATGTCCGGGACCACTTTCACGTTCGCGGGTTCGGCCGCTTTGGCTGCCGTGCCTACTAATAATCCCCGCTTCTTCTGCGCGGAAGTCGAGATCGACATAAGGGTGATAAGAACGAACAGGGAAAATGCGATGACTAAATGAGATCGGGTCCCCATGCAGTATGCATTGATCTTAACAGAGGAACGGGTCAGCTTTTTTTTCCACCAGGTCCGCTCGCGTATTGCGAAAACAAAACGTTATGATTGTAAGCATGGGGATGGCTTCCAATGGGGCGCAGACGTTGCTCATCGACGCCGATGACACGCTATGGGAGAACAATATCTATTTCGAGCGGGCGATCGCGCGCTTTATCTCATTTCTGAATCATCACGAATACTCGGCGGAGCAGGTGCGCGAAATTCTGAATGATGTCGAGCGGGAAAACATTGTGACTCATGGCTACGGGCTGCACAGTTTTGCACACGCCCTGGTCGGCTGCTTTGAGCGCCTCTCCGCCGACCCGGTTACGCCCGAGTTGCATGCCACCATTCAAAGCTTTGCTCACGCCATTGCCGATCACCCCGTGGAATTTCTTCCTGACGTTCCGGAGACACTCGACTACCTGTCCAGCCGCCACCATCTCATCCTGATGACCAAGGGAGCGTTTGCGGAGCAGTCAGGCAAGGTGGAACGCTCGGGGCTCAAAGAGTACTTCGAAGCAGTGGAGATTGTTCCGGAGAAGGATGAAGCGGTTTACCGGTCGATAATCGCCAAGTACGAACTTTCGAACGACACCACCTGGATGATTGGAAATAGCCCAAAATCCGACATCAATCCGGCGCTGTCTGCCGGAATCAATGCAGTCTTTGTGCCGCACGGCGCCACCTGGATTCTGGAGCATGACGAAGTGGCCGAACCG
>QIAH01000320.1 GCA_003225465.1 Acidobacteriota bacterium | reverse complement strand
CCCCATCCTAACCTCGCGTTCTTTGCGAGGTTAGGGTGGGGATTTTCCTATGCGGAACGTTGAGCCTCAGAGGTCAAGCCTCTCGACCTAAGAGATAGTGTTCGAATGCTGCTGAGTGAATTCCACGAGCCGTTGTAATTTGGCGGCAGCTGCTCCAGAGTCGATGGATTTCGCAGCGAAGGGCATGGCTTCGGAAAGGTGATTGGCTCGTCCTGCGGCGACCAGGGTTGCGGCTGCGTTGAGCAACACAATGTCGCGGCAAGGGAATTTCTTTCCGGCCAGCACCTCGCGGATGATCTTCGCGTTCTCTCCGGCATCACCGCCAGAAATTGTCTCGATGGGCGCTCGCGCCAGGCCGAACTCTTCAGGCGTAACTTCATAGGTGCGTACTTGCGCATCGCGTACTTCGGCAACTCTGGTGGTACCGCTGATACTGATCTCGTCCAGTCCATCGGATCCATGCACAACCAGAGCGCGTCGCAGGCCCAGCATGCTGAGCGCCTCCGCCAGTTTTTCTACGAGATCATCGGAATAAACTCCGACCACCTGTGCCGAGGCGTGCGCCGGATTGGTAAGCGGACCGAGTAGGTTGAACACGGTGCGCAGGCGCAGTTCCCGGCGAGCGGGTTGGACGTACTTCATCGCCGAGTGCATGGCAGGCGCAAAGAGGAACGCAATACCGACCTCTTTGAGGCAGTCTGCGATTTTTGACGACGGCAAGGCGATGTTCACGCCCAGGGCTTCCATCACGTCCGCCGAGCCACACTTGGAAGTCACGCTGCGGTTGCCATGCTTAGCCACTCGCACACCCGCACCGGCCGTGACCAACGCCGTTGCGGTCGAAATGTTGAAGGTTCCACTGGCATCGCCGCCCGTGCCGCAGGTATCGACCAGGGCATCGCGTTCCGTGCCGCTGACGTCGATCATCGAATTGCCGGCGACGACCAGGGGAGTTGCCGCGGCTCGAATGGCCTCGGCGAAGCCGACAATTTCCTCGACCGTCTCCCCCTTCATGTGCAGCGCGACCAGAAATGCCGCGATCTGCGCATCGGTGCATTGCCCCGTGAGCACTTCCGACATGACGCGCCGCGCCTCATCGCGCGACAGCGACTGACAATGATTCGCGATCCGATGGAGGACATCCACAATCATCCGGTACAGGGTAGCACTGTTCAATCGTCGAACACCGATTCGCGATTCGCAGCTGTCACAAGAAAATCTTAAACCGCAGAGATCGCTGAGAATGGCCGCAGAGGTCGCGGAGAACGGGCACTGGCAGGATCTCGTCACAGCATAATGTGACCGCTTGCGTTTGCCCTATCCCAGACCCTTCTATAAAATCAGACGTTTGCTGCCCGCAACTGAAAGCTGCAAGCAAGGACCCTGCCCGCATTTACGGTGATCCTTAGGATCGGGAATCATTTATGAAAATTCATGAGTACCAGGCGAAAGCAATCCTGAAGAAGTATGGCGTCGCGGTGCCCCGGGGCGAGATGGCGGAGACGCGCGAAGAGGCGGAAGCGGTCGCGAAGAATCTTTTCTCCGCGGGCGCGACGGGGGTTGTCGTCAAAGCGCAGATCCATGCGGGAGGCCGGGGCAAGGGCGGTGGTGTAAAGATTGCCAAATCGGTCGAGGAAGCCGGCGATCTCGCCGCCAGGATGCTGGGCATGACGCTCATCACGCACCAGACGGGCCCCGAAGGACGCGTTGTACGCCGCTTGCTGATCGAAGAAACTCTGCCTATCGAGAAGGAACTCTATATCGGGATTCTCGTGGATCGCGGGGAAGGCAAGCCGGTGTTCATGGCATCGGCTGCGGGCGGCATGGACATTGAACAGGTCGCAGCGGAGAGGCCTGAGGCAATTCTCAAGGAATACGTGAATCCCGGCATGGGGCTCGAAGCATTCCAGGCGCGCAAGATTGCTTTCCAGCTTGGCCTGAAGCCGCAGCTCGTAAATCAGGCCGTGCAGTTCATGACCGGCCTCTACAAAGTCTTCGAAGGCACCGACGGTTCGCTGGTGGAAATCAATCCGTTCATCACGACCACCGATGGGCGCCTCTTCGCGCTCGATGCGAAGATCAATTTTGACGACAACGCGCTGTTTCGTCATCCCGATCTGCGCGAGCTGCGCGACATCACCGAAGAAGATCCGCTGGAAGTGGAAGCGTCGAAATACAGCCTCAACTACATCAAGCTGGATGGCAACGTGGGCTGCATGGTGAACGGCGCCGGTCTTGCGATGGCGACTATGGACATCATCAAGTACGCCGGTGGCATGCCCGCGAATTTTCTGGACGTAGGCGGCGGAGCGAACGCCGAGCAGGTCACGCACGCTTTTGAGATTCTGCTGAGCGACAAGAACGTGAAGGCGGTGTTGATTAACATTTTTGGTGGCATCCTGCGCGTGGACACGCTCGCCACAGGTGTAGTAGAAGCCGCCAAGAAGACGCATATCCAGCTACCGATCGTGTTGCGCCTCGAAGGAACAAACGTGGAAGCGGGACGGCAGATTTTGAAGGATTCCGGCCTGAACTTCACAGTCGCCCAGACGATGAAAGACGCGGCCGAGAAAGTAGTGGCGGCGGCGAAAGGCTAGTAGCGCCGGCGTCCCGCCGGCTTTTGTGACTTTCATCGGGACCGCATCGGTCCCGCAGAAGAGAGCAATCATGGCAATCCTGGTAGATAAAAAAACGCGGCTCATCGTGCAAGGACTCACCGGACGCGAAGGCACTTTCCACGCCAAGGCGAGTGCGGCTTACGGAACGCAGGTGGTGGGCGGCGTCACGCCCGGCAAAGGCGGTACCACGCATGAAGGCTGGCCCATCTTCAACACGGTGCAGGAGGCGGTCGACAAGACCGGCGCCAATGCAACCGTGATCTTCGTGCCGCCGCCGTTTGCGGCCGACGCCATCATGGAAGCCGCTGATGCCGAAGTCGAACTTATCGTCTGCATTACCGAAGGCATTCCCACGCTTGACATGGTGCGCGCGTGGGAGTTCCTGCAAACGCGCCGCTCGCGGCTCATCGGCCCGAACTGCCCGGGCATCATCTCGCCCGGCAAGTGCAAGATCGGCATCATGCCGGCGCACATTCACAAAGAGGGCAACATCGGCATCGTGTCGCGCTCCGGGACCCTGACCTACGAGGCCGTCTACCAGCTCACAACGCGCGGCATCGGGCAGTCGACCGCAATTGGCATTGGCGGTGACCCCATCATCGGCACCAACTTCACCGATGCGCTGGAGTTGTTCAACAAAGATCCGCAAACTGAAGCGGTCATCATGATCGGCGAAATCGGCGGCAACGCGGAAGAAACCGCAGCCGAGTACGTGAAGAAGCACATGAAGAAGCCGGTGGTCGGCTTCATTGCCGGACAAACCGCGCCTCCCGGACGCCGCATGGGCCATGCCGGTGCCATCATCTCGGGCGGCAAGGGGACTGCTTCGGAGAAAATCAAAGCAATGGAAGCTGCCGGAATCAAGGTGGCGAAGTCACCCGCCATGATCGGCGAGACTCTGATGTCGGTAATCGGAGTAGCGAGTACCTAGTAGCGAGTACCGAGTGCTAAGTACAGAGTTGCAAGTCTCGGGTTTGTTGGAATGAAAGGCAACATGGTGTCGCCGACGACCGACGACCGAGGACCGACGACAACGTTTTAGCCAACGACCAAGGACCAACGACTAAGCTATGAAGACGCTGGAACGCACCCTCACCATCATCAAGCCGGACGCGGTGAAGAAGAACGCGGTCGGCGACATTATTGAGCAGTTCGAGAAAAACGGCTTCCACATCCTCTCGATGAAGATGCTGGAAATTTCCAAGCACCAGGCGGAGCAGTTTTACGCTGTCCATGCACATCGCCCGTTCTACAATTCCCTGACGAATTTCATGTCGAGCGGGCCGATCGTGGTGCTGGCCCTGGAGAAGGAAAATGCCGTCGCCGATCTGCGCAAACTGATGGGCGCGACCAACCCGGCGCAAGCCGAGGAAGGCACGATCCGCAAGAAATGGGCGACCAACATCGAGTACAACGCGATCCACGGGTCGGACGCGGACGAGACGGCGCGGTTCGAGCTGAGCTTCTTCTTCGCCGGGTACGAATTGGCGAAATAAGTTCTCAGTTCAAAGACCAGCTCACCACAGAGACACAGAGGCACAGAGAACAACTCAAAAATAAAATCTTTGCCTATGCAACTCTTCCGATTCTCGTGTTAAAACCTTTTCCTGAGACCTGAAGCCATGCCGCTAATCCAAGTCACCATGCTTCAAGGCCGCACGGCCGATCAGAAACGCAAGCTTGCCCAGCGCATCACCGACGCGATGGTGGAAGAGGCGGGCGCACGCCGTGAAGCCATCGTCGTTACGTTTGTGGAAGTTTCGACGGAAAGCTACGCTTCGGGCGGCGTCCTGATGGTTGACAAGGGAAAGTGAGTCTTAGGTTCCCGCGTCGTTGAGCAGCGTTTTTCAAAGTAGTACCAGAAGAAGCCCCATGGGACGAATAGAAGCCACAACCATGGCTTCCAAACGCGTTTGCTCCTCCTGACGAACCAATCGTAGAGCGCCCAAAATGGACCCAAGCATATGATTAATTGGCTGGCAATCCCCACCCCTGTCAATATCGGATGAGTGTTAGGATTCAGATGGAAAAAAATCCAGAGTTGGAAAATGTTACCCGCGAGGATTAGTGTCGCCCATTGTGAGGGTCCCAATTTTAGGCCTCGGCCCTTAGATGGCAGAAGACTACTTTGAAGCGGTACCCTACCCCAGCGGCTCGAACAAATGCCCTTCCACCCGGTCTGCGACCTTGGGCAGTTCTTTCCTGGCGAATTGGAGGAAGTGCGGCGCAGCGCGGTGGGCTTCGAGCGCGGCGTCGTCTTTGTACTGCTCGTAGATGAAGAACCGGCGCGGCTCGGTCTTGTGCCGGTGGGCTACGTACATGGCGCAGCCCGGTTCTTTGCGGGATGCTTCCGTCAGCTTGGAGAAGATTCCGGCTACGTCGTTCTCGTGTCCAACTTTCGCCATCCACGTCACCGCCAGGACAACCATTGCACGCTCCGTTGTAAACAGCTTTCAGCCGTCCGCTCTCAGTTGTCAGTAAATTCACTTGAGAGCTGATGGCTGAAAGCTGACAATTCTACGCCTTCACTTCAACTTGCCTGCCGGCTGCTTTCATCGCCTCTGCAAACTCGTCTACAAAGATCGTGTGGTCGCGGTCCGGCCCGGTGGAAACCATTCCCACCCGGGCGCCGCTTTCTTTCTCCAGAAATGCCAGGTACTCGCGGGCTGCCTTGGGCAACTTTTCGATCGACGTGATGCCCTCGGTCGAACTCTTCCAGCCGGGCTTATTTTCGTAAACGCACTCGATCTTATCGTAGCCGCTGGCCTGCGCCGGGATCTCGTCGGTCTTCTTGCCGTCGATCCTGTAGCCGACGCAAACTGGAATCTCCGAAAACGCGTCGAGCACATCCAACTTCGTGACCACCAGCCACGAGATTCCGTTAATCATGCCAGCGTAGCGGAGAAGAGGCAAATCCATCCAGCCGCAGCGGCGGGGACGACCCGTGACGGCGCCGTATTCATTGCCCCGGGAGCGCAGCAGTTCGCCCTTGTCGTCATTCGCTTCGGTGGGGAATGGCCCTCCACCAACACGCGTGCAGTAGGCTTTGGTAACGCCGATGACCATGTCGATCGCAGTCGGCGCGACCCCGGTTCCAATCACTGCACCACCGGAGGTGGCGCTCGACGACGTCACAAACGGATAGGTGCCATGATCGATGTCGAGCATCGTTCCCTGGGCTCCCTCGAACACGATGGACTTCCCCTCGGCAAGAGCGCGGTTGAGGAAAGCCGCCGTATCGCGAACGAACGGCTCGATTTTCGCAGCCGCGGCCGAATATTCGTCGTACATCTTGTCGGCATCGAGCGGTTCGGAGTTGAACAGAGCATGCGCGATCATGTTCTTCTCGCGCACGGCATTTTCGATGTGCGTCCGCAGCAGTTTCAGGTCGAGCAGGTCGGCGACGCGCAGTCCGCGGCGTCCCATCTTGTCTTCGTAGGCCGGGCCGATCCCGCGCGAAGTGGTTCCGATCTTCACGCGGCCGGGCGCGTTCTCCGCGGCCAGCTCAATCATTCGGTGATAGGGCAGAATTACCTGGGCGCGGTTGCTGACAAACAGGTTGCCATCCACGGGCACGCCCATGTCGCGCAGGCCGCCGACCTCTTTCAAAAACGCAATCGGGTCAAGCACCACGCCATTGCCGATCACGCTCGCGCAGCCCGCCCGCAGCACCCCGCAGGGCACCAATTGCAGAACAAACCTCTTGCCGCGGATGATGACGGTGTGCCCGGCATTGTGCCCGCCCGCATAGCGAGCTACCACCGGAAACCCTTCGGAGAGCACGTCGACGATCTTGCCCTTGCCTTCGTCTCCCCATTGCGCGCCCACGATGACCGCAGCCTTACCCTTTTTCACAGCCAGCTCCGTAGCACAAGTATTCGGATCCCGGGGTCGCACACACGCGCATCGCCCGCGGTTGTTCACCGTCTGGAAAAATGACTGGGATTGAGCGGATCGGGGTGTGTACACATAAGAATACCGTGGAGAGGTGAGGATCGGCAATTGGGCAAGCACGAAGTGGAGGGACGGGCGTCGGCCGAAGACGCCCGCCGCTCCATCGATAAACTGACGACTCTCGTTCCCTCCTGTGCGCATCTTTTTTCCCTAAGGCTCTCGCCCTATAACGAATTTCCCCCTGTCGTGTCCTAATTGCACCCTTCGAAGCATCTCGGGGGTTTCTCCGATGCCGTCGCCAAAGCTTTAGAGCCGCATGGTTTAGCCCCGGTTTGGCCTATGGCCTCGACCGTGCATTTCTCACCTCGTGCTCGTGCGTATCTCCCCCGTACGCGTGTGCACATGATTTTCACCCAGGAGGTTTTATGAAAATCAGACGTCCCGCAATTCATTTTTGGATCGCAGCCCTGACGCTTGGCGCTTTGATATGGACGGTACCGCTGGGAGCGCAATCTCCCAGTTCCACGCCGCAAGACCGGGATTCGGATATGTCCCGGCAGCCGGCGTCTCAGCAGCAGGACCGTGACTTCGACATGTCGCGGCGCCAGCTGGCGGACTTCGATCGCTTTCTCGATAGCCATCCGCAACTCGCGGAACAGATTCGTAAGGATCCGACCCTCGTGAACAATGAGGAATTCGTCGAGAATCATGGCGACCTGCAGCAATACCTGCAGCAGCATCCTGAAGTGAGGGAACAGCTCCGGCAAAATCCCAATGCCGTGATGCGCCAGGAGCAGCGCTACGACCGGCGGGAAGACCGCATGCAGGATCGCGACCGTGACATGAATCGCGATCAGGACCGCACGCCAGACCGCGATCGTGACATGAATCGCGATCAGGACCGCATGCAAGACCGCGACCGTGACATGAATCGTGATCAGGACCGCACGCAAGACCGTGATCGCGACATGAGCCGTGATCAGGACCGCATGCAAGACCGTGATCGTGATCGCAGCATGAACCGCGACCAGGACCGCAATCGCGACATCACGCGCGGCGAATTAAGCAACCTGGATAACTTCATGGATTCTCATCCGGAGATCGCGGAACAGCTCAAGAAAAACCCGGCGCTCGTGAACGATAAGAAGTTCGTCGAGGGCCATCCGGCGCTGAAGGGGTTCTTGGCGGCGGACCCTGGCGTGCGCGAAGAAATGCGCGAAAACCCGAACGGGTTCATGGCTCGCGAGCAGCAGTTTGATCTAACCGATGCGAACAGCCGCGAGCTGGCCAACATGGACCGCTTCATGGACAGCCACCCGGAAATCGCCGAGCAGCTTCGCAAGAATCCGGCTCTGGTGAATGACAAGAAGTTCGTCGAGAACCACAAGGCGCTGAAGACGTTCCTGGCGTCGCACCCTTATGCCGCTCAGGAATATAAGGAAAATCCTAGCGCCTTCATGCAGCAGGAACAGAACTTCGAGCACCAGCAGCAGAACTACGCGACGCGCCGTGACCAGGATTTTGGCACCCGTCGCGATCAGGACTATGGTATGCGCGCCGGTAACCAGGGCATGCGCAGCCAGGGCGTGACGGGCGACCGCGACAGGATGGGCACCTCGGTTTCCAGCTTCAACGAATTCCTGGAGCACCATGGCAACATCGCCAGCGACCTATCCAAGAATCCGTCTCTAGCTACCAACGAGGAATACGTTGAAACGCACCCAGCACTGCGTCAGTACCTGCAGGCCAATCCTAAGGTTCGCCAGGAGCTGAGCGCCAACCCGCAATCGTTTGTGAAGTCGGCGCAGACTTTTGAGGCGGCCCCCAAGGGCTCGCCCAAGCTGCCCTCTGACCCTAAATTGAAGTAGCTGGCTCCAGCAAGGACGAGAGGGAGGGTCGCACGCCGGCCCTCCCAGCCTTGTCTGCGAATGGAGAAAATGGAATGTCAAGGGAGGCGCTTATGAAGCGCAAATTGCCACTAGTTCTTATGTTCACGCTGCTTCTTGCGGTTCCTTCGTTCGCCGGCGGCAAAAAGCACCGGGAACGCGCAATGATTGAGAAAATGGAAGCTGTTCCCTGCGGCGCCAAGGAACGAGGACTCACAGGCTTGGGCAGCGTGTTTGCCTCCATCGGAGCCACTGCAGTCAATTCGACCGAGAAGTTATGCCCGCAGTACATGCTCCGCTCAGATGAAATGGAGTACCACGTCCGGCCGCTCGACAAGCATCCTCGAATTCTTCCCGTGGGGCAGGAAGGAGAATTCAAGATCGACAAAGACGTGATGGTCATGCGAATTCCTGATGGCGATCACAAGAAGCGTCGCTACCAGGTAGTCGCCATGAAACCCGTCGAGCATTCAGAGACCTCCGGGGCGGAAGGGGCCAACTATAAATACGGTTCTCCGAGTGGCAGTTACTCGCAGAAAGCCCTGGCTGATAAGACTCGCGCTGAGAAGGGCGACGTTAAGCCAAGTCAGCCGCCAGCACCGCCGCCGCAATAACATCGAGGTCATAAAAAGCCGATGCCCGCCTGGTTCTCCTTTCGAGGGACCGGGACGGGCATTGCAATTTTCAACACCTCCCGCTCGAATCTTGTCCCAGTCGCGCCAACTGGCGCTTTTGTCCTTCTCCCCTCTATACTTTGTTGTTGAACATTCCCCTGGAGTTGGGCATGTCCTTATCCGCGGTCATCGTTGACGACGAACAATTGGCCCGCGACGAACTCACCTTCCTGCTGAAGGGCGTTGACGATGTCAACGTCGTCGCCCAGGGTAAAAATGGCCTGGAAGCCATCAACCTGATTCGCGAACACAATCCTGACCTCGTCTTCCTCGACGTTCAGATGCCCGGTCTCGACGGCTTCGGCGTCATCAAAAAGCTGCTCGATAAAAAAGTCACCCTCCCAAAAATCGTCTTCGCCACCGCCTTCGATCAGTACGCCGTCAAAGCCTTCGAAGTAAACGCCGTCGACTACCTGCTTAAGCCGTTCGACAAGAAACGCGTCGCACAATCGATCCAGAAGGTGCGCTCTAAAATGGAGGCCGGCGCCTCTCCCAGCGACAAACTCGAGACCCTCGTCCGCATGCTCGAGTCCCAGAAGCCCCAATCCACCTCCAAGGTCCTCATTAAATCCATGGGCCGGCTACTGCTGGTGGATCAGAGAGACATCTGCTACGCCTCGATCGAAGACGGCGTGATCAGCGTGATCACCGCCGGAGCCAACGGCGCTGAAGGCCAGTCCAATTGCCGCACCCTGGAAGAACTGCTCGATTCCCTTGACCCTAACCTTTTCTGGCGCGCGCACCGTTCGTTCCTGGTCAACATCAACCGCATCAAGGAAGTCGTTCCCTGGTTTAAAAGCTCTTACCAGCTTCGAATGGATGACAAGAAGCAGACGGAGATTCCGGTCAGTCGCGCCCAGACCAAGCGACTGCGCGAGCTTTTCGGACTTTAAACGTGCCGACGCAGAGCAACTCGAACCGACACCCCGGCATCGCAATAGCAGGTATTGGTGTTTCATCTCAATCATTTCCCGGCGTCGTCTCGATGCTTGCGGACTGGAGTCTGCCGATGAGAAGGTCCATCCCCATTACGCCGCTCACACTTCTGATTCTGGCGGCGTGCGTCGCGTCCTCTGCCCAAATCAAACGCGACGTGTTTGCCTACAAGGTGAGCCCTCGCGCCGTCATCTCCATCCGCAATCAGTATGGTCGAATCACGGTCACGCCCTCCTCCGTGGATCGGGTGATGGCCACCGTCGTGCATTCGGATGCGGTGGAAATTCTCCACCAGCAGAACGAGAACCGCATCGAGCTGACCACCGGTTCCCAGGTCGCCACCGGTGCCAAGGCCGACAACGTCGATTACCAGGTCCTCGTGCCCGCTGATTCCTGTGTCATCCTCAGCACCGCCGCCGGTTCGCTTTCCGCCGAAAATCTCGAAGGGGATCTCATTTTCGAAGGCACCACCGCCTCGGTCGATGCCCGCGCCATCCGTAATGCTCACATTCATATCAAGACTCTTAGCGGCCCCATTACCCTCCGCCAGATCTCCAATGGATACGTAGACGTCACCACCGCCAGCGGCGACGTCAGCCTGCAGGAAGTCTCCGGGCCCATGGTGGAGGTGCATTCCGGAACGGGCCGCATCAAGTACCTCGGTGACCCTGGCCAGGGCTTCTACAAGCTCATGACCGGGACCGGCAACATCGACGTGGCGGTTCCCTTCGCCGGCCTGGCGCACTTCAAAGCGCGCTCTGTCAAAGGCAAGGTCGACCACCAGGTCCTGGGACCCGCACTCGCCGGCATCGGCCAGTCCAATTCTTTATTCCATGCCGCCTCAGCCGCATTCGAGTTGCATTCCTTGCGCGGGAACATCTCCGTGCGCGAAGCAGGCAAGTAGTCGGGATTTCTTCGCGGTTATAAACACGCCTTTCTTTGCGACCTTTGCGCTCTTTGCGGTTAAAGGCTTTCGTTTTTGACGCCGCGGGAACACAAAAGCCTGTAACCGCAAAGTTCGCGAAGGACAGCCGCTAAGGACGCAAAGATGGCCCGTCCGCAACTTTGCGGTGACTTGTAATCCAGGAAATCTGAAATCTACAATCTGCAATCTGAAATTGCGCGCAGCCTACTTTTGCCACAACGAGCCCCGAGCGCGAAGAATTTCAGATTGAAGATTTCAGATTGGAAAACCTCTCCAGTCCAGGAACCTGGTAAGGCGCCTTTCTTTGCGATCTTCGCGCCCCCTTTGCGATCTTCGCGGTTAAAAGCTTTTTGATTGAGCCGTAACAAGCAAGAGAAAAAGAAGCGGTCTCACGAGGAGGCCGCTTTCTACGTAGCCCTTAGGGGAGAGAGCCGGCATTCGCCGTCCCAGCCGCACGCTCAGGAAACCATCGCTTCCAAAGCCATGCGATTCCGTATTACGAGCGTTGACCCTTCCAGCCGGATCAACTGCTTCTTTCTCAAGTCGCTCAACAGGCGCGTGACCGTTTCCCTCGATGCCCCGATCATCTGCGCCATCTCTTCGTGCGTGAGACCCGAACTGACCCGAATTTCTTTCGTGTTGTTATTCGCGGACGGCGGAGTCCATGAAAGCAATAACTTCGCCAGTTTGCCCGCAGAGGAGCGCGCCAGGATCAAATCATGAATGTCACGATAAGCGGACTGGAATTCGCGGCTCAGCGCCTGCGCGGACCTCAACCCGGCCTCCCCATATCGCGCTAGCAGATCGAGCAGTGGTTCGCGCGGAACGAAATTCACCTGGCATGGCATTGCCGTTTCTGCCGTCAGTTCGTATTCCGTGCCTGCGATGACCGCGCTCAGTCCCAGCATTTCGCCCGGGCCCGCCATTTTCAGAATCAGCACCTTGCCGTCGCGCGAACTCGTCGACAGCTTCACCTTCCCCGAGCACAACAGAAACACTCCTCGCGAATTCTGTCCCTCCACAAACAAAGTTGCCTCGGGTGGAAATGTAGTTTGATGACTGATCGCGCTGAATATCTTGAGTACCGGGGCCGACAAGTTGCAGAAACAATCGTCGCGCTTCAGTTTGCAGTTCGTACAGTTTTCCACAATTTCCAAACCGTACGGCGTATTCATACTTCGTTCCTCCTGCCTCGCTTGCGTGCCCCGGTGCCACCGGGATGCGTTTGCACGCCTTGCCCTCGGCCTACACAGCCTTTCAATTTGCGTCTGCTTGCAAATCACAACCCTCCCGGTTCCACGCCTGCCCGGTTACAGCCCCTCCGGCAAATCGAAAGCCAGCGTCGTGCATCCGCCTCAGGAGCGCACCGCCGGCTGTGTCTACAAAACTCACAGCACTCAAATCCACGTGCACTGAACGTTCGCCCAAACTCGCGAATACCTTTTTCCAGCACTGCTCCACTTCCTGTATCCACAGGCCAATCAACTCGCCCTCCAGGCGAACGATCACCGCGTCTTTTTTGTCGTCGATCGTAATCCTTAACATGCGAAACCTTGGGAGGCAGTTATAGCACTGCACTTTTCTCTCCAGATGGGACTTATTCCAAATTGCCCCATGTAGGCTTAGAAATTCATTGGCGAGTTAAATCAAGAAGGGGCCGAAACGACGATAGGTTGGCTGGGTGCCGATAACTCGGCAGATAGGTTTCTCCGTGGTGCGCGCCCTTGGCGACGTGCCATTCAGTTACTATGCAGCTTAACTGGCGTAGTCCTTGCGGTCGATTTTCAGCTTTCCCATTTTGGATTGCAGCGTCGTCCGCTTGAGACCAAGCTTCACCGCCGCACCCTTCGTTCCCGCCACCCGGCCCCCACATTCGCGCAGCACGCGGATAATGTGTTCGCGTTCCGCTCGCTCTAGGGTGGCATCCGCTATGCTGACCTGCGACGGTTCCGCTTGCATCTCCGCGAGAGGGCTGTACAGAACCGGGCCCTCCGATAGGATGACTGAACGCTCGATCACATTTTCCAGTTCCCGAATGTTGCCGGGCCAATGCCAATTCACCAGCGCCTCCATGGTTTGGCTCGGAATGGTATCGATACGCTTGTCCATCCGGCGCGCAAGCTTTTTCACGAAGTGACGCACCAGCAAAGGAACGTCGTTGCGCCGTGCTCGCAGCGGAGGCATGTGGATCGGAAACACATTTAAGCGATAAAACAAATCACTGCGAAACTCGCCTTCTGTGATGCGCTTGGAAAGATCGCGATTCGTGGCTGCGATCAGGCGAAGATCCACTCGCACGGTGCGGTTCGAACCCAGCCGTTCGAACTCGTGATCCTGTAGAACACGCAACAGTTTGGGTTGCAGTTCCATCGGAATATCGCCTACTTCATCCATGAACAACGTTCCCTTATCCGCCAACTCCATTCGCCCAATTTTCTTGCTAACTGCCCCCGTGAACGCCCCCTTTTCATGGCCAAACAGCTCGCTTTCGAGCAGCCCGGTGGGAATCGACGCGCAGTTTACCTTGATGAAGGTGGAATCTTTTTGCTTGCTCATGCGGTGAATGGCACGCGCGATCAGTTCCTTTCCCGTTCCGGTTTCACCCAGAATCAGCACCGTGGAACCACTGGGCGCCACGGTTCTCGCCTGCGCCAGCACACGCTTCAGTTCCGGGCTTTCGCCCACGATTTCCTCGAAATTGAGTTCGCTGCGGATCTCGTCTTCCAGGTACAGTTTTTCTTCCGCCAGGCGATCTTTGAGCGCCTGAATTTCCCGGTAGGCGCGAGCATTGTCGAGCGCGATCGCCAACTGGGCGGCGATTTGGTTCAGAACTTCCTCGTCTTCCTCAGAAAAGGCCTTATCCTTCTTACTGCCCACGTTGAGTGTTCCCAGCGTTCCCGTCGACGTGAGCAGGGGCACACAGCGCATGGTGCGAATACCCGCCCCCAGAATTCGATTCGCGATGCTGCTGCCATGACTTTCCAGATCTTCGCGCGTTAGCGTCTTCGCTTCTCTCTCCAGAAACGCTTGCGCGGATAGTGTCTGGTTCAGTGACACCGGTCTGCCGCTCTCGATGATCGGCTGCGCCCGCTCCGGCGAGAGCACATAGGCCTTCATGTTTTCTTTGTCACCTTCAAATAGCGTGACTCCGGCGAAGTCGTGAGGTACGACCCGGGTCACGCATTCGGAAATAAGGGGCAGAAGACCCTGTACTTCCAGGCGTGAAGCCAGGGTACGATTGATTTCGACCAGCGCCCGTAAGCGGTCCTTCTCTTCCTGCAGCGCCTCGCGCGTGGACGCGTTTTCGATTGCCAATGCAACCAACTCGGCAACCCGGCGTAATAATCGTCGATCTTGCTCTTGATATGCATTGCTTTTGACGCTCGCCACTCCTAGCGCGCCCAGTCGCTTGTCGCCATTGGTAAGTGGCAGCGCATAATAAGTCTGGATTCCCTTCGAACGCAGCACCTGCAGCACCTGCGGAAAGCGGGTCTCTTTCTCCAGGTTCTCCACCATCAGTTCTTGCTGGTGCTGCCAGACCCATCCACCAGGCGCCTCCAAGAGAGGGAGTTCCTTTGGCAAACCGGACGCTGGTTCGCCTTCCAGAAAGTGCAGCTGCATGGCGTTGTGTTCGGGATGATAAAGCGACAAGTTCAGAAACTGGAAATCCGCTACCTTGCGCAGTCCCACAGCCACCTCGTGGTACAACTCAGGCAGCGTGTGATGCCGGACCATGAGGTCCGCCATTTCGAGCAAGGCCTCGTAACGGCGCGACTCCGTGGACCCCTCGGAATGGACGGCAGGGGCAAACTGCATCGCTAACTTCGCGCCTGCGCCCTCATCGCAAGGCACGCCTCCAACGGTGAAAGGCGATTTAGCTCGATAATAACCCGTTTTGTTATGTCATGAAAGCTAAAAGTCCACAACCATAAAATTGCTTGACTAAGGAATTGCTATAAGTATTCGATAAATTCCCAACCATCTATCTCGATTGCTCCAACAGCTACACGACACAAAGCAAGATAGAACCCCATCAAGGATTGGTAAGTGAAACCCCCTACGCTCTATAGTTCTTTAGCAATCTTACATCGCTAAGCCTGAAGAACTATGACTCAGGAAAGTTTATCCCATGCCTTATCTGGTTCGCTTATAATCTCTCTATGGCGCGCGGCTGGGAAAGCAAGTCCGTCGAGGCTCAACAAGCTGAGGCTTCCGAAGGAAACCGGCCATCCCGAGCCAAGATGACTGTTCAGCAGGCTGCTCTTAAGCGCCAGATCGATGGATTACTTCTTTCCCGCCAGCGAGTTCGGCAACAGCTCGCAGCCGCTCAGGACCCGCGTCTCCGTCAGATGCTCGAAGGCGCGCTAGACGATCTCGAACACCGCCTGCGTGATCTCCAAACCAGTTGACAACCGCAGAGTTAAATGTTCGATCTTCAACTTTTCGGAATCCTTCCCGCGGAAGTCTGGTCCCCGTCTGTCCCACCCCGCGAAAACGCTTTCGGGTACCGTATAATGGGGCACAGATGAAAGCCTACGTCTACGTTTCTCTCAAGAAGAGCGTTCTGGATCCGCAGGGCAAAACTATTCAGGGCGCACTTAAGAAGATGGGCTACAAAGGGTTAGGAGACGTGCGCCAGGGCAAGTACTTCGAACTCACGCTCGATGGCGAACTCACAAAGTCCGAGGTTGAGTCGGAGGTAGAACGCATCGCCCGCGAGGTCCTCACCAACCCCGTCATCGAGGAGTACCGATACTCTCTCGAAGAATAGCTTCACGAATCCCTGGCAGTGCAGGTGTGGTGTGACGCTTCTTTCCCCGCCACACTGGTGACAAGGAG
>QIAH01000319.1 GCA_003225465.1 Acidobacteriota bacterium | reverse complement strand
CCCGAAGTTTGCGGGGGTACTGATCGTTTGCTCTGGCTTTGGCGGATCCGTGAGGTCGACCTGGCGTGTCCGACCGTTTCGCTCCGCACCCGCGGTTCTTTGAGGGATCTAAAACCTAAGTTTTTTGGAGCCAATGACATACCTGCAGACGTCGGGGCAGGCTGCCATGCGCACGGTCCGGCATTGCCTTCGCATTCAAATCGCGGCAACCTTGGATGGTCCAGTCAACGTCGCGGTGCCCGGTCGCCGCAGACCCTCGGTCCTGCAGGCGAGGTGAAGTCAGAGTGCCAACCCGTTAGGATTGCCGCTACCGCCCCCTTATATAGAGGAAGGACCCCGCGGTAGGGCTACTCCAGCTCACCGCCGTTCGGGGATCCTCCCATCCCAATAACCGAGGGAAACCTTATGGAACATGATCGTCCAACCGAAGAATGCCATCATCCCCGTCCGGCTCAAGGCGCCGGCATGGAGACGTGCGAGAAAAACTCCTCCGCCGAGGAGAACCGCCCGCCAAGAACCACTTCGCCGGCGAAAGTCGCCGCCAATCGCCGCAATGCACAGAAGTCCACCGGTCCTCGAACGCCGGAAGGCAAAGCCCGGAGTCGCTGGAATGCGGTCCAGCACGGGCTCCTTGCCAAGCGTCTGCTTGCTCCCGAAGCCATGGACGGTGATGCCTGGACTCATCTCCTCCAGAGCCTGCGCGAGGACTGGCACCCGGAAGGGACCCTCGAAGAGATCCTACTCGAGAGAATCGCGATGGGCTACTGGAGGCTCCACACGGTCTACGCCTATGAGGTCGATTTTGCTCGGTCCGCCCAAGAGTTCTTTGGCTCGATCGATCGCACGGGGCGATATGCCACCTCGATTAATCGGCAGTTGACACAAGACCTGAACCAGTTGGAGCGTCTGCAGCGACAGCGCAAAGGCGAGTTTGTACCGGCGCCGATCGCTCTGGACGTGACCGTCAACGGTCCCGACCCGGGAAACGATGCTGTAGTCAATGAGGGTGGAGGTGCTTCTCTTGCGACCGTGGCTCCCATCCCAGTGGACCGTGAATGTCCGAACCCACTACGTCCGGCTGAGAGCGCGTTGGAGGAGACAAGTTCATCTACGGTTCCCAGCTCGCACGAGGCTCCCTTCGAGCCCGGGACCTCAGATTCGAAGCCGTTGTTGGAGATCACGCCGGACGGCGCCGGCGCCGGACTGCGCGAGCGAGAGGAGGGGTAATTGCCAAACGAACCCACCGTTGGATCGGGGATGGAGAATACCAAGGATCGGAGCCGTCAATCGCGCTGCTTCATGCTTGCAGTCGGCCCAAAGGGGACCAGTTGGGAGGCATCCTCGTGAAGGAGGAGGGCGGAATGGAATCGGAACTACGGGCAATCGCTGATGCTGCCTTGTATCAGGCGAAGAGCGCTGGCCGGAACCGGACCGTCGCCAGTTAGGTCTTATCGTCCCTTCGATCGCGAGTCAAAACGATAGCCGAACGTGAAGAGCCACTGGTCGTAGTTTTGGCCCGCACCCCGATTCCAGGTGTATCCAGTCTGCACGAAATAGTGCGGTCCGAGGGCAGCCTCAAAATTCCCCGTAACGAAATGCGAGATATCGCTGGTCGTCGGCGAGACGAACGACTGGCGTCCGCCAAGCACCTCCCAGCGCAGGTTCTCGTTGAAGTTGCGCGAAAGCGAGATCGATTCGTACGAGCCGCTCCCGAACGAGCTATTGAACTTGGAGTAGTGCACATCGGTACGCATTCCAATCCACGGCATGCGGCCCACCGTGACTCCGTACAGCTGGTTCAAGGACGATTTCGCATCTCCCGAGCGGTTGCTGCGGCCCAGAAGAGTGTAAGCCCAGACGTCCTTCACGACCTGGACACGCGCCCCTCCACTGAAGCCTTGGAACAGGTACTTATCCAGTAATCCCGTTCCAACCAGTTGAGCGTTGTAAGTGGGAATGTCGCGAAAATAAGTTTGGTTTACGTCGAACTCCAGCCTGGAAGTCGGCTGCAGTCGCACTGTCAGAAAATTACGGCTCACGCCTGCACCCGGCGCAGCCACTTGGGGATTGCCGCTCGGACTATCTACCTGCAATGAATCGTAGATGGACAGATACCGTTTGTAGAAAATTCCGTTCTCGAAGAAAACGAAGGGGCGGTCGATATTCCACTTGAGCAGCGCGATGCCCATGCCTGACGTGCTGGTGTAACGGAAATTGTCGAAAGATCCGCCCTCGAAGTTGACGAAAGCCCCGCCGATCCTGCGGTCAGGGTTGTAATTCCAGGAGGTCGGGTCGGGCGTCGAACCCGCGAAGATGCCGGCGGTAACACCCTGCGTCAACCGTCTTGCAAAATATCCACCATCGATGGAATCGAGACTGGTAGCCCAGGGCAGGTAAAGCCGTCCGAAACCCGCCACATTCCTGGAATTTGGATTGTCGTACGTCATCCCAATCGTATAGGTGCGGTTGATGAGGTCTTGCAATGTCGCCTGGCCGCCATGCGATTGGTTGTTGATGCGTCCACGCCAGAATCCGGTCAGGTTCCAGTAGGTTCCGTTGATACGGGTGATATCGGTGCGGATCATGAGCCCGGCATTCGAACTGACACCGCCGCCGTTATCATGGCTTGCGACTCCGGAGTAATCGAACCCGATTCTTCCGCGGGCACGATTGATTTCTGGCAGGGGCGGCCTAGGAATCACTACACGGGCCTCATCATCGAGCGTGTCTCCCTCGCTGAACGAGACTACGACCGGATACTTTCTGGTCGCGCTCAGCGAGCGTTGCGCAATCAGAGACTGAGTTTCCTCCGAAGTTAAGTATGCCCAGTCGCCTACTTTTATCGGCCGCGTCGGATTGTGAATCTCCCCGACTGCTGACGACAACGCGGCCGAAGCCAACTGCAATTCAGCGATGGGAAGTGCGTCTGCATCGCTCGCAGCGGTAGCTTTCTGGGAAGGGTCGATGGCCTTGACCTCGAGTTTCATGCCTTCCGTGAGCCCTTCATTCCGCCCACCCTCGAGATAAGCAACTCCCTCGGCAACATACTTCACGCGAAACGCAATGCGAACATCCGGATTTGCCTGTGCCGGAACGATCGCCGGATTCGAGCCAGCGGCTTCGGTTTTCGCCGGGGATTCAGAACCATCTACAGGAGCAGACCCTGGCACCGTCTGATCCGGGGATACCGTTGCATTCCCAGAAGCTGCAGACGACACATTCGATCCATTCGGAGCAGGGGCCGCATTTTGACCGGCTTGATTGGCAGCACCCGAAGCAGGGGAAGCACCGGCGCTCGCAGCCTCCTGTTCTGGCGGGAACGCGATAGGCGGAAGTGAAGGGGGAGGGGCGGGAGTTTGTGCTGACTGGGTTTCAACGGAACTCGTCTGATTCGCTTCTTCCGGCTTCCGATGAATTCTTGCGATGAGAGGGACCGAAGCCGCCGAGGCGGGACCAAGGCGTTTCTTGTCCGAGGTTGCGTTCTCAACTGCCGGCAAGATGCTCACGATGATTTTGTTTCCGTCACTCGCCACTCCGTAGGGCCGCGGCGACTCCAAAACCACAACGACCCGAGTGGAAGATGGAGTACTTCCATTCTCGCGTTCCACTTGTACCGACTTAACGCCGTTGTGATTGAACGGAACAGAACTTGGAGCATTGCCGGGAAGAGTCCCGGGGAGGTCTAGCATCAGCCGCTCAGGTTTGCTAGCCCAGCTGACACGAGGACTGACGGACGAGGTAAGGGTCACCTCGACTCGCACGCCGCCCTTGTCCTCGAAGAGTTCGAGTTTTTGGATCGTGGCCGCTCCGCCTGCCGACTGCGCCCATGCTCCGGACGCCAGAGCCAGCAGGGCTCCCAAATATACAAATCGCTTCACTCCCTACTCCATTCCCGAGAAAAAGTAATGCAATGGTGCAAGCCGCTGTTTCTCTAGCCTCCCCCGCCATTGCGGTGGCACTGGTAACAGTTCACACTGTTGTAGACGTAACCACCGACCCCCTGATGTTGTGAATCCGTGTTCGATTTCGTATGGCAGTTCGTGCATTGAAAGATACTGTAGTTGGTTGAATTGGTATGGCAGGTGGCACAAACGCCATTCGCTCCGCCGTGATTGGTATCAAACCAGGTATGGTTGAAGGTCGCGCCCAGCCAGGTTGCGGTCGTGTGGCAGAGCGCACAAGTCGTGGGGAAGCCCGCGGCAACATGGTTGGGACTATTAGTTCCCTGGTAATCCGCCTTGTGGCAGCCAAAACAATCGGTTGGCAGGGTGGTGTAATTGTTGTTTACATGACAATTCGCGCACACGACCTTGGTGTGAGCGCCCGTCAGTGGGAAGGAAGTGTTGTTGTGGTTAAAGCTGGCCGGCGACCACGCGGCGGTGCTATGGCAGACATCACACTGCTGCGGAAAGCCCCCCGCGACATGGTTCGGATTATTCGTGTTTTGATAGTCCGTCAGATGGCAACTCACACATGCCCTACTGGTGAGGCCAAAATTTCCGTTCGTATGGCACTGGCTGCACTGCATAGTCGCGTGAAAACCAGTGAGTGGCCAGCCCGTCGCCGCGTGGTTGAACTTGGCTGAGGTCCAGTTCGTGGTACTGTGGCACATTTCACACTGCTGGGGGAAACCTGCCGAGACGTGACTCGGGTTGTTCGTTCCCTGGTAGTCCTTCAGGTGGCACGAGACACAGGCCGTGGAACTCAGATTGAAATTTCCTTTCGTGTGGCACTGATCACATTGCAGCTTCGCGTGCCCCCCCGTGAGGGGAAAGCCCACCGCATCGTGATTGAAATTCGCGGGTTGCCAAGCTGAGGTCGTATGGCATTCCTGGCAAGTTTGAGGAATTCCGAGCGCGACGTGATTCGGATTGCTGGCCTTCTGAAAATCCGATAAATGACAGCCCACACACGCTGCCGGCGTACCCTTGAACCTGCCGCCTGCGTGGCATGCGGTGCAGTCGAGGGTGGTGTGCACTCCGGTGAGAGCGAACCCGGCGTATTTCAGGTGATCGAATTTAGCGCCCAGCCAGGTGTTGATGCTGTGGCACTGCTCACACTGGACGGGAAAACCCGCAGTCACGTGATTGGGTTCGGTGGCTTGCTGATAGGTGCTTTGGTGACAGGAATAACACTGAATGGAGAGCCCCTGAAACTGCCCAACAGCCTCGCTTTTATGACAGTCCGCACACTCTAATCCGGCATGTCCTCCCACAAGGGGGAAACGATTGTCGTGTTCCCTCACCCGCTGCAGAACGATGTTCCATCCTTTGACGGTATGGCACTGTGCGCAGTCAGCCCCCATTTGCCGGCGATGAATGTCGGCGTGGCAGTCGGCACAGTTCGTTCCGGTATTCGAGAACACCGGCTTGGCATGACACTGGGTACAAGCCACTCCCTGGTGCAAGCCGCGAAGCGGATATTTCGTTGTGTTGTGATCGAACTCTGGAACCGCGCGGATGGGCTTCCAGCCCGCGGACGTATGGCAGTTCTGGCACGGGATATTCAGGTTGCCATGGGGGCTTCGCGAGACCGCTGAACCAGCCGACTGCCCAAATCCTGCGCCCACCCCGAGGCAGGCCACAGCCAGGACCAGGAGGGCCCTCGTGAATGCGCTTTGATGGACCACGCTTTGTGCGTACCCCGTTTGAACCCGAGAAGCACTTCTGGTGCCAAGGAAAGTAGCCCTTCTGGACCTTAGTTATGAAGCGGAAAGCAGGGGTCAAACGGCGACTTTAGAGGATAAGAGTGTGTCGCTCTGACGCAGTTCGGGCGCAGGAGTGCCCCAATGTAGCGAAAACCAACAACGAATTTTGGCATCCATAAGCTCGGCATGGACGAGAAACGGCCCTTGTTCGAAAAGTCATTCGCCCGCCTGAGGTCTTACTCGGGCTCATGTTCGTGATCGGGTGACCCGGAATTTGGTGGGTTCGGGTGGGTTGTCCCGGGTGATTTCTGATGATCGTCTTCACCACGTCCGCCGGGTGCTGCGCCAGGATTCCAACGGTTTTCGTTCTCCCGATTGTCCAACCCATGGGGCTGCTCCGGGTCCCGATTCTGCTCGACTCCGGTTGTATAACCCGGCCGTAACATCACAGGGGCACCGTGGAAGAACCCAGCAACTTCGACTAGTCCCTCGTAGACTTCTACATGCGTCTTCTGTTTCTTGTCCACATCTACGGAGAACCGCGTTCCCCGCACAGTGATCACAGCAGTGGGCGTACCCATTCGAAAGGATGGGGAATTGCCGAGTCGCTTTTGCACTTTCGCCGTAATCTTGCCGAGTAACAATTCGAGCCAGTACCCCTTCCCCTGGTTCGGCGCCTTGAGAACCACGTGACTATTGGGCTTTACCAATACCTGCGAGCCGTCCTGTAAATCCAGCAGCATGCTGCCTTTGCTGGTGTCGATCTTGCTTTCTGCGGGAAGGCTGGTTCCGTGCTGTGCTGACACTACGTCGCCCTGTGGAGAATGCACCTGTACGTCGCCTTTGAGTTCCGCGATCGTGGCGGAGCCGACTGGCAACGCCGTCGGTGTGGGATTTTGCCCGTTCGCCGAAACCAAGAGGAGCAATACCGTCAACGTGCACGCCTGCCGCATGGCGGTCATCGAACCTCCTTTACCACTGTCGCTGGCTCGGTCTTGGCAGGCAGGCGGATCTCGAATTGGGTGTCCCCGGGCTCGCTTTCTGCCCTGACCGACCCCCCGTGTTTTTCCGCTATGCGCTTGACGAATGCCAACCCGAGCCCCCAGCCGGTCGTGCCCTTTGCGGTGTTAGATGCACGGTAGTAGGGATCGAACAGCCGGGCGATTTCGTCCGGGGCGATCGGTTCCCCCAAATTATGCACGCTGATGATAACTTCTTCATTCTCCCTGGAACAGCGCACCCGGATATCGCTCTGGGGTTTCCCATACTTGATCGCATTGCTCACCAGGTTCAGGATCGCACCGCCAATCAGCGGCGCATCCCCCATGACTGATATATTCTCTTCGTTCTCCAGTATCAACTGCATTCCCGCAGCGTTCGCTAGCGGGTGCAGGATATCGAATACCTGTCGCACGGCGGCTTCCAAATCGATGGAGGACGAGGCAACCGACTTTGCCCCGGCATCGAGACGCAAAACATCCAGATAACTGCTGATCAGAGCCAACAACCGTTTCGACTCGCGGAAGATCGTGTCGGGCGCGCCGACGCAGAGCGGCGATTCCGGGTAGCTCATCATCAGCTCGGCGAACCCCTGGATAGAGGCAAGAGGCGTTCGCAATTCATGCGTAATGAACCCGAGTGCCTCCGCTCGTGCACGGTCCCGTTCCACTCTGGTGCGCAAGTTCGTCAAGGTCAGAATGGTCCCGCCCTTCGGGGACAGACGTGTGGGTGGCAAAGGGGCGACGCGGACGGAATATAGTTCCCCATCGAGCGAAACTTCCCCCTCTTCAATTGACTCGCGATGCGTGAGGGGCGCGTCATCGCTCGCGATCCACTGAGTCCGCGCTTGCTCCAAACTCAATGATGCATCTGGAAAGAGGTGGTAGGCTTTGGCGAAGGCGTGGTTCTTCAACAGTAGCTTGCCTTGCTCATCAAAGATCGCGACCAGGTCCTGGGTTGATTCCAGCAAGGTTTTATGAAGCTCATAAAGAGAGCCTAGTTCGGTCTGCAGTTGTTGCAGGAGTTCCAGCCGCCACGTGAGGTCCTCGCCTTCGCGAGCCGTCCCATCTTTTCCGAGCAATGCCAGCCAGGATCTCAATCCCAGCAACTGCTGGGTGACACTGCGTTCCACCAGCACAAAATCCGCAGTGTAGACCAGCAGGGGAGCCAGAATGACGGCGAGCATCATTGACCCGGCAGGGACAATTCGCGAACCTATAATGAAGACCAGGAGCGCCACGGCATACAAAGCTGCGGCCGTCACCACAAATACTCCCACCGCCGCCAGTCCCCGCCAGCTTCGAAACACCGCGACCGCCAAACCGCAGGTGAGGAGTAGCGTCACTCCCTGCGCCCAAAGAGGAATCTCATGCAGGCTTCTTCCGGATAGGATCCCGTCCAGAATCTGTGCATGCACCTCGACGCCCGGCGTAGGAAATTCGGGATGCAGCGGCGTGTTCAAACGATCCCCAATTTCAGTCGTGCCGAAGCCTACGAGCGCCGGTCGGCCTCGTAACAGGAGCGAATCCAGCCCTTGCATCACAGTCCAAGCGGGAATCGTATCGAAACCATCCCTGCGGAATGGAATCGGCACCAGGACGGGCTTTGCGGTGAGAACGGGTCGGGTTTCATCCTGTGCGGCCAGACCATACGAAGAGAGGAAATTGGCCGTGCGTTTCGCATCCACTCTCCGTGCAACTTCGACCGCAAACGCCCAGCGCGCGCCATCCAGGCTAAGCTCCAGGGGCGGATAACGACGGCAAACGCTGTCCTGCTCCAGCGGAGCTTGCGCGTGTCCCACTGCGGCCGCGGCCCGGGCAAATTGCGGAAGCGGCTCCATCCAGTGTGGTCCATCCCAATAAGACGCAATCTTATCTACGATGACCACTCGACCGGACTGCAAAGCGTTCTCCAGAGCCCGGTCTGCATCAGGCGTTTGCGGTTCTGACAACAGGATGTCCAGCCCAACCACGCTGGCTCCCCCCTTCACCAGATTGCTCGTGAGTTTCGCAAGCAGCGTCCGCGACCACGGCCAACGTCCGTAGCGTTGCAGACTCTCGTCATCCAACGTGACCAGCACCACTTCGGATTTCTGCTTGGGTGACGGAGATAACCGGAAGAATGTGTCGGCAAACCGCAATTCCCAGTCTCGAATGAATGGGATGGCAGAGAGCACTGCGACGGCGAAGAACAAGAGAACCGACAGCCCGAACATCTGGACCCAACCGCGACGGTTTGGACCCTTGTTCTTCATTTGTCGCCGGTCGCCTGGAGATCAATCCCCAGTCGCAGAGCCTTACGGTAAAGAGTCTTCCTTTCAATGCCAAGCCGCCGGGCTGCCTCGGATCGATTACCACCCGTCTGTTTCAAAATCTCCAGGATGTGCTGCCGCTCCAGTTCCATCAAACGATCTGGTGCCGCTGCGACCAACACCGCAGCTTCCTCGCCCTCCGGCGTTCTCTGTGTTTCGGCTTCCACATCCGGCAGAGTGATCTCCCCCGTGGGCGCAAAAATGGCCAGACGGTTCACCGTGTTTTCCAGTTCGCGCACGTTTCCCGGCCATCGCATCTGCTGCAGCAGGTGCACAGCAGCCGGATCGATCGTGACCCCCAATCCATTCTTCTCGTTAAATCGTCGCAAAAAATGGCGAACGAGCAGAGGAATGTCGTCCCGCCGTTCTTCAAGCGGAGGGAGATCGATCCGGACAACCGCCAAACGATAATAGAGGTCCTCGCGAAACTGATTCTGCTTCAGCAGCGACCCCATGTCCCGGTTCGAGGCGGCCAGCATGCGGACGTCGATCGGCGTGTACTTGTTCGAACCGACGCGCCGCACCTGCTGTTCCTGAATCACTCTCAGCAGCTTGACCTGGAATGAAAGTGTTGTCTCGGTGATTTCGTCGAGAAACAGCGTGCCGCCATCGCTCGCCTCCACCAGGCCAAGGTGAGCGCTGGCCGCGCCTGTGAAAGCCCCTTTCTCGTGGCCGAAAAGTTCGCTCTCCAGCAGAGTTTCGGTGAAAGACCCGCAGTTGACGGGTGTAAAGGGCCCATCCTTTCTTTTGGAATGCTGGTGAATCGCGCGCGCGACCAGTTCCTTTCCCGTGCCACTCGCGCCCGTGATCAGAACGCTTACGTTGCTGGCCGCCACCCGACCAATCGCTTTATAGACCTCGAGCATCTTGGGACTGCGCCCGATGATGGCCGAATCACTTGGTTCAGGAATGTCAGGAACAACAGGCTGCCGTTGCTGGAGCCGAAATCCATCGGCGCGCGCCGCGATTGCCCGCATCTGTTCAGCGGTGAGCGGCTTGCTCACGTAATCGACCGCACCTTCGGAGAGCGCTCTGGCCGCCGTCTCGACGCTCACGTTTGCCGTCATAATGATCGGGTACGCATTTGGCCGCAGAGCTCGAAGTCGTTGTAGAAGATCGATTCCATTCAGGGCGCCCAGGTACATGTCCACCATGACAAGATCGACTTGGTTGTTAGCGACGTATTGCTCTGCTTCCTCCGCGCGCAGAAACGTGTGGCACCCGTGCCCCTCCGCCTCAAAAACCGCCTTGAGGAAGGTACAGGTGTTGGCTTCGTCGTCGATGACGACCACTCGCAATGGTTCCATAAGGCCGCTCACTAGCTTACTGCAACTGCCAGTATGCTACCCGAGCAATTCCCATGCCACGGCGCGGGTCGGACCTGCTATGCCTTCCAGATGAGCTACTTGCCGCCAGATCCATCGGGCTCGCAGGGATCGTGGGAGTTAAAAGCAAGGGGCACTAATCAAAGATAGATGGTGATGGGCAGCAGGCTTATCAATCCCACCTCTCGGGTGACGAGGAGCGCCCACTCTCTATTGCTGCCAGCCCGCTTTGGGAGCGGGAACTGTTTTCAGTTCCCGCTTCCAGAGGGTTTTTCCTTGTCCGATGGCGGAGCCGGCGCCTTGATGCCTGCACCTTTGGCCACATCGTTCTCCTTGCTGTGGCGGTGTACCTGAAGCGTACGCAAGAAATGCACAAGATCCCAGGCGTCATTGGGCTGGATGACATCGGCGAATGACGGCATGGGAGTTCCGTCCAGACCGGTCATGAAGATGCGGTAGAGGTCATCGTTCGTTCCCCCGCACTTGAACCGCGAATCGTCTTTGCCGTCCGCGAAGTTATAGGGACGAATGGGCTGGTCCTTGCTATCGGTCAGCGTCGCCGCGGAAGGCCCGTCTCCCCGACCCTGCTGCCCGTGACATTTCCAACACTCCATCTTCTGGAACAGTTCTCCCCCGTGCGTAATACTCTGTGCAGTGACGGCTGGCTCCGGTGGAATCTTGATTGGGTCCCCGGGCTTCTCGCTTTGCCAACGCGGCGAGAAAGTCTTGATATAGGCAACTAAATCCATGCGGTTTTGCGCAGGCAACGAGTCCCAATGCGGCATGTTCGAGTTCGTAAACCCGCGGGAAACGGAGTTGAAGAGATCCTGATCGGTCGGCAACGTTCCAGTGGGTGTGGAGCGGCACTTGAACGTTGCGGCGACAAAGTCTCTGGGCCTGGGATCGACCCACTGCGCATTGTCTCCATTACCGTCCCCTAAAGAGCCATGGCAGCCGACGCAGTAACGGCGGTAAAGCTTTTTGCCATTCGCCGCATGACCAGTCAGATCCCCCACGTGTGCTTCCTGTGCCCACGAGGGAAACGCAACCACGAGTGCCAGCACCAAAGTCAATCCCAAGCGCTTCGAGCCTGTATTCATAAGCAGTTCACCGTTCGAAGTTAGAATCTGCAACCACGGCCGCCACTCTCGACGGCCTATTTTTCTAGTAATCGAAGTCAAAACCAATCATGACGCTCCGATTGATCTGATCGGTCCCCGTAAGCGACGAGGTATTGCCCATCTTCGCTTGCGAGTATTCGTTATGGACCGCCAGTCCCGCCCGGCTCAGCATAATGGGATACCAGCGGTAGCCGATGGTCCACGAGTCCACATTCCCCAAGTTTGGAGTTTGTGCCAAGGTCGGATTGGCTTGGCGCGACATATGTACCAATTCATACCTTCCCGTAAAGATGAATTGCGGGTTCACCGTGTAGTGTGCCTCGACAAAACCGCCGTTCCAAGTAGGTCCGACGGCACCTGGTGGCAGGCCCCCGGGATTGTTGGCAGGGATGTTGTTCCCTAAATACACATTATCTTGCCCGTGCATGTAGAACGTTTCAACATCGAGGTCTTTGATGAACCACCATCCATAGGCGCCCACCCGGGAAAAGCTCCTGTTTCCTTTCGCTTCCACGGGTGCTCCGTTACTGGTCAGGTAGAAGGTCGGTGACTGGCCGAAGTAACCATACGCACCGATCCTCTGCACGCCCAACCCCTTGACCGCGAATCCTTGATTTACGTTTGCGAACACGTCATATGTCCGCGCGGTACTGCCGGCTGCTGCGCCCGCGTTCGTGGTTGTCAATCCGGGATTGCCATCCACACTGCTCAGCAGCGCGATGGAGTAGCGGGAGTAGCTGTTCTGGTTGTGCCCAGCCAGTTCCACTCCCAACTGGTTGTCGCCAATACCTCCGAAACCATTGCTGTCGCCCTGCGGCAAAAAGTGGTAGTTGAACCAGGCGCCACCCACGTTCGAGAGGGTGAGGAAGCGCTTCTCAGAAAGGAGATTGTCCAGTTCGAACTTACCGACCTTGACGTTCAACCAGGGCGAGTTCAACAAATTGTCAAACCGCACCCAAGCCGACTCGAAGTGGAAGGTATCTCCTTCTCCCATCGAGGGAAGAACTTGAAAGGAGATATTCTTATACAGCGTGCCCGCGGTCCAGATATCCAGACCCGACAAGTCAAAGCCGTGCGTGGTTACGCTCTGCTCGGCGCCAGTCTGGTCGATCAGAACTTTCGTCTGGTTCTCAAGATGCCACTGCGGTGTAACTCGAAACGTAATTGGAAAATATGCCGGATTCTGATAAATCGGCGAATCTTTATCGTTGCCGAGCTGGTATCCATTGTCTTTAAAGGCTAGACCGAAATTATTCAGAATCGGCCAACCGATATGACAAGCGGAACACGGCAGCCCATATTTCCTGGCAAACGCCGGAATCGCGTATCCGGGCTGGTTGGTAAAGCTAATAAAAGATAAAAGAAATAGCGTAAGAGACACTACAGATTTCGGGAGTGAGCGGCCAGCCTTTGTCCGCCCACTTCCCCCGGGTTGATGAAGTGGCATGCCTTACCCTCCCCTTAGAGACAAGAGTCCCCCAGTTGGAAATTTGACACAGCATCCGCGTACCGAAATACAGCAGCGGGGCTTAGTGTGCTTTGAAAGTGAAATCCAGGCTCTTGGTTTGACCCGCAGTGATGGTGATCTTCTGCGTCATCGTGCCCAGTTTTTCGTGCCAGGCTTCCACCGTGTAGTCTCCAGGCGGCAGGTTCGGCAGTTGGAAGCTGCCATCCTTACCTGTCACCGCGAAGTAGGGGTGCTTGAACACAGCGACATAGCTCTTCATCCACGGATGTACGTTGCACTTCACCGGGATCGCAATTTCTTCCCGCGGAAAGCTCTCTTCCATGGTTGAGCCGGCTGGTTCCGCCTTGTTCCATTCGCGATTATTTGCCGGAAGTGGGTGGATGTTGTGGGTGGTGTTGTCGCTGTTGACCATCTTCAGCTTCTGATTGGCGCGCACCGCGACAACGTGGGGCGCGTACTCGCAACCCTTCTGCTCAAACGTGACTGCCTCGGTAGGTACATCGAAGCTTCGGTTCCCTAGACCGTCGGAAATAAACACAATCACGTTGCCCAGCGAGTTGTCACTGCCGGTCAGGAAATCCTGGGAAACGGCTGGACCGGGATGCAATTTTGCGCAGCTCGGATCGGCATTCATGCTCACCTTCGCCGGCTGAGGAAGCTGTCCTGTGAATTTCACCTTCCCCACAACCGATGCGCCGTCCGCGGATGGCGCAGGCGCATTGCCCGCTGCTGCTGCTCCGCTTGCTGCAAACAGACTGCTACTTCCGATCGTTAAAATGGCCAGACCTGCGATTTTTAGAAACTGCTGTTTGGTGATCATTTGAGTAAACTCCTCCAACCGCCCGGAAAAGACTTCTCCGGGGCCCAGTGTGTTTCTAGTAAGCAGCTGTTTAAGGCTGCCGATTTAAGAAAAGATCTACGCCGTCAAATGCGGCTATTAGTTCTTGCTAATCGTCCTAAGTTCTGCGCTCTCCTGCGGCAGGTAATAGCCTTCCTGATATCCGTTCGAATACGCCGCACGGTAATCCTGCTGATCCAATCCCGTATTCGCCTGGTAGCCACCCGCCTTGCGGTAGTTCTCCGTCTTGCTGACCTGGAACGGTCGCGCGGCGAGACGATGGCGAGCTCCATCCATCACTCCATCGCGATAACCCGCGAGTTCCGAAGCGGACGGCTCTGACTTGCTTGCTTCCATAAGTGTCTTGTAGCTGTGCTCGTATCCAGCGATGAACGAAGCGCGATCCTGGTCGGTGCCCCAACGGCCACTGGAAAAGTGCGCCTTGCGCCCCTTCTCCACATCGATCTTCGCCAAGTAGGCACCATCGCGATACGCCGCATCTGTCTGTTTCATGTTCGACGTTTCGCGCACACCCAACCCCCACAGAAAGAACAGCAACCAGCGCCAACAACGATTGTTTCTTCATGACTATCTCCTCTTGCAAGAGCGGCCTTTCCTGAGAAAGTCCTGCTCTTTGCCTCTCCCGCTCGAACACGCTTGCGAGCAAAGCTGGTCACCGCGACCGCGATCATTGAGGACGGAGGTCTGCGCAAGACAGGACTCTCCCCGATCGCCTAAAGCAATCTTTGCCCGTCACCCTTATCGGGGTAGGACAATTCCGCCTACACGACTCCCTGACAACGGTCGTCGTCGGCTAAAAAGCGAGCGTTTGTTTTTCCCGAGCAGTGGCCACGCGCTTGGGTAGAGCGACGTCGCCGAACCTATTAGGAGCACTTATCCGAGGGGCCTGGGATTTTATGTTTCGTGCTACTACACGGAAGTGGGGGTTTTCCGTTTTTAGGGTCTCCCTACTCAGGGTCATCCAAGAACTGCCGTGTTCTGGCCGGGGGAGATTCTTGATGCGGCTAAGTTAGCTCAACTTGCTTGAAATAGAGCCATCAAAATAGGGGACTTGCTGTAAAACTTGCTTTACACAGCAGGTCGGGCGGGACCAACAAGAAGAATTTGCGCTAGGCACACTCGACGTCACAACCCTTGCTGGGAGCCCGTTCTCGCCGCCTCTCCCCGAATCACTTCCCTTGTTCTTGGAAGACGCATTTTCCCGGTCTTTGGATTCAGTAGTTCTCCTCTCCGCCCAACTGCACCACTTTTACATCGGAAAGCCTCACAACGAACACACTAAACGAAAGCATTTTTTCGGTTGTCATGCAGGTGTCAAGACTTTGTAACCTCCGGCAAGGCATAAAAATACTGGCAGATAGGCAACCTGTCCTGCCGCTCATTTCTCTCTTGGGAAGCTTGTCTTGCAGGTTGACCATGCAGCGATGCAGGCTTCCGATGCCGGGGCCGACGCACCAGTACAATGTGAGGTACCGATATTCCATGACTGTACGCAAATTCATCCTCCGATGACGCTCGCTCAATTTGTCACGAAGAATGCCTTTCGTAATCGGCGGCGCAGTGCGCTCACCGCGCTGAGCGTCGCGTTCTCGCTGCTTCTCCTCACCGTGATGATGGCTGTTTGGCGGGGCTTCTATATCGATCAGGGCGCGCCCGACTCCGCACTCCGCATCATGACCCGGCATCGCGTCTCGCTCGCGTTCTTCCTCCCTGGCTACTATCGCGACAAGATCCGCGCATTGCCTGGGGTGATGCACATCGTGCCTATGACCTGGTTTGGCGGCAAATACAAAGACGATCGTCCCGAAAATTTCTTCGCGCAGTTTGCGACCGATCCGAGCGAATACATGGACGTCGCGGCCGACAAGATCGTCCCCCCCGAGCAGATCAAAGCCTGGCAACAGGACCGCACCGGCTGTCTGGTCGACCAGGCTCTCGCGGCGAAGCACGGATGGAAAATCGGCGATCGGGTTGTGCTGCTGGGAAATATCTTTCCCGCGAACCTTGAGTTAACTATCCGGGCGATATACACGATGGATCCGCCCAACAACTCGCTCTACTTCCACGCAAAATATCTCGAGGAGTCGATCGCATGGTTCAAGGACAGGGCCGGCTTCTACTTCATACGCGTGGATTCGCCGCGTTCAGTCGCGCGAGTATCCCGCGATATCGACGACATGTTTCACAACCTGCCCGAACCCACCAAGAGCGAAAGCGAAAAAGCTTTCCAGCTCGACTTCATTGCCAGCCTCGGGAGCGTAAAAGCATTCATTCTGGGCATCTGCGGAGCAGTCGTTTTTGCAATTCTTATCGTTACCGCGAATACGATGGCGATGTCGATCCGGGAACGTACCCGTGAAGTGGCCGTACTGCGCACCATCGGTTTCACGCGCCGCCGTATTCTTTCGCTCTACCTTGCGGAATCTGTCACCCTGGCTGTGCTGGGTGGAGTTGCGGGAGTGCTGCTTGGCGGCGCGCTGATGTACCTGGTCGGCAAATCTCCCCTGCCCGGCTTGCCAGCATCGATGAAGGTCACGGTGCCAATGGCGCTCTTGGCTCTATGCGTGGCCGCCTTTGTTGGGTTGATGAGCGCCCTGATACCCGCATACCACGCTTCGCGTACCAACATTGTCGATGGCCTGCGGCACATCGGCTGAACCAACGTCCCGAGACTTTCGTGTGGCGCAGATCACATCCTGCGGACATATTGGATACTGGGGTCCATTTTTGCTTAGGTTAGAGTCATACTTAGTATTGGGTAGGCGCCGCACTTGGAGACGGAACGCGCCGCCAAGCTTTGCGAGGTTCCCATTCTTCTCAACGGCGCGATCTTTCACAGCAATCAATACCACGCCGAAGCCACGTGCGAGCACTGTTGTGGCGTAATTCGTCACGAATCCTGGTGCATTACCCGCAACTCGCTGGTCTACTACGCCTACCAGACGGTTCTGGACCCGCAGAAACTGACGCTCGCGGACCACCTGATTCTGCACCCCCTCGGGCTCGCCTGACTCTCCAATCGCTGCGCGCGATCCTGCGCACCCGCCTAACCCATGCCTATTCTATTGGGCATAACGCATGTAAAAGTTTCATCTCCTTGCAACTTGCCGGGGTCTATTTTGAATCTCAATTGAAGTACTTGCTTCTCCGGCAAGATTGCTTCATGCTTTCACGACCGGAAACGAAGGTTGCACACATTTTGCTCCGCAGGTTTCAATTCGCTTCGTTGAATCATTGCCTCAAGCTTGCGGCGTGGGCTTGGCTGGCTCTCGTTCTTCTCCGAGCTGAGCCGACATGGGCCGCGACTACGGTGGATGCCTCCACCCTTGAGGTCGGGTATCGCCAGATGTATAACCTCGACTTCGACTCGGCGCACCAGACCTTCGCGGCCTGGGAGCGCGCCCATCCGGAAGACCCAATGGGTCCCGTATCGAATGCGGCTGCCTACCTGTTCGCCGAATTTGATCGCATGCACATTCTGGAGTCTGAGCTTTTCGTCGATAATGCAAAGTTCCAGAAAAGAGAAAAGCTCGATCCCGATCCCAAGGTGCAGATGGCCTTTGAAGATGAACTGCGCCACAGCCAGACGATCGCTGAGCAGATTTTGGCGCGCTCCCCGGGCGACCATGCGGCAATCTTCGCGAAGGTAATGATTGGCGGGTTGCGCGGCGACTATATGGCTTTGGTCGAAAAGCGCAACATGGCAGCCCTAAGCACGATCAAGAGTTCACGAGCACTGGCCGAAAAACTTCTCGCGCAGGATCCCTCGTATTACGACGCGTACCTCGCGGTGGGTGTGGAGAACTATCTCTTGAGCGTGAACCCGGCACCCATTCGCTGGCTGTTGCGAATCGGCGGCGCCCAGACCGACAAGGAAGAAGGCATCGCCAAGCTTCGTGTGACCGCCGCAAAAGGCCATTATCTCGCTCCCTATGCTCGCTTGTTGCTGGCGGTCGCTGCGCTCCGCGATCACGACCGCCTGCAGGCGCGCACACTTCTGAGCAGTCTGGCAGAGGAATTCCCGCGAAATCCCCTCTATCGCAAAGAACTGGCTCGCATCCAGCCCTAGTGTCCCTTTTCCGCCTCATCATGTGATCAGTAGCTACCTGCCGGCTGGAGGACGATTGATTCCAGGCTTCAGAGATATTGCATCTTCAAGACGATCCATCTCGGCGATTGGTGAGCGGCTATCGGAGATGGCCGCACTCACCTCGTCCATCATGCTCTTCACGGTAAATAGGAGATCAGTCGCGTTGCTCCCAACTTGAAGGCGAGCCCACACGTATGGCCCACATCGTACGATGCGGACTTCCTGTGCGCTCAGTCTAGCTACGTAACTCGCAGTGATCCGCGCCATTTCAACCGGCCCCGAAGTGCGATCGAACACCTGCACGTCGCGCTCGAGATTCTGCGCCTGGCGCAGCCATCCATCCATTTTGCGGTCACCAACAAGGCAAGGGATGGTACGGCAGTCGACCATCTGTTCAATGGACGCAAGAACGCGGTAATTGACCCTGACACATACCGCGACATAAAGAAGCCGAGTGGCTGAGATGAAACGCACTGGGACCAGATGCAGAGCGCGCAGCAGAGGCATGGGTAGCATGCGGGAACAAGCCGGATCCGGCGCCTGCCGCAGAGAAAGCAGCGGACATGCCCACTGCACTCCGAGCGCCGTCAACACCTGCCGTTCCGTCACAAAATGCAGAGCCTGCAGCCATTCCCCAATTCTTCCCCTCCGTTCGCGGGTTTGCATCTCGAGCGCCGTCCGCAATTGCTCTTCGCTCACGTACCCGTGCTCGAGCATGAGCAGGCCCAACGGCACCCGGTGGTTGGGAGGCAGATCTGGCATCGGCAGTGAAGAGACCTGATCGAAGATGGACCGCGCTTCTTTTTCAAGGCATTGTGGCGAGCACAGCCAGGCCTGCCGCATACGGATGGGAGGGAATCGCCGCCAAATCCTTGCAGTCGCGCTCACCCGGCAGTCTGCCCGAACGCAGGGAGGCGGAAAGATATGTTGCCGCACGACTCGCGTCCACCGTCTCCGCAAAGCTTGCACCATGAGGTTGTTCTCTCCCTAGCCGTGGTTCGAGAGAAGCTCCGTGATTCGCAGACCGTAGTTACCGTCGACCACGACCACTTCTCCGCGCGCGATCAGCTTGCCATCGAGAAGCAGATCGACAGGCTCCTGTACCTGCTGATCGAGTTCCACGACACTGCCCGTGCAAAGATCAAGAATGTCTTTCAAAAGCATGCGCCTTCCCCCAAAACGCAGGGTGACGACCAGCTCCACATCCATAAACATTCCCAGCTTGCCGATTACAGGGTCGCCGGCGAGGGGCGAAATGCCGGCGTGTGCTGGAGCTATCTGCAAACACGTAATGAGCGCCTCATTCAAGACCACCTCCACCACCGCCTGGGTAGTCAGGCTTGCCTGCACGTAGTAGGTGGCCGACGGGGTCCAGGAAGGAGACTCACCAAAAGCCACCTGGAATTGAACATCCTTCCCGCTGGTTTTCAATTGTGTGCTCACCAGGTCAGCAGCCTTCAGAAACAATGCGAGCAGCGCATCTTGACTGACGGCCTCGTCACTGCCCTCGGCTTTGCCCTCATATCTCTGTGCGAGCCGGCGTGCGTCCGCCGGTGCCAGGCGAAACGCGAGTTCCCCAGAAAGCGCGCCGCTCAATGCTGCGGTTACCCAAAGATCGCCTTCCGAGCGGGCCGCAGCATTATCCGGAATCCGCGACAGAACCTCGCAAGCCAATTGCGCACCTGGTGGCTGGCTCAGCAACTCAGCCAGATTCCTGGCCCAGGCGCGAACGAAATCCAGATGATCGAAAACAGGGGATGGCGCGGTTGCGGCACTCATGCGGGTTCCTTTCCGATCGATTTAGGTTTGGGGGAGAGGCTAATCAATCGCGCCGCGCGTTTCCGTCCATGGCGCATCACCAAAGCCTGGAACAAGGGTTGTTCGCCGACCAGCAAGGTCGCCGCGGTCTCGACGGACTGCCGAAAAACAATCAACCTGCCACGCTCCATGTTCACAAGTTCCTGCGCCTGGACCCGCAGCCCCATGACGCCTAATTCAGTCCCAAATGGGCAATTTAAGATTCGTGCCTTTACCTGTTCCTTCGATTCCGCCGGTCCTCTGGGCTTTCGGTACGCCCAATCTGCCGACATTTTTCGTAGCAACGCGGTCGAAACCGCCGCCGGCACAGCCAGGTGCAACGTTCCACGTGTTTCTGGCATAGTGATGCCGAAGGTCAGGGCCAAAGTCTTGTCATCGGGCGGCATCAGACGCAAGGCGTTCGCCGCCTGCTGACGACGATCAAAACGGAACTCGAGTCCGAGCGCCTGCCAGGCAATCCCAAGTTCGCGACAGATGATCTGCACCACGCTTTCCAGAATCTGCTCCTCAATTTCAGTCACCTCGCGCGGCTCCAGCGTGCCTTTGCCCTCTCCTCCGAGCAACAGATCAATCAGTGGAAACGCAATCGAGAGATCAAGCTGCAGAAGGGCAGGCACGTCCATCGGCGCCAGTTTGCACGAGCACATGTAAGTGACTTCCGGCAGTCGTTTCAGATATTCGCGATAGGTAAGGTGTTCGGCCGAAACCAGCGAGGCCTCGAAAACGACTCGTAAGAACGCCACATATACGTCCACAAGATTGGTGGTGCTGTCGAACGAGAGATTCCAGACATGTTCGATAATCATGGCCCGGGTGACCCGGCGGCCGGCATTCCGCATGAGATATTCGAGCAAGGCAAATTCTTTCGACGTCAATTCGATCGTCCGGCTTCCGCGCGTGACCCGCCGCTCCACCCGATCCAACTTCAGGTCTTCGACCGCGAGTACGGATTCCAGAGGTAGCCGGTTCCTCCGTAAAAGCGCCCGAATCCGAGCAGACAATTCAGAAAATGAGAAGGGTTTCACCAGGTAGTCGTCTGCCCCCGCGTCGAGACAAAGCACACGATCTTCTACCCGACCGCGCGCGGTGAGAATAAGAACGGCAACGTTGGGCTTGCGGCTACGGACCTGTTTGAGGATCGAGACGCCATCCAAACGTGGAAGAGTAAGATCGAGCACGATCAGGTCGTAATCCAATTCGGTGGCCAGCGCTCGCGCTTGTTCCCCGTCGGAGGAAACGTCGACCGCGTAGTGTTCCGCCTCTAACCCCTTGCGTACGAACCCGGCGAGGGCCGTATCGTCTTCGGCGATGAGAATGCGCATGTTCGCCGGCTTCCCTGCGGCCATAGCCAATACATTCTCAGTTTAGAAACAACATAGGACCCGGGATGTGACCATTGACCGAATCCGGCGTGACTTCGGGACCAACTCTCGCAGCCTGCGAACCCCAAAGATCAATCGCCGAGTCTCGTTGTCGCCATTGATAATGAAGAAACGCGCCCAGAATGAACACACGCGCACGTCCGTCTATACGACAAAGGAACCCGTATCCGTGGATTTCGGCACTCACAATCGCGTTAGGATCTTGCTGTTGCCCGGTGTCATCATTCTGGGAATTGCGGCTGCACTCATCCAGACTGGGATCCTGAAGGGTTACGGCTCGGTAGTCGACTTCTTCTACTACGCGACTTTCGCAACCGGCCTCTTGCTCGCCTGGCGCTTTCACTCCAGCCGAGTGTTTTCGGCCCTGATTCTGTTGCTATTAGCGCAACGCGCGGTGGAGTTCTTCTTCGAGAACCGTCTACCAGGCCTCAAAGCTCTGGAGGCAATTTCGTTCCTCATCCCACTGAATTTCGCACTGCTTGCGCTCGCGCGGGAGCGGGGCTTTACCTTCGCAGCCGCGGTCCCACGCCTTGCGCTGCTCTTTTTTGAGTCCGTCTTCGTGGCAGTCATCTGCCGCCCTGAGCCATTTGCCGGGCCGGGTTTGTTTCATGGTGCGCTGCTGAACCGGGGCTGGTTCCGATGGACGGAGATCCCGCAAATTTCGTTGCTTATGTTTTTCGTGGTGTTCACCGGTCTGCTGGTCCACGCCTTTACTCATCGCAAACCCCTCGAAAGCGGATTCGTCTGGGCTCTCCTCAGCTTTTTCCTCGCATTGAATAGCGGTCCGTTGGGCGTCAATGCCCGCGCGTATATTGCTGTGGCCGCAGTCATTCTGGCCGTCTCCATCGTCGAGACTTCGTACGCCATGGCTTACCACGACGAACTAACAGGGCTTCAATCGCGACGCGCTTTCAACGATGCCACTGCGCGATTAGAGGCTCCCTATACTTTGGCGGCTGTCGACATCGACCACTTTAAAAGTGTCAATGACACCTACGGTCACGATACTGGGGATGAGGTCCTTTCCCTGGTCGCTGCGAAACTGGCGCACGTGACCGGAGGCGGACAAGCCTATCGCGTCGGTGGCGAGGAATTCTCGATCGTGTTCCCTGGAAAGTCGCTTGCTGAGGTGATGCCAGATCTCGAAAATTTGCGTGTTGAGATCGAGCAATCCAGCTTTCGCTTGCGCGGACGCGACCGCAGAACGATACCTCGCGGGCCCGACCGGCGTGCAACGGCACAGAAAAAGAGTTCTCGTCGAAAAGCGAATTTGTCGACTCCACCCGGCTATCTCCGTGTGACGGTCAGCATCGGAGTGGCTGAACCAACCGCAAAGAAACCGACCTTCGAAGAGGTGATGGACCTCGCCGACCAGGCACTTTATCGTGCGAAAGAGGCCGGGCGAAATCGCGTCGAGGTTGCCGCAACCACGCGCACGCGCGGCAAAAAGAAAGCGGCCGGGAACACTGCCTGATTTACGGGTGGTCCTGTCCGTCTAAACAGGACGCCGGCTGCGCTGCGCCGCCGCCATTTCTTCGATCGGCGGGTAGGAGCGAACCTCGGTGAAGGTTCGCTCTGGCGGCATGGTTCCGCCCTGAATCGCTTTGGCGAGCATCTCAAGCGCGAGGCCCGCATTGGCGGGCACAATCACGGTGCCCGCCAGCAGACCATTGCGCACCCAAGCCTGACCCGTCTTCGGCATTCCATCGCAGCCGGTGAAGGGCAAGCTGAGCCAGCGGTCTCTTTGCTCCATATCGGAGATTTCCTGAAATGCCTTTCTGGCCCCCATCGCCATGGAGTCGTCCTGCGCAATGATGGCCTCCAGTTGTAGAGTTCTGGAAGTCGAAAGCCGGAGCCAGGCACTCACTGCCTGGTGCGCGCTCCCTTCGGTCCATTGGGCGCGAACGGTTCGCACCTGCACATTTGCAGGCTTGGTCTGTTGCATGCCCTCGGTGCGCTGCTGCGCAGCATCACTGCCGGAAGGACCCTCAATGTAAAGGACAGCCCCACCCCGGGGCAGCAGAGCGCCGATTTGGCGTCCCTGCACTCGCCCGATCTCCTTGTGATCAGACGTTATGCAGAAAACTGGCACCTTGTACGAGCTGCGCAGCTGCACAACATAGTCGGCCTCGCGATTCAAAATTACCCATCCCATTCCGGCCATTGCTCCCGCCCGGGCAACCTGCGGTAAACCGGTGGAGCCCGCCGGCTCAAATACGATCGCGCTTGGACGAGACCCCGACTGAATGACTTGCAGCAATTGCTGGCTCTGGTTAATCGCGTCGTTATCTGCGTAGATGATCTGGAGATCGACCCCCAGCCGGCGAGCCGTGCTCTCGGCGGAGGCCGCCTGCTCGATCTGGTAGTCGTTGTCGCTGGTGGTGAGTGATACCAGGAAGCTCAGTTTGTTCATCGAGGCTCGTAACTAGCATGATACTCCCGATGTTCCGGGGCACAATGTAGTGCCCTCTCAGTTGGCCGCGCGGGATAGTGCCTTCGTAGCGTACCTGGTTATCCTTGGGCGGACGAACTGCAGACCGGGTACTCTCGGTTACCTTGCTACCGAATTCCCCGCCAAGTCCTGTCCCTCCGACCTCACAATCTGGGTTGCCCAGGAATCAACGCCATACTCTCCTCGAAGCTCCAGCTTTTGCGCTTTCGACGTGTCGAGTTGAGCCGGCAACGGCTGAGATACCCCGGGTTGCATCCTGGCTTGCTCTAACAAGCTGCCTCCGAACAATGGCTTCATGAGATGCGGTGCTCGGCGCGAGTACAGGACGAGGCTCGCGAAAAATGACTCGAGTTCATCCGCTGCGGATACATATTGCGTATTTTTCAGCAGCAAAAGCATCCTCTCGTTTGCGTCTGCTGGTCCCGAATGTTGGATTCTGACATTTGAAGAGTCAGCCGTCGGCTCGGCCTTCAAAGGTGTCACTTGTGTGCCCTGCTGCGCAGGAGAATCCCCGGGCACGATGTGCGCAATCTCGCGGGCGATCAGAGCCGCGAGTACGGATTGGTTTGGCACGAGGTTCAGCAGACCACGGCTAACGAACACAGTATCCTCAATTCTGAAAATTTCCGCCGGGCTGGTCAGAAGCACGCGACAGCCGACCGACCGCGAAATGGTTCCATTCGCCTTCTCGACCTCCTCGATGATTCCGTTCAGGCCCAACTCCACCTGCCCCGGGGAGGCAAGCATCCCCGACTCCTCCAGCTCTGCTCGCGAGGTCGGCAACTTGGTGGCGGCCCGCCCAACCTCCGTAGTCTGGTAGCCCCAAACCCACACGTGCCCGCGCAGGTGGAAACCGGTCGCCAGATTGCCCGAACCCGCACTGCGCTGTTCGTCAAAGTACGTATAAGAAGGCATCCAAATCCCCGGTGACACTTCCTGGCGCCAGCTTTCGAAGTGAAAATAAAGACCCAACTGCGAAATCCCACTCGCGTTGAGGTACTTACTCGCAAAGCCCAGCCGTTTCGGAGAAAAGGTCCCCGCAATTCTTGCAATTCGGAGACTCGTACTATCCACCCAAATGTCACCCAGGAACCGCCCGCTCTTCTTAGGATCGAGCGGCCGCACCTCCACCCGCAGAAACATCTTTTCGCCCAGAGACTCCGTCCCCGCATACCTGAGCGAGTAGTGGTCGCTATCAAAATCGGCGACGTCGGCAAACAACATCTCGACGTATCCGTCGGGGTACAAGGGCCAACGATCGCCGGTATTTACGAGGATCTGGGGCGCGCCTTCCTTCATCTCGGCCGTAAGCAGCTGCAAACGGCCTCGCTGGCGGGAATCGGGATCAAGCGTGGTTCTGCCCAGAAAATAGGCATCGTCGATGAGCCCCTCAGGAGTCTTCTCAGGATCCAGGCTCTGGACGTAAGTCTCGACCATGGGCCCCCGCTTCGAAACCTGGGCTATCGTCATCTGCTCGCCGTTGAAAATGCGCTCCGCCAGTTTCTCACTAGTCCATCGAGTGCCTTCTATGTCGGACCCCGTAATCAGGATGTCTTGTGCCTGAACGCATGAGGCGACCAGTAGAGTGATCAGTATGCTAAGAATCTTTCGGTTCATGATGTTCGAAAGCCCTCATCGCGAAGGACAATCTCTGGTGATAAGCGCTATTGCGTTTTGGCGGTCATGAAGTTGTGACAAAGCGCACCAGTGTGGACGACGCCGGCCACAATCTGTGGAATCAGCCAGCGCCCGGAATGAGGCGCACTTCTCTTCAGTCGATAACTCCAGGCGACCACTCCGGCCGCAATCGGCATAGCGATCGCGTACTGCGTCGCACGGGAAGGATGACTGCCAAACAGAGGGTTCGCCTCCGTCGCGCCGTGGCCCAATCCGTACTGCGTGGACTCGATATCACCTATGGTGGCGCCGATTTGAAACAAACTGACAATCAGGAACTTTCGATCGGCCACATGCCTTCTCTCCGCCGCAGGTCCCGCCTCGATCCGCAGGGTTGGTGGTCTGATGGGCACGGGCCGTACCACAAACGGCATATCTGCGTTCTCCGCCGCGGATTTACTTGTAGACGCACTGTCCGGCAGCGATTTCTCGTTCGTCGACGGCTGCAGGTTCTGGGCGAATGCTGACCAACTCAGGGATACGACCGCACACAACAGCAAGCACTTCATTGATTAGGACTCCTTAAGCAACGCTCACTCGCACCGTGCTGGCAACCTAACGGCGCAACGAACGTGCAGCAGGAGGACCAAACAGAAGAACGAAAGGTCGTACCTTGATAAGCCCTCTTTAGCCCGACAGAGACTCTGTGCAGCAACCCTGTCTAGTTTTTTGTGCGGAATCGACCAATCGTTCGTTGTTGAATTGTTCAACACTGTCTGTAGCAAGTTAAAATGTCCGCTTTTCGTAGCACACGACATGTCCGGTTTTAGAGTTAACCAACCGCCGTCGGGGCGGTGGGAAAGTGGGAATCCCGCGCACTTTGCGGGATTTCCAAGCTCGCAGGGAAAGTCGGCGTTATGACTTTTCCTGGGAGCGTCTTTTCCACGGCCGGTCGCGCCGGCATTTTGGTCGTTGCCAGGGCCGCGCC
>QIAH01000401.1 GCA_003225465.1 Acidobacteriota bacterium | reverse complement strand
GCAGTCGTGGTCTTACCGACCGCGACTCCCAGCGGCGCCAATTGCTCATCGTTACACTCCGACATCGGTCAAGAACTGGGCATCGGCAATCCGGGTAACGACTTCCGGCTCGCGGTGGCAGCGTACAACCATCCCGAAGCCTGTTACGACCGCGAGTACCTGACGCAATGGATGGAGTTGGACGCACACATCCACAAGCAGGCAGAAAACCAGGTGCAGGCGATCGCGAGCTGTACGGCCGCCGTAGGCTGTCCGACAGCACTCGACGTCAAGACCGAGCCTTACCATCCGTCGTATTTCATGATCAATGGGCGCTCCATGCCGGACAACATGGACCCCTCCTACGCACCGAACTACCCGAATCAACCTTACAACGCGAACCCCCACATGCATCCGGGCGATATGGTGCTGATCCGCGTTGTGGGACAAGGACACTGGCAGCATCCGTTCCACGAGCACGGCAATCACGTGCGCATTTTGGCGCGCGACGGGAACTTGATCCTGAGCCAGAACGATACTGTTTCGCCACCTCGGCTTGGCGGACGGATGGAATTCAACACTGACACCACGCCTGGGCAGGCATTCGACGGAATCTTCTATTGGTCGGGAAAAGGCCTGGGCTGGGACATTTACGGACATAGCACGCTTTACGCGGCTGCTACCCAACCCTGCTACCCGGATGCGAACGGTTACTACACGAAGAACAGCAGCCCTGCGGCCGGGGCTACCACACCGAACTACTACGAATGGTGCGCCGACCACAATCATCCTCTGGAAACCAATCCGGTGGGTGAGATGGCCAAAGGCGGGCCGGCAACGCAGTTTGATCCATTGGTTGCGACCAATGGCTTGTGGTACAACGGCACCCCCTATCTCGGACCCGACGCCGTAGGCCGCAATCGCGGCAACACACCTCTCCCGGTGGGTTCAGCTTCGCAGAACCCCTTTGCTGAGTCAGGCATCGCGTTCATGTGGCACTCGCACAATGAGCGCGAAATCACAACGAATGATGTTTTCCCGGGCGGCATGCTGCAGATGATGCTGGTGGACCCGCCGGTCTGGTACATCGACGAAACACTGTAGGGAGAGAGACAACACACCATGCGATCACATTATTTGAGAATCACAAGTAAGGCGATTTTTGTACTGGGCGTTCTACTCCTTACGGCGGGTATTTCGCTTGCCCAGGTGACGGTCACCCTCACCGCGTCACGCCAGATCGCCACCCTGCCCGACGGCAACACCGTTCCCATGTGGGGATGGACCTGCGACGCAGCGAGCGCGGCCACCGGCAATTGCGTGGCGTTGAACGGATCCGCACAGGGGGGAGGCGCCGCGTGGCAGCCTCCGCTGATCACCGTGCCTTTGGCCAGCGGCGTCACGACGGGCAGCTTGACCATCAACCTGACCAATAACCTGCCGGTCGAGTCTTCCGTAGTGATCATGGGACAAGTGGCCGGAGCGTCGCAGGCGGCGAATGGCGGGTTGGGAACACCTTCGCGAGAAGCTGGGCCCCGCACCGACGGCGCACATTCTGGCCAGACGTCCACCACCTGGACCCAGGTCCTTGGTGCGACGTTCACGCCGCCCGCTCAAGGTACTCGCGTCCGGTCATTCGTTTCGGAGATCGCATCGGGCTCCGCCGGAAGTTATTCATGGACGGCTCTGAAACCCGGAACCTATCTCATTGAGACCGGCACCTATCCTTCTATTCAGGGACCGATGGGCCTGTACGGCGTGCTGGTTGTCTACACGCCAGCCACGGGTGCCAATGCGTTTGGCCCAGGCACAGCCTACACAGGCACTAGCACGGTTGGTCCGTATTCGATTAAGTATGATTCAACGGTTCCACTGCTCTTGAGCGAAATCGATCCAGTGCAGAACAACGCCGTGGATCAATTCGTGGTGAATTCGGGTGGCGCGACCTGTACGCCTCTGACCGGCGGAACTTGCAGTGCCATTTCTCAGGCAGCCGAGACGATGAAGTGGACGCAGGCTTGCGGTCTTGCGCACACCTGTTACCCCGCCGCGGTGAACTACACCCCGTTGTACTTCCTGATGAACGGTGTGTCGTTTAACAAGTCAGCCGTCGCCTCATCGGCAGCGCCGATTGCTCCGACTGGAACCGCTTCGACCGGAAACGTCCTTGTTCGCTTTGTGAACGCCGGCTCGCACATGCACGTTCCTTCCGTGAACGGGCTCTCGATGTCGCTAATCGCGGAGGATGGCAACGTTCTTCCCGACGTTGCTCTGGGCGCCGCCAAAGCAACACCGAACCTGGCCGTCAGAGTGCAGAACGAAGTCTTCCTTGCTGCCGGCAAGGTGTATGACGTCGTGATCAACCCGGCAAATAATGGGACGTCAACCGCGACTCCCACTGCATTTACTTCAGGCACTTACCAGGTCTTTGATCGTGAACTGAGCCTTTCCACCAACGGATCTCGCGATGGCGGTATGCAGACCATCCTGCAAGTTGCGGGTGGCGCTCTGCCGGCGAATGTTGCTCCTACGCTCGGTACTTCTGGTCCTACTTACTATTGCGTCCCCGGAGTGACGCTGAACGTATCCGACACGGGCAAGGGAGTTGCTGGAACAGATGGCAACGCGAACGTATACGGCGTGACCTTGGCCGGCAACCCGGCGAACCACACCTTGGTTCCGTTCGGGTCCGGTGCAGCAACGGATTCTCTAACGCTTAACCCCGATGGCACCTTCACGTACTTGCAAGCGAGTACCAATGCGAGCTGCGGCGGCTCGTTTACCTACTATGCGAACAATGCGAGTGGGACGACGCAAACCGCAACCATCATGCCTTCGGCTCTGACGACCAAGCCCGTAGCCAATGCGGATAATTACGTCACCAACATCCAGTCTCTGCTCAGAGTTGGTGCGCCCGGTGTTCTGGCGAACGATACCGATTCCCATAATTCCCCCTTGTGCGCAGCTCCGACGACCGCGACGAGCTGTCCGGCAACGGCTCAAAAACTGACCTCAGGCGGAGCAACTCTTCTCCTGAAGCCGGATGGCTCCTTCCTGGCGAGTAACGCCGGTGGCGCCGGAACGTTCACCTTCAACTATGTTGCGATCAACGCAGAGAAGCAGGTCAGCAATAGCGCGACCATCAGTGTGACCTTCCAGGCCGGCAGCGGTCTGCAGGTGAAGATACAGGATGCCGGCTGTTTGCAGACTCCGCCCACAGTAACGTGTAGTCAAATCACCGACTACAAGTGGATCATCGAGCAAGACCTCACTTTCCAGATCGATCCGACAAAGCAGGTTAACAAACGTGGCACGACGCCTCCTCCGACCCTGGGCACCGACTTCCACACCAGCTACATGCCAGTGGTGGCGGTCGGTTGCACGGGAGCACAGAGCTGCGAGCGAGATCAGACGGTCATCGACGCAGGTACTCCGTGTACTTCTCCTGGTGTTCCGGCGGGTTGCAGTACCACCGCAGGCCAGCACGTTCCCGCTGTGTGCGACGGCGGCATCTGCGTGCCGGCGTCTACGTTGGGGGCGTCATCCTTGCCCGTAACCATGCCGGGCGATGTGAGCTTGCCTTCCACGGACGCCTTCGGCAGGCCGGCGGTTTACTACATTTCGGTGCTGCCCGCCGATTCCGCCAATCCCTTTAATACCGGCACCGCCTCGGATCCGACCGTTTCGGGTAATTGCAATCCTGGAACCACTCCGACCGGGCAGGGTGTCAACAACGGTTGCGGTCACACCATGGGCGGCGCTCCCATCGCACCTGGCCAAACGTCGGTCACGGTGAACGTGGAACCGAGCCCGCTGCCTACTGCCACAGTTACCGGCTTCGTTTTCGAAGATGACTGGCCGCTCAACGGCGAAATCGACACCGGCGGTGGTCTCGAAACGGGTGCGGTTGCTGATGCGTTCCCGAAACACGAGCCAGGACTGGATGATTTCTCCGCGTTCCTGTGGGACGACGCGGGTGGCAGCGGCGACGCCACTGGCCAGATGACATATGACATGTTTAACGAGCCACTGACCAATGCCTTGAACGGCACGCTCGATCCCCTC
>QIAH01000488.1 GCA_003225465.1 Acidobacteriota bacterium | reverse complement strand
CGCTCGCAACACCATGCGGGCGCGTTCGACGACGCGCGCAGGAAGCGATCGACCACGGGCCCACAGTTCGAGTGCTGCTCGTTGATCCGGACTCAGTTCGATGGCTGGGGCAATTCGCATTTGCTCACGTCTCCTGAACATTAGACGCGAGCTCAACAATAAAGGTTGTTACTTACGACGCGCTACACGCCGTCCACGATCAGGTCCCCACCATTCGCGTCGGCGTGGTGAATGCCGGCCTTCTTCGCCGCTTGAGAGTGCGCGAGTTTGAGGGTGCTCTGGAAACCAGCCAATCGTTCCACCACGGCGCGCCATGCAGCAATATCGGTGTACGAGGAGACGATGAAGCTTAGCGAATCCTGGACTTGGCCGAAGGCCGAGGCGGTCTGCATCAGTCCCCCGAGTAGGATCTGTCCGCGGAAAAAGCGCGGCGCCACGACGATCAGAGGGAAAATGACCGCCGCCTGCCCGTATCCGGCGGTCAACCATGTGAGCCGCTTCTGCTGGCGCATAATGCCCCACCAATTACGCACGATGCTGCCGAAACGTTCGCGGAAGTTGCGGAGTTCGTCGGCCTCGCCATGGTAGAGCGCCACGCCCTCGGCGTTCTCGCGGAAACGGACGAGGTTGAAACGGAAGTCGGCTTCGTAGCTCTGCTGGTCAAACTTCTCCCGGGTGCGCATTGCAATAGTTTCTGACACCCTTGGTGAAAGCATGTGCTTGTATTGCTCCGGCGAGACCCTGGCCGAGCGCTCGTCCCATCTGCTGCCCTTGCTCGTAGGCCCGCTGTTGCTGAGCGCCGTAGTCGGTGCTGTTGCTCGTACTTGTGCACGACGCTGTGTTGCCATAGAGGTTGCAATTGGTGTTTGTCGTTGTAGTTTGTTGTCCAAATGCGGAAACGACGCTAAGCACCAGGAGGCCAACGCTTGATGATCTCATGACCAATCGGATCAGTTGTTTGCGGGATACCATGCGGGGATCTCCTCATCAAAATGAGGGGGCGTTGTAATCGGCCTACGACAGAGCGTCCTACGATAGGGCGTGGACGATACTCAACGCTAGACCGATCGTATGGTGGATGCAAGATGCCATCACCGTCCGGAAAAACCTTGGTAACCGCGTGCGGGCGCTTCGGGAGAAGCGGAGGTGGTCCCAGGAAGAACTAGCGCACCAGAGCGGCCTGGCGCGTTCGTTTACCGGGGCAATCGAGCGAGGAGAAAAGGACCTTCGTCTGACGACTCTCGTGAAGCTAGCCAATACCTTCAAGATCTCGATCGGCAAACTCTTCACGTGAAGGCAGTGAACTCGGGCCAGCCCGGAGCGTAGAGTGTGCTCATCGTTCCGCTCCCGACCAGCTCGTTCGGATGGCTCCTTGGGCCCCCGGCCAGTCTTTCGGGGTTGGACCATCGGGCCAAGAATTCGTACAATCCTTCTCTAGTCACAGTAGCGCCCTTCTTGAAATTCAGCCGATCGTTCTGAGGTCAAGCCTTTGCGAGTGCGTCGGGGCGTCGCACATGTCAAAAACTAGGCGTCTGGGACTGGGGATTTTAGCTGTCGGTGCAGGCTTGGGTTTCGTCGCAGGCGGCGCTCCGGGACTTGCATTCGCAGCTGTGTGCCTGGTCGTAGGCTTCGTTATGTTTGTTGTTTCTGAAGCAAGGGGTACAACCCAGAAAGATGCTGCGCAGAAAAGCGAGCGAGTTCGCGAAACGGCACGTGTGCTGGTTCTGCTGAAGGAGGTTCATGCTCGTCCACAGCGGAATGGGAAGTTCCAGGAGATTGGAAACACGGACGAATTGGGGCTGGAATTCGAGGTATTCCTAAACTGCTGGCTACTGAACGAAACTGACCTGCCGTTGCAGATTGTGGAGCCGATTCAGCTGACAATAGGAGCGCGTGACGGTTCCCGCAAGGTCGGCGAGCGAGTCAGCACGGATATGGAGAATTGGCGACTCGGTAGTCTCGTGAAGGACGAGTGGAATACAGATAAGGTTCGGGCAGTCCAGGAGAAATTGTCCGAGCTATACACGGCCGATCCGCTGGAATGTGGAGTTCCACGACAGGGCTGGCTGCATTTCCGATTTCGTGATGTCCGATCTTCAGATTTTCGCGTTGGCCCGATGGAACTGATAGTCAAGGATGCCATGTCTTCCACCCACGTAGGTCGAGCGAGCGGTCCTCGCCACCTGCCGGGAAAAGTCTGGCCATACATTCCGAAAAGCTCGACTAAGGGAAAGAGGGACGCCGCTGGAGCGATGGCAACAGAAGAATCTGTCAGTGGAGATCACATTTCTTCTCAGGTCTCGAAAGACGGGGAGCTAGAACCGTACTATTGGGTCGTGATCTGCAAGAATCGCAAATTTCATGAACAGCAAAACATCTATAGCGGCCACAAAATCGCCCTATGCGAAACAGATGAATTCACGCCGCCGCCACAAATGGAATCCTTTACTGTTCGATGTGACGAGTGTGGGGAAAGGCAGTCCTACGACGCTTCTGATCTAGTGAGATTTCAGATGCCACTTGTTCCGAATTTCAAACCGCATCGACTTTTTGCTGATCTGTGAGGCAGCCTGCAGCGTCAAAGGATTTTCGTCTTTGTGAGCCTGCCAAGTTCTTCGACGATCTCTTGCAACCGCGCTTCTCTCAGTCGGTGTTCACGAGCTTCCAGTGCCGAATGAAGGTGCTTGCGCAGATAGCTTGCGTTTTCAACCCGAAGTCTGGAGATCTCCTGCTGTAGAGCACGTACGCGTTCTCGGATTACAGCCAATTGCATGAGCGGCATTATCGCATGCTAATGCAGAGATTTCGGCAACATTAGCGTTCATCGATTTTCGCTTTTTCGGTTTTCGTAACAAATCCGCCGACCGATGCACGATCCTCAATCCATGCCATAAAGCGCAAGAGACTTGTCCGCAGACATTGCGTTGATGATTGCCTATCGCGCTTGCAGCTCTAAGCCACGTGAGCCATGTGCCACGGTCCGTATGACGGGAGTGTGCAAGGATACGGTCCTCAACTTATCCTACGTGGAAGCTTTCGAAGGTGCCTTTGGAATGAACGTGGATAGCGCTTTACGGCGATTGAAACCAAACTACTGCCAGCCGTGACATTCCAAATCCGCTTGACCCAGCCAGCCAATCGCCAATAGAGTCTTCCGCTGGGAGGGTTCCCCCATGCCATCGCCTCCCTGCGACAGACATACGAACTTGGAGATGGTCCCATTCGGCCAGACATTCATAGAGGTCTGCCCGGTCCCCAGTTGCGGTCGGTGCCACGACGACCGAGGTTATTTTGAAGTTGTCGATGGCAAGCTTGTGCGAGGACAGATCAGCGCGCCAAGTAGATTGTTTGTGGCAACGGAAAGAATTGTGAAGACTCTTCGTGCCAGGGCGGGCCGCTAGCTTAACGTTCAACGTTTGGCAATGGAAAACCGGAGGCGCAGCAGAGTCCAATCGCTTGTTTATCGACAGTTACGCCAATGCGGCCCGGCAATCTACTGAACAGTGAACCCTTGAAAGAGGAGTACTCGTAAAAGCCTCAGTCCGTAAGCGCCTGAAATAGGAGCAAAATACGCCGAGACTTGCTCTGACCCGTTTCCGCCTTTGTCTCAGGACTTGATAGCTTTCTTGACATCGCTCATATAGCCGAGATTCTGTTGGATTACCTCTTGCTTCGAGCTGTACTCCGGGTGATTGGGAGCGTCGATAACTATGTGGGTCTGTCGTTCATTGGTGTCTTCCTTAGAAAAACGGGCCGCCCTTTTCGGAGCGGCCCCGCGTCCTATTTCGGCCCCTACTTGCAGTCGACGGTGAGATTGTCGAACGACACAGTCAGCGTGCCGTCAGCATTGATCGTGAAGTGCATCGTCTCGTGCACCAGGTAGTTGTTCCCTGGACCCTGCCCGATAATCCTGAAGTTGTTCACGAAGGTGAAATTCGCCTGGCCATTCTGGAGAGAACTGCTAAAGCTCTGCTGTGTAATGCCAGTCGCCTGGTACTTGAGACCGGTGGTCTCGCCGGTCCCAGTGGAGTGGACCCCGATTTTGAGACAACCAGTTAGGCCCTAAAATGCAGGGAAAGGGGAAACTGGATGGGATCGTCTCGAAGGAAGTTCAGCAAGGAGTTCAAACTGGATGCGGTACGACGACTGCGTGCGGGTGAGCCTGCGGGGGTAGTGGCGCGCAGTCTGGAAGTGAGCCGTCAGGAATTGTACCGCTGGAGCCGTGATGTCGATAAGTTTGGGGAGCGAGCGTTTCCCGGGGTGGGCCAGAAACGGGCGGAGGAGACGCGAATCGCGGAGTTGGAACGTAAGATCGGGCAGCAGGTCCTGGAAATCGATTTTTTGAAGCGAGCCTTGCAGCATGTAGAACA
>QIAH01000487.1 GCA_003225465.1 Acidobacteriota bacterium | reverse complement strand
CGAGCAGGTATTTCGTGGGCCAGTAGCGGTTGGCGAATGCCTTCCAGATTTCGCGGTCGTTGTCGACCACGATCGGGTAGGTGAGCCCAAACTCACGGACTCCTCGTTCCACATTCGATTCATATTGCGCGAAGGTGAACTCGGGTGTGTGTACCCCGATGACCGTGAGTCCCTTGCCTACGTAGCGCTCATGCCAGGCCTGAACGTAGGGTAGAGTGCGGATGCAATTGACGCAGGTGTAATCCCAGAAATCGACGAGAACGACCCGACCCCGCAGCTGACGAAAACTCAGGGGAGGAGAATTCAACCACACGCGCCCGATCTCGGGTGCGCGCACCTTTCCTTTTTCCACTCTCATGCGGGAGAACTTTCCAGCTTTTTGCCAACGAGGGCGGCACAGTACTCGACAAATTCCTGGTCTTCGGCCGAGAAGGCAGCGGCAAAGTGGCTGTCGATGTCGAGTTCGCCCGCGACCTTGCCGCGGTTGAAGACGGGCGCGACGATCTCGGACTTGGTCTCGAGAGAACAGGCGAGGTAGCGCGGATCTTTGGCGACATCGTCCACCACTACGGTTTTTCCGGTGGAGGCGGCGGCGCCGCAGATTCCCTGGTGCAGCGGAATGCGGGTGTGTGGGGTCATCGCTCCCTGGAACGGGCCGAGCACGAGGACAGGGGGTTTCGAACCTTCGTCGAGCATGTAGAAGCCCACCCAGTTGTACTTCAGCATGCGGTCGTGCAGCAGAGCCACCAACTGCGTCATCAGCTCGTGCGCGGACTTCGACGAACGTGCCAGGCGGTCCACTTCGGACCTGACTCCGTCGATGGTGAGCGAGTTGGGCATGAGGCTCATCTTAAACCACGGGTGCACCCGGAGGACTTGGCTCCCGCGTTACGTCGGTGATACATCGTAAACCGGGCGCGTGTGGAAATCGTTCCGGATGAATAGCGGCAGCGCGAATGCAGTGCACCCGGCCTTCGCGCACGGCACGGAGGTTCGTCCATGCGCGACCGCGAACGATCTTCTCCAAAGGCACTCGGTCGCCCGCGCCGCACCAGGCCGCGATCAGGACGTCCGGGTCGGCGGCGGCGACGCTGTCGGCCGTCGTTTGCACACCGGGCACGCCAACAAAACTTCCGCCTGCGACTTCTACGAGCTCGGCAACCCAGACCTGTGATGCGATCAGCGGCTTGGGCCACTCCTCGCAGAAGACGTGGAGGCGCGGCAGTCCCGCGGCTTGTGCGTGTATGCGATCGATCTCTGCCTGCATCGCACTCACTGCTTCTTCTCCGCGCTTAGGAACTCCCACGATCCCGGCGATGGCGACGATATCGGTGTAAATATCGGAGAGGGTTTTCGGAGCCAGGCCGAGAAACCGTGCCCCGGACTTCAGAATTTCCGAAATCGACTTCTCCTGGTAGGGCACGGCGGCGATTACCAGATCCGGCTTAGCGGCGATGATCTCCGTGGCATCGGCAGTCCACGAATCGTCGACAATGGTCCGGCCGGTTTCAACTTCGGGGCAGACATCGACGCAATAGCGGGTGCACGCAATCACGCAATCCAGTTGACCGATTGCCTCGAGGATTACCGTCGCACTGGGTTGCAGGCTGACCACGCGGCGGGGTGAGTGAGAGCGATTCATGCGGCGGCCGAAAGAAATATCTTAAATGGAGGAACTGCCTGCTTTTGCGCGGAAGAGGGTTTTAAAAGAGCCCGCCCAAGCGGAGCTTGGACGGGGCACCCACTGCGAAATATAGGTCATCTGATTACAATTGGACCGAATGTACTCCGCGCAGGTCCTCGATCACTTCCAGAATCCCCGCAATGCGGGTGAGATTGACAATGCAGACGCGCGTATCCGGATTGAAAATCCCGCTTGCGGCGATATTCTCGAGCTCACCGCGAAGATTGCGGCCGAACGCATTGTGGAGATTCGGTTTCGGGCTAAGGGATGTGTTTCGGCCATGGCGTGCTCTTCCGCGCTGACCGAGATGGTGGCAGGAAGGACTCTTGCCGAGGCGTGCGCGCTGACGCGCGAAGAGCTGCTCGAGAAAGTAGGTGGCTTACCCGAAGCATCGGGCCACGCGGCTTACCTGGCGATGGATGCGTTGCAGGCGTTGCTCAAAAACGTTTAGAAGCGACTTTGTTTTCGGTGTAATGCAAGTTCGCCCGCGATCTTTCTCCGGAGTTATCTTTCGACTCAAAACGGTTGACGTAATTGAAGACCGCGCCTAAAGGGGGAGCCCCGTCTGCCCAGACGAGGGCGTCTCCACCCCATCAAGCCAAAAACGGGCTTGATGGGGACCCCGGCGTCTGGGCCTACGTGTGCATCGCGAAATTTGCGGATCCCGAAAATCGGTCATGAAGGGCGGGCGTGACGCCCGTCCCTCCCTCGTGCGCGCCGATGTGGGAAGTTATGCGAATAGCGGGTGGGGCTTGAAGTCCGGCCCGAAAGCCATCTGGAAGCGCACCAGGTCGGCCGGATCGTAGGTGTTCTCCTCGCCGCATTCGTCGCAACGGACCGTCAACCGAAAGTCGATGTCGGGGGGCGGCGAAAATGCGTCCGTCTCTCCCAGCGGAATCTTGTGCCCGCTGAAAAGATTATCATGCCGGTGAAATTTGTGGTTCTTGCAGATGACAACCCAGCAATAAGGCTCGTTGTCGCCCCAGGTGTTCCAGGTGGCCATGAAGTTTCTCCCCAATCACGTTCTCAGTTACAAAGAAGTGGCGCGCGCCCTTTGGGCAGAAAGACAATAACTGTTCCGGACAATATGTCCGCGGGGGTGACAAGGTCAAGTAACAAACCAGGGTTACGGCCCGGTTCTTACAACTTCGTTACAAACTCTTCGCGGTGGGAGCTGGTCAGGGACTGGGGTCTTCCGGGAAATAGACCGTCCAGTTGCGCTCCCGGGCTATGGCCTCAAGGTCGGGATTTGGATTCACCGCAAAGGGATGCCGGGCGATGGCCAGCATGTCCGCATCCCAGCGCGAGTTTCCGAAGGCCGCGTCGAGCTTTTTCTTGACCGCTTTCCGAATGGCTTTGGGCTTGCCGTCTCCACTGGGGATGCGGATCAAGCGGTCCGTAATTCGCATTTTACTGATTTTCACTGCGGCCGCCAGCACGTGATCGCGCGGGATGCCAAAATGTCGCATCGCAGCCCGGATCACCCATTCATTGGTCGACGAGACCGCCCAAACGTCGCAACCCTGTTCCTGAAGCTGCCGCACCAGCGTGCGCATCTCGGGAAAAATCTTCTCCGCGAAGTGCAGATCAAAGAAGCGAGTCGCGGCGCGCTGCACGTCGGACTCGATCATGCCTTTATGCATGGTGACCATCTCGCCGCACATCACGTCCTCGGGAACCTTGCCGGCCTTGTAGTCGGCATAGCGCTTGCGCATGGCAGACGCGACTTCTTCAGGGACGAGTTTCTCTTCCATTTCCCAGGAGAAGAAACTCTCGCCCGCATCGCCTGACCAGAGCGTGCCGTCACAATCGAAGGCGGCGAAGCGCGGCTCGAGTCGAAGAACAGATTCCACGAAGGCCTGAGCCTTATCAGCAACGGCGGATGAAGACACGATTGTTTTCCGAAATGTGGTATTTCCGCACAGGCCTCCAACGCGCGACAAGGCCCCGGGTTCCTGGCAGAGAGTCGATTGTAATGGATGCGGACGGGGTGCGGAGTCAGGGTTCAAAAAAGAAAAGCCTTTAACCGCAAAGATCGCAAAGGTGGCGCGAAGATCGCAAAGGAAAATCGCAGAGGAGATCGCAAGGAAAGATGCGCGATCGGTGCGAGTCCGAGTGAAGTTTTTGGGGACAGACTAGGACAGGCTCTTGGCGGCGAGCGAGGCGTACTCCTCGGGAGTGTTTACGTTGGCGGTTACCAGGCGATCGTTGACTTCAACATATTCGATGTGCCCGGCATTCTGATGTTCGATATCGCGCGCGACGGCGGTGGGCGGCGCTTTCAGAAACGCTTCGATCATTTCGCGCCCGAGCACGATCGGATGTCCGTGCTTGCCGGCATACTGTGGAATGACGGCCCACTTCCAGTGCGCAACGACGGCTGCAAACGCGTCGCACAGAGTCTGGATAGTTGCTGGGGTGACGGGAGGCCGGTCGACCAAGGTGACCATGGCTGCGTCCCGGCCTCGGTTCAAAACGTCCTGCAAGCCGACTTGCAGGGAGCTGAACTGTCCGCGCTCCGGCGCCGGATTGATGACCAGGGATGCACCGGCGGCGTACACGGTCGGCGCGATCGAGGAAGCGTTCTTTCCCGCCACCACGATGACCAGGTCGGTTGGCCGCGATAAGGACTCGATGGCCGAAGAGAGAAATGTCCCCGCCGTGCCTGCGCCTTCCGCGCTCGGAGGCCAAGGCAATAGTGCCTTGTCGGTGCCCATACGCAGGGAATCGCCCGCCGCCAGAATCACGCCGCACAGACTCAAGGCCCGGCTCATGCCGCGAAGATATCAGAAAGGGGAAGGGAAGTCAGTGAAGGAAAGGAACTCGCTCAGCCAGCGTCTTTCGATGTTTCGGCGGATTCTTTGGCAGGCGCGCCACCTGGGTCGGCGCTCTCGCGGGCGGCAGTGTGCCCATGAAACCAGCTCATGTGGGGCAGCTCGCGTTCGACACGGCGGCGGACGGCGATCAACTCCGCCGTAATGGACACTGCAATTTCTTCGGGCGTAATGGCTCCGATGTCGAGCCCGATGGGCGCATGCACACGCTCGAACAGTTCCGCGGGCAGACCTTCTTTCTGCAACTCGCGGAAGATGGCGATGGTCTTGCGCTTCGATCCGATCATGCCGACGTAGCGGGCCTTGGTCTGCACGGCCCAGCGCAAGATGCGCATGTCGTCGCGGTGCCCGCGCGTCACGATCACAATGTAGTTTGCTTCGCTGACCGGCAGAGCGCTGGTGGCCTGATCGAAGTCCTGCGCAATTACCTCGCTGGCATGAGGAAAGCGCTCCCGATTGGCGTAGGTTTCGCGATCATCGATCACGGTGACGTCGAAGCCCACATCCCGCGCGGTTTTATAAAGGCTTTGTGCAACGTGGCCTGCGCCGAAAATATAAAGAACTGCTGGAGGCAGGATCGGTTCGATGAAAATTTCGAGCGTGCCGCCGCAAACCAGGCCGGTGTCATACTTCGGGTCCTGGTTGAGGTCGAAGGAGAGGGTG
>QIAH01000318.1 GCA_003225465.1 Acidobacteriota bacterium | reverse complement strand
CGGTGATGTAGGCGGCGTCTTCGGAGGCCAGGTAGGCGAAGAGGGCGGCGATTTCTTCGGGCTTGGCGTGGCGGCGCAGGGGGATCTTGCGGTTGACTTCTTCGAGCATGGCGTCGGTGTATTCGGAGCGTTGCATGGGTGTCAGGACATAGCCGGGCGCGACGGCGCAGACTCGTACCTTGGGGGCGAGTTCGAGGGCCATGGTTTTTGTGAGTTCGATGACTCCTGCCTTGGTGGCATTGTAATCCGCATAAAGAGGTTGCCCTACGAGTCCATTGGTCGAGGCGGTCTGCAGGATCACGCCGCTGCTGCGCTTCCACATGTGACGCGCGGCGGTCTGGGCCATGTAGAAGACCCCGGTCAGGTTCACAGCGAGAGTGCGGTCCCATTCATCGGGAGTGATGTCGAGGAACTTGTGGCGGATGGAGATGCCGGCGTTATTGATGAGGACGTCGACCCCGCCCATGAGGTGGACGGCTTCCGCGAACGCAGTCTGGACTTGCGCGAGCTTCGAGACGTCGGCGGCAACGACGCCGGCGAGTTTCGGGAGCTGGCGCTGGATTTCGGCGCAACCTTTCTCATTGCGGTCGAGGACTATGACGCGAGAGCCTTCTTCGAGGAAGCGGACAGCGGTGGCGGCGCCGATTCCGCTGGCGCCTCCCGTGATCAGCACACGTTTGTTCGCTAGACCTCGCATGGGAGCTCCTGGGTAATGGGACAGGATATAGGGTCGGATTCTATATAGAAAAGCGTATAACCGCAGAGATCGCAGAGTGATCGCGAAGGTCGCTAAGAAAATCTCATTATCGGATGCTTGGTGCTTCCAGGTCTTCTGCGCGGGCATTCGCGATTTCGGGATGTAATCTGGCTTCAAAGAAGCTTTCTACGCGCGAGAGGATTTCGGTATCTTGTCTCGCTTCGTAGATCGCCTTGCGGAGCGCGGCGCCGCCCGGAACGCCGTGGGTGAACCAGGAGGCGAACTGCTTCATCTTGCCGGGGGCATCGGGGAATCTTTCTTCAATCAGCATCCGGAAGTAGGTGCGGATCATTTCGTAGCGGTCGGCCTCGCCGGGTTCGTCGTAGCGGCCGGTTGCAGTGTACTGGGCAATCTGGCGGAAGATCCAGGGATTGGAAGCGGCGGTGCGGCCGATCATGACCGCGTCGCATCCGGTCTGCGTAATCATCGCGCAGGCGTCCTGGGGCGCGCGGATGTCGCCGTTGCCGATGACCGGAATTTTGACCGCCTGCTTGACAGCGGCGATCCACTCCCAGCGCGCATTGCCGCTATAGCCTTGCTCGCGCGTGCGGGCGTGCAGGGCGACGCCACAAAGCCCACAGGCTTCGGCGAGTTTGGCGAGTTCCACGCAGACAATTTCCTGGTCGTTCCAGCCGGCCCGGAACTTCACCGTAAAGGGGATCTTTACGGCGGCGCGAACAGTTTCAAAGATTTTTCCGATGGCGGGGAGATCGCGCAACAAGCCCGACCCGCCGTTGCACTTGACGACCTTCTTCGCCGGACAACCGAGATTCAAGTCGACCAGGTCGAAACCAAGGCCTTCGACCATGCGCGCGGCTTCTGCCATGACCTCGGGATTGCTTCCGAAAAGCTGTGCCGAGATGGGATGCTCGTCTTCATAAAAATGAAGATAGCGTTTGGCCTTCTTGTCCTTAGCGCGGAGGACGCCATCGGCCGAGGTGAACTCGGTCATAATCAGGCCACAGCCGGTGAGATTGCGAATGAAGCGACGGAAGACCGTGTCGGTGACGCCCGCCATTGGGGCAAGCACGGTGGCGGGAGCAATCTGGACGGCGCCCAGGCGCAGTACGGCCGGTACCGAGGCGAGTTCCTCGCGGATGGCCGCATCGGTTCCGGTAATCGCCGCGTTGTCCCAGTACTTGCGCACGTGGTTATTCTAGCCGGGCCTGCAACAGAAAGCCCTCGCTCTGCGCGAGGGCTTCGATCCTGGTTCCTGGCGAAGCGAATTACTTCTTTGCCGCCTCGGCCTTGGCCGCGTCACTTTTGGCGTACTTGCGGCGGAAGCGCTCCACACGACCAGCGGTGTCCAGCAGTTTCTGCTTGCCGGTAAAGAATGGATGGCAAGCGGCGCAGATTTCCACGTGGAGGTCGCCCTTATGCGTCGACCGGGTCGTGAAGCTGTTGCCGCATGCGCACATCACGCGGATTTCTTCGTAAGTTGGATGGATGGCTGCCTTCATGTGTGTTGTTGAACCTCGATTCGAACCATTTGATTTTACAGCAGGTTCATCGGATTCAGCAATCCTCCAAGTGATAGAAAGCATGAAGGTTGGTCGAGGCTTGGGTAGCCGCTGACGCCCTTGGCCGAAGGTAACTCGCGCTATCCTCGCGAGATTTTGGCCGATTGGCTTCTAACGAGAACCTCTCAAAACAAAACAGCGGCGCATGGCCGCTGTGTTGTTCCTGCAACTAACAGCCAGGTACTCGGTACCCGCAACTTATCCCTGGCTCTTCTTCGCCGCCAAGGCCTTCCCAGCGACTTCCCAGGGCCGCTTCTTGCGTTCGGGAGCGGGCTTGTCGCGATCGACGATGCGATCGTATTGATAGGCCTCGCTCACTGTGCCCAGTGATTCGTTATACAAGCTGGGCAATCCGAGCGCTTCCTTCAGCTCTTCCGAGAAAGCATGCAAGGCTTTCAGGTGGTCGGCCGTCGCGGGAATCTCGGTCTTGGAAGTTTTCAGAAACTGCTGGTAGCCCTTGTTAACCAGCTTGGAAATTTCGGTGCCGACCAGGTAGCCGGGATAAGCGAAGATCTTGACGCCACCATCTTCCGTCTTCTGGATCGCAGCCGAAACGTTGTATTTCTTTACAAAGACGCGGCCGCTGGTTCCGGGTGCCTCGAGCACGTCAAAGGCGTGCTCGCGCAAGTAGTTTACGGCGTCTTCAAATGTTTTCAGTTCGAGCTTGCCAGGCATCTCTGTTGTTCAATCCCTTCTATGTCTGCACGGTTAGATGCAGCTCCCATGCAAAAAGAGTACGCAGCGAAATTTTTCATGATCCGCGGTAGCTTCTCTATAATCGAATGTAGGTGTTAGATACCTCTTTTTCCTGAGTCTCGCACATTACTATAGTCACGGGTGATTAATCCATAAATGGGGCGCGCTTCCGTCGAACCGACCGGGACCAGGCACGGATCCACCGCGACGCCGCCGAACCGCCTCGGCCTCAAGGCTGTGGAGCGCGTGGGCAACACGCCACTACTACGTCTGGATTGTGTAACGAGCGAACTGCCAGATGTCGAAATTCTAGGCAAAGCCGAGTGGTACAACCCAGGCGGATCGGTGAAGGATCGCGCCGCCTCGCGCATCATCGCGGAAGCGTTGCGCACCGGCCAGCTGAAGCCCGGCAAGATGCTGCTCGACTCGACCAGCGGCAACACCGGCATCGCCTATGCGATGATCGGCGCCGCGCAAGGCATCCCCGTCACACTGTGCATGCCGGAGAACGTTTCGCCGGAACGCAAGCGCATCCTGCAAGCTTACGGGGCAAACATCCTCTATACCGATCCTGGCGAGGGCTCTGACGGCGCGATCCGCATGGCGCGCGAGCTCTACGCCAAGCATCCGGATTTGTATTACTACGCCGACCAGTACTCGAACGACGCGAACTGGCAAGCTCATTACCATGGCACCGCTAATGAAATCTGGCAACAAACGGAAGGTCGCGTCACGCATTTCGTCTCCATGCTGGGCACTAGTGGAACATTCGTCGGCACCACGCGCCGCTTGAAAGAGCTGAATCCTAACGTACGCTGCATCTCGCTGCAGCCCGATTCTCCGTTTCATGGGATTGAAGGCGCGAAGCACATGGCAACCGCGATCGTCCCGAAAATTTACGATGCGAAACTTGCCGATGAAGATTTAGGCATAGCCACCGAAGACGCGTACAAAATGGCAATTCGCCTTGCCCGCGAAGAAGGCTTGCTGGTGGGGATCTCGGCCGCCGCAGCAGTGGTCGGGTGCCTCAAAGTCGCTGCGCAAAGAAAGAAAGGTCAACAAGCCGTGATGGTGACCATCCTGTGCGACTCCGGCGACAAGTATTTGAGCGAGCGCTTCTGGACGGAAACGTAAGGCAGCTGCGAGCTACGAGCCGCGAGCTGAAATCTGAGAGTACAGCCGAGTACCCAAAGCCTAGCGCCTAAAGCCCAGAGCCTAGATCAGCATGTTGAAGATCAGCCCCCAGGACTACGCGGAAATCCGCCGCCACGGCGAGGAAACTTATCCGCATGAATGCTGCGGCGTGCTTCTCGGACAGATGGATGGCGACGTTCGGATGGTCACGTCGACCGCCCGCTGCGGCAACACCCGCACGGATTCGCCCCAGAACCGCTATCACATCGATCCCAAGGAGCTCGTTCGCATCCAACGCCAAGCGCGCGAGCGAGACGAGGACATCATCGGCTTCTATCACTCCCATCCCGATCATCCGGCGGAGTGGTCGAAGACCGACCTCGAGGAGGCGCACTGGATCAGCTGCTCTTACGTCATTACGCGTGTTGCCCAAGGCAAAGCGGACGTGACGAACTCGTTTGAGCTCACGGGCACCGATGAAGCTGACAAAGCGTTCGCGGATGAGCCAATCAATGTAACTGCGTAGACGCGCTTGGTTGGGGGCGCCGTCCGAGAGTAGCCTCCGGGCTGCGGGAACACGGCGTAGCTTGCGAGCCATTCAACAAAAGCACCCGACTTTTTTCCTGCGAGGAAACTCGTTAACAAAATTCGTTTCTGCGCGGGCCGCTCTGCTACATTGGCCCCATGGTCGCGCTCGAATCCGCTCGCGTGCTCCTGTCGGGAAGCTCCGGTCTCCTGGGCACGGCCTTGTCAGCCTCGCTGAAAACCCGCGGATTCGATGTCACGCGCCTGGTCCGCGGCCGGGTCTCAAGCGAAGACCAGATCTACTGGGATCCTATGAGACCGCCGAACCCCGATTCCCTTTCTGGATTCGACGCCATCATTCATCTGGCTGGTGAAACTGTGGTAGGCCGCTGGACCGCTGCCAAAAAAGCAAAGATCCGAGATAGCCGCGTCACGAGCACGCGCAATCTGGTGCAGGCACTCACGACCATCCCGAACCGTCCGCGCGTTTTCATCACCGCCTCCGCCATCGGCTATTACGGAGACCGCGCCGACGAGCCTCTGAACGAGATGAGCAGCTCCGGCGCGGGCTTTCTCGCCGACGTCTGCCGCGAGTGGGAAGCGGCCGCTAAGCCCGCCGCCGCCGCGGGAATCCGCGTCGTTCAGCTCCGTACCGGTGTGGTCCTTAGTCGCGAGGGCGGAGCTCTCCGCAAAATGCTTCTACCCTTCCGCATGGGGGTTGGCGGCAAAGTCGGATCAGGCCGCCAGTGGATGAGCTGGATCCATATCCAGGACTGGGTCGGCGCCGTCCAACACATCCTGAAGAATGACTTGCTGCAGGGGCCGGTCAACATGGTCGCCCCAAAACCCGTGACCAACGCCGAATTCACCAAGACGCTGGCCTCGGTGCTCCGACGCCCCGCAATTTTTCCCGTCCCTGCATTCGCGGCGAAGCTCGCCTTCGGCGAAATGGCTGAAGACGTCCTGCTCGCCAGCCAGCGAGTTGAACCCGCCCGCCTCGTCACCAGCGGCTATCCCTTCCAATATTCCGAGCTGGAAAAGGCCCTGGTAGCGGTCTTGAAGGCATAGTCCACGTTGTCCGATTGAGCAATAAAAAACCCGGCAGGATTCTCCCAGCCGGGTGAATACGGGGTGACGAGACTGTCTAGGAAATGAAGCGGCGACGGAGAACGCCGGCAATCCCTACCAAACCGCTGCCCAGAAGACTCAGCGTGCCGGGTTCAGGAACCGCGGCAGGCGGGTTGCCGCCGGTGATGGCGAAGCCTGTGCTGGCGCAACCGTCACCACCCACAACGCAGATGTGGATTCCGAGGCCAGTGATCTGATTAACGTTCGCATTGAGAATGGTGAAGCTCAGCGTCGTGGGGAACTGCTGACCATGCTTCAGTGAGGTCTTGAATAAGTCGCTGAACGTGAACGATCCAATGCTCGAATTGGGCTGCAGCCCGGCGCTCATGTTGCTGATGCTGAAACTGCCCAAAGAACTGCCGGATAAAGTCAGCCCTCCAGTTGTGTTCAAACCAATAAATCCACCCTGGCTCACAATCGCGTAGCCGGGACTCATGGTGATGGTGACGACCACGTTGCTGCCACTCTGAGTCGTGCTTACAGTCCCCAGAGTTCCCGAAAGTCCGAGATTGTTGCTGGTTATCGTAAAGCTATTGGCCGAAGCCGCCGGCACCATGGCGAGCGCTGCCAAAAGCACGAACGCGAGAATCAAGAGTTTACGAGTGATAGTCCGCACGGAGAATTTGTCCTTTTTGGTCCCAATGAAATTTCGATTATCTCTGACGCCGCTTAGAGGAGCATGAATAAGGCCATTCTGATTAACCATTGAAAACCCGCCTAAGTGCCTCATTCGAGAATGTCAAACAGCCTTGATTAACGCGCTCGGGTTAAATTTCCTGGCAGAAAATAGCAAACTGTTGCATAGTTCGCGGGACGCGATTCGCGCTCCGTGATCAGAACCCGCTAAAGACAATCAGCAGGAAACTTTGGTAACTGCGCCAGATCGATGTCTTGAAGCTCCGATGAATCCTTCGGCCAGGTGTGGCATCATTGATCCATGGCTAAAATCCACATTCCAACTCCTTTACGGCAATATGCCGGGAAGCAGGCCACGGTGGAGGTGAAAGGCGCATCCGTCGCCGACGCCCTCTCCGGCCTCGTTGCCGCGCATCCTGACCTGCGCCGCCACCTCTACACCGACGATGGCAAACTGCGCGCTTTCGTCAATGTCTACCTCAATGACGAAGACGTCCGCTACCTGCAGAAAGAAGCCACCGCGGTCAAGGACGGTGATACCATTTCCATAGTGCCTTCGATCGCTGGGGGCCTCTAGGTATATGCCCGCTGGACTGACAACTCGAATGCCCCGCCTCAGCACCTGCTGCTGTTGTTGTCCTCTCTGTTGTTGTCGCTAGTAGTCCAGTCTGGCGTTCTCAAGTTTGAAAATTTCCACAAACGAGGTCCTGATGGCCACCACATTTGATGTCAAACCCGAAACCGCTACTCTTACCAACGACGAGATCCTGCGTTACTCGCGCCACCTGATCATGCCCGAGGTCGGCATGGCGGGACAGCAAAAGCTGAAAGCTGCGCGCGTGCTGTGTATCGGCGCCGGCGGCCTGGGATCTCCTCTGACGCTCTATCTTGCGGCAGCGGGCGTGGGCACGCTCGGCATCGTGGACTTTGACGTCGTCGATTTCACTAACCTGCAGCGCCAGATCATCCATTCCACGGCTGACGTGGGGCGCAAGAAACTTGATTCGGCTGCAGAGAAGCTGAAGGCGATCAATCCGTTCATCAATCTGAAAACGTTTGAGACTCGCTTGACCAGCGAGAACGCGCTCGAGCTATTCCGCGATTTCGACATCGTCGCTGATGGCACCGACAATTTCCCCACACGCTATCTCGTCAACGATGCCTGCGTGCTCACGGGCAAGCCCAATGTGTACGGATCAATTTTCCGCTTTGAGGGCCAGGCCAGCGTGTTCGCTACCGAAGAAGGTCCCTGCTATCGCTGCCTCTATCCCGAGCCGCCACCGCCGGGACTCGTTCCTTCCTGCGCGGAAGGTGGAGTTCTGGGAATCCTTCCCGGCCTCGTGGGCGTGATGCAGGCGACGGAAGTCATCAAACTGATTCTCGGACAAGGCGAACCGCTCATCGGGCGATTGTTGCTCATCGACGCGCTCGGCATGAAGTTCCGCGAACTTAAGCTGCGCAAGAATCCCGACTGTCCCGCGTGCGGCACGCATCCCACGGTCACCAAGCTGATCGACTACAATGAATTCTGCGGAATCCGCGGGGAGGAAAAGCCGGTGGAGACGGGAATTCCCGAGATGCAAGTCGAAGAACTCAAGCGCCGCCTGGACGCAGGCGATGACCTGTACGTGCTCGATGTGCGCGAGCCGCACGAATACCAGATCTGCAACATTGGCGGCCACCTGATCCCGCTGGGCGATCTGCCCAAGCGCGTCAACGAACTCGACTCCAGCCGCGAGATCGTCGCGCACTGCCGTTCCGGCGTGCGCAGTGCCAAAGCGGTAGGCTTCCTACAGCAGGCGGGCTTCAAAAAGGTGCATAACCTGGCCGGCGGAATTCTGGCTTGGGCCGATCGGGTCGATCCCAAGATGCCGAAGTACTAAGTACTCGATACGATGGAATAAAAATCGGGGAGCCTATCGGCTCCCCTTTCGTTTCACTCTCTGCGATCTACTATCGAGTCGCGTCAGCCTTGGCGGCTTCCTCTCCTACTGTCAGCGAGAATTTTTTTCCGCTCAGGCGAACTTCGCTCAACGACTTGGTACCGTCGCCATTGTTCTTTACCACGGCCGCATCGTTTTCCGAGGGTGTCTCGAGGCTTACCACGTGGGCCGGAACTTTCGCGATTACTTTCTTTCCCTGGGTGATGCTCAACTCGACGCTGGGCCCGTTGCCATCCCATTGCACTTTGTAATCACCGGGCTTCAGCTGAGTGCCATTAACGGTTATCGGTTCCTGCACCGTGAGTGATCCCTTGTTGGCTGCGAATGCGCTGGTGGCCAGCAGCAGGGCCAGCCCCAGAAATAGACTCTTCGAAGTTTTCATACGAATATCCCTTCTCTTACCCGAATCACGTCGGGAATCGGTTCTGGGCGGCCTGGGTTTGTATAACTACAGGAATGACAGCCTTGCATTTTCCGACAAGTGGCCTACAATGCTGCCGTCGGGGTTCAAGACAAAAGGGCCAGGCCGCAAGACCTTGTCTTTTGCTCCGGGGATTGTTCTCATCTGGCCGCCAAACCGAGTTGAGACAGTCCCCTGAACCCCGTAATGTTTTTCTTACCTGGAGAACGTGACCGATAAGTTTCGGTACCTCACCCGTTCCCAAGCATCCTGATCAGATACGCCTGACCCCAATTAAAAGTTCCGTTGGAGTTTCAATCAGGGTCATGGGTTTGGACGAGTCGCTGGAGGGGTGGTTAGCAATTCCTTCTCAATTGCGGACACAGCGTGGCGATGTATTGTCTACTTTTCACCACAGAGCCACAGAGTCACAGAGGAAATCACAAAATAAATCTCTGATGTTTTTTGGATTCTCTGTGTCTCTATGGTGAGCTCACGCGATTTTCAGCACGACCTTACCAAAGTTTTTTCTTTCGGCCAGCAGCCGGTACGCTTCGGGAACCTGTTCAGCTGGAAACACGTGTCCGACCACAGGATGGAGCTTGCCGTCCGCGATCCACTGCGAAAGCTGCTTCCACGCCTCATTCATCAGCTCACGTTTTCCGGAAAGATATGTCAGCCATAGTCCCTGCACGCTGGCCGCCTTGGCATAGAGCGCGCGCAAATCGAGCTGAGGCTGTTTGCCCGTGGCGGTTCCGTACTGGATTACTTTTCCGAAATCGCGCAGGCAACGGATGCTCTTCGCGGTGTGCTCCCCGCCGAGCATTTCGAAAACTGCATCGACGCCTTCGCCATGTGTCAAGTCTTTGATTGCTTCTTCGTAATCCCGCTCCTTGTAGTTAATGGCTTGTTGCAAGCCGAGTTCTCTTACGCGCGCCAACTTGTCTTCCGACGAAGAAGTTCCGTACATGTCCGCGCCTAGAATCTTTCCAATCTGGACGGCCGCGGTGCCCACCCCACCGGCGACCGCATGGATCAAGACGCGCTTTCCTGAATGGTTGCCATCGAGGAATCCCGCTTCCCAATACGCGAAGTATGCCGTGAAATAGTTCACCGGAAATGCAGCCGCTTGCTCGGCATTCCACTGGTCCGGCACAGTCCAGAGCAGTTCGGGTCTTACCGCGGTCTTTTCGGCGAACGCCGCCCATTGGGTGTATCCCATCACCCGGCGCCCGGTCGCTTCCTCGACGCCCGCGAACTCGCGTCCCGCTATGAAGGGAGGCTTGGGAGTGCCGGGGTACCCGCCCTGCGCGGTCATCAGATCGGCGAAATTGACTCCTCCGGCCTGAACCCGGACGAGCACCTTTCCCGATTCGGCCGCCGGCGGTGGAACGTCTCGTACTTCCAGAACTTCGGGACCACCTAAGCGTGTGACGACGATGCCTTTCATGCGGACGAGTTTATCAGGGCAAAGGCTGCCACATCTGCGCGCTCACGCACGCAGTCGGATCGCACGAACCGCGCCAAACGCGCTTCTAAGCACTGTTTCACATTTTGAGACGGGTATATACTGGCTCATTAAGTAGCGGTTTCCCCGACCTGCTGTGAAACGATGGCCGGGAAGCGGAGCGCCGTTTCATCCCTCATTCATAGCTCCGCCTTACAGATCGTTGGCCCGAGTCGTTCCGGAGCCAACGCGGGGCGTGCGTCCCTTAAGGATGCGTTACGAACGCACGTTTCCGGGGAGGTCCATTCTCGTGGACTTAATCTTGGTACGTGTCTTATTTGTTCTTATCGTTGCGGTTGCTTGTTATTTCATTCAGCCTTTCGGGCGAAGCGCCAGCGTGGATGCAGTTCTGGGAGTGCTCATCGGCCTGGGCGTGATCCTATTCGAATGGCGTCTTCGCCTGGTCAGCCTCAAGCGCTTGATCGGCGCTGCCATCGGCAGCATTCTCGGAATTATCGGCGCTTACCTGTTCGCGCTGGTCGTCCGCAACAGCGTTCCCGAGGGCCACACCCAAAGTTTCCTGCAGATCCTGGTGATGCTCCTGATGGCCTACGTGGGCCTGATCGTGGGCGCGAACAAGGGAGATCTCCTGAACCTGGCGGCGCTTGGTGGCATCTTTGGAGGCGAGAAGCAATCGAGGAAAAGCTACAAGATTCTGGATACCAGCGTCATCATCGACGGCCGGATCGCGGACATCGCCGAAACCGGTTTCCTCGATGGCGTCATCGTGACCCCGCAGTTCGTCCTGCGGGAGTTGCAACTGGTGGCCGACTCCGCCGACTCGCTCAAGCGCAACCGAGGCCGCCGCGGTCTCGACATCCTGCAGCGGCTGCAGAAAGTCGCGTCTCTCAATATCCAGATCGTGGAAGATGATTTCCCCAGTGTCCGTGAAGTCGATCTCAAGTTGATCGAACTGGCCAAGCTGTACGAAGGCAAGATCATCACCAACGACTTCAACCTGAATAAGGTCGCGCAACTGCAGGGTGTGGCCGTACTGAACATCAACGAGCTGGCCAATTCGCTAAAGCCGATCGTGCTGCCCGGCGAGACCATGCGTGTGTTCATCCTGAAAGAAGGGAAGGAATACAACCAGGGGGTCGCCTATCTCGACGACGGCACCATGGTCGTGGTCGACAACGCCCGCAAGATGATCGGCAAGACCATCGACATCTCGGTAACCTCGGTGCTGCAAACGACCGCCGGAAAAATGATCTTCGGCAAGTGGGACGAGCGGGCCGCGGCTGCGCGCCAGGACACCGCCCCGCGTCCGGTCAATCTGGCTTCGTCCCCGGTCAATCCAGTTCCCAACGGCGTCGAGGTGAAGAAAGCCCAACCAATGATGCTAGATCGTCCGGCAGAATAAAGTTCGTGGAGAGGCGGGCGTCCTCGCCCGCATGGACGAGCCTGTGCGATTTGGTTCAGGCACGCTAGCACCATCTCATGTCAGGAGATCCTCCGGCGGAAGGCGCCTTCGAGGCCAAATCCTTCATTGAAATTGAGGCCGCTCTGGCCAAGGAAATCCCTCGATTGCACCATCCATGTGCGAGCCCAAGAAGATTTCTCATAACCATCGCCGTGGCCCGAATGCCCGGTAGTTTTTCTCGCGCAGTCACCCAATTCCGCGAGCTGAAGATGACCCAAAATCATGTAAAATGCCGCTGTACGCAAGGTCTTTCCGCCCTCAGAGCCTGGACCCTACCCACTCCCTTGCCAAAGAGGCCACTCGTCGGTGAATTGACATGAAACTATCCGTGGTCATGCCCATCTACAACGAGCGCGCCACTGTGCGCCTCGTGGTCGAGAGTGTCCTCACGTTGCAGTTCCCCTTCGAGATCGAACTGCTCTGCGTCGACGACGGCTCTACCGACACCTCCCGCGAGATCCTTGCTGCCCTGGAACAGCAGTATCGGCCTGCGCTGCGTGTGCTGCTGCAGCCGCGCAACCTGGGCAAGGGCGCAGCCTTGCGCCGCGGCATTCAGGAAGCCAGCGGCGACTTCGTTATCATTCAGGACGCTGACCTCGAATACGATCCTTCCGAGTACCCGTTCCTTCTGGAACCCCTGATCGAAGGCAAAGCCGACGTGGTCTACGGGTCGCGCTTCATGGGAGGCCGTCCGCACCGCGTGCTCTATTTTTGGCATTCCGTCGGCAACAAGCTGCTTACATTGTTCTCGAACGCGCTCACCGATCTGAATCTCACCGACATGGAAACCTGCTACAAGGTCTTCCGGCGAGACGTGATCCAGTCCATCCCGCTTGAAGAAAACCGCTTCGGCTTCGAACCGGAGGTCACCGTGAAAATCGCCAAGCGGCGCCTGCGTGTTTTCGAAGTGGGCATCAGCTACTCCGGACGCACCTACGAAGAAGGTAAAAAGATCGGCTGGAAAGACGGCGTCCGCGCCTTCTGGTGCATGGTGAAGTATTCCTGGAAAGAGCCGCGCCTGGCCCGCCGTGTCCCCAGCGAGCCGGTCGTGTCCATGCCTGTCGAGCACGACGCCGTCTCCGAGCCCGCTTCCTCATCGTCGTTCCGCGATGAAACCGGCTCTCATAGTAATTAAGGCAACCACGACGATCGGATTCACCACAGAAGTCACAGAGAAAGGCCAAATGTTTTTCTCTGTGTCTCTGTGGTGAAAAAAGCTTCAGCTGCGGAATTTCGAGTTTCTGCGACAAATTCCCGCAATGCGAGCGGCCGCGTCGAGCCCAGTCCGCGATGCCGCAACCGTTCGGCCGCATTCCTATTTGGCAGCTGGGTCGGTTAGGCTGAGTAATCAGATACTGAGCGGGAGGTTTGCATTTGAGCGAGCACGGACGAGAGGGTGCACAGGAATCGGGAACAGTAGTGGTCACGGGAGGCAGCCGCGGGATCGGGGCGGCCACAGCGCGGCTGGCGGGGGCTCGAGGGTTTGCGGTCGCGGTGAACTACACGACCGGCGAAGCGGAGGCGGACGCTGTTGTGAGGGTGATTCGTGAACAGGGAGGAAAGGCGGTCGCGATTCGGGGCGATGTAGGACGCGAGTTGGATATTTTGCAGTTATTCCGGGAAGCTGAGCGGGAGCTTGGGCCTCTGCGTGGGCTGGTGAACAACGCAGGCGTGACGGGCGGGTTTGCCCGGGTCGAGGCGGTGACCGCGGAGGCGCTCGAGCGGACGTTCGCGGTAAACGTGACCGGGGCGATTTTGTGCGCGCGCGAGGTCGTGAAGAGAATGTCGACGCTCCATGGCGGGCGCGGCGGCTCGATTGTGAACATTTCGTCTCTGGCCGCGCGGACTGGGTCGGCGGGCGAGTGGGTGCATTACGCGGCCAGCAAGGGCGCGATCAACACTTTTACGATCGGCTTGGCGCGGGAGGTCGCGACCGAGGGCATTCGGGTGAACGCGGTCGCGCCGGGGCTGGTGGAGACGGGACTGCATGCGGCCAATGGCGAGCCGCAGCGTTTGGAGCGATTGAAGCCAACGATTCCGATGGGAAGAGCGGGAAGGCCCGAGGAGATTGCAGAGGCAATCGTTTGGTTGCTGTCCTCCGCGGCTTCTTATGTTACGGGGACAGTGCTGGAGGTGGGCGGAGGGAGATAATAATTTCCACCGTCATGCTGAGCGCAGCTAGGCGCTAGACGAACGCAGTCGAAGACTTTCGGTCTGCAAACGAACCTCGGGAATTTCTTAGAGGACATTGCGGCGGCGGCTTAGTTTATTTAGCCAGTGATTCATAAAAACACAACCTCGGCTGCAGAAGCCATGAGGAGCGTTGCCGGTACTCCGAGTCATTGACCTGGCAACAATCCGGTTGTGGCGGAAAATCCCGTTGGGCCGAAGGCGATCGAAGCAGCTTCGACTACGCTCAGGGCAGGCTTTCGACTTCGCTCAAGATGACAGAGCTTTTTAAAATGCTCAAAATGACATCCGGTCTAGGAATGCTCAGGATGACAGCGCGTTTCTTCTGACCCGTTTCTAGAATCCCGGCTTGCCTCTGAACAGCATCACCAGCTCAATCACCAAAATCACCACCACCATCAGCTCCAGCACAAAGGCCCTGCTCTGATTGAACTGGTCGACCATGAAGTGATAGAGCTCCTCGGCGGTTTTCAGTTTTTGTTGGACCAGGTCTTTGTAGTCTGGAACGCCGATTTTTGACGCCGCCAGCTTGTAGAGTCGGGCCGAGAACATGTCGCTGAGGAACTTAATGGCGTTGTCGGCGTGCTCGGTGAGTTCGTCAACGTCGAGCAGGACGGTATGCAGCTTGGTGGCGGCACGAGCGGTGCGCCAGCGGGACCAGAGGCCGGTGCCTCCATTTTCGAGGAAGTCGTAGACGCCTTCGAGTTCGCGGGTGAGGAGTTCGTCGTAATGGCGGAATTCGAGCAGCTGCGAATTGGCGTATTCGAGCAGCTGGATGGCGGTCTCGGCGCCGGCGATCGTGTCGTAAAGAAAGGCTCCGTTCCAGCCGATCACGGCCAGGTCGGTCGGATAGTACGAGATGCGGCCCTGCAGAATTTCCTGGCGCTCGCCCTCCGACAGCGGCAAAGTTTCTCCGCGGACGATCTGGGCAATTTGATCCCCGTGGGTCTTCAGGACTTCGCTGGCTAACGGCTTGCCGGCGAGCTCGCGCACGTGGAAGATGAAATAGTCCTCGTGCAGCCAGTTGTCATAGGGCTTGATCAGCGCTGGACGGGCGCGCTCGAGGCGCTTTTTGACGACTCGGGAGGCTAGGCTCGCGAAGTCGGTGTCCCAGACCCATCGGCCAGAGAGGCGCACGAGGTCATTCCAGTCGCCGGAAATAGGCAGCTCGAACACGACGCTCAGCACACCGTAGTCGTAGTACTTGATCTGGGCGTCGAGGCGTTCGCCGGTTTCGAGCACGAGCGCTTCGACAGGCTCCAGCACCGGCGGCCGCTGGTACTGGACGTATCCGGGGGTGGGGTGTTTGAAGCTGGCGCCGGCGGTACGGGCGCCGAAGATCTTGCGCAGCTCGTCCAGGCGAATTTCCTCCGCCACATCGAACTGGATCAGGACGAGGATCGAACCCTGCAGAGAGGTTTCTACCCCGCGGGTGGGGACGGCTTGGAGCTTAACGGAGTCTGCGGGGACTCCTGCGACGATGGTTTCACGTTCCATGATATTCACTCGGCTCCCCAAGGGCTGACACAAGGAAGCAAGACCAGGGCACCTTTGCACGGGTGGCGCCCCAGAGGCTGGTAGCTACTATTCTCCCAGAAAGTCAGAGGGCTGGCGAGAGGGTCGAGTTCGCTTCGGGCTATAGGAGGTAAGCTCTTTAGAATTAATGTTTTCTGGACAGCTGCCAGAGCAGCGCCGCGCCTGCAGCGACTCCGGCTACAGCCAAACTGGTATGTCGCATGGATTGCCGGATCTCGATCTCTCGCTCCCGCACCAGACGTCTTTCGGGATAGGAGCCGTCGGGTCCGGCGGGCCCTTCGTGGAGAGCCATCTGTAGGACCTCAGACAAATGAAGGGCGTCGCGGTCTGTGGCCTGGCAAATCTGCTCGCGGCAGCTGAATCCGTTGGCGATCACCAGCCAGTCTGGCGGGGCCTTGCGGATGGCGGGGAGGAGTTCGAGTTCGCCGATGGCGGTGGAGACGTCGTACTTTTCGGCTTCAAATCCGAAAGAGCCGGCCATGCCGCAGCAGCCGGGAGCTGGCGTCTGGAAATTAAGGCCGATGCGGGCGAGGACTGCCTCTTCGGCGTCCATTTGGAGGACGGACTTGTGGTGACAATGGCCGTGGACGATGGCCTTGCGGCGGAGCTGCGGGAGCGGGATCAATTCGCGGTAGCTGTGGAGAAATTCACTGAGGAGGACAGTCTGCCGAGAGAGACGCTGGGCGCGCTCGTCCCTGGGGAAGAGATTGCAGAGTTCGTCGCGGAAGACAGCGACGCAGCTGGGTTCGAGGCCGATGATGGGAATGCCGGCTTCGATTTCAGGCGCGAGCGCGTCGAGGATGCGCAGGAGTAGGTGTTCGGCGCGGTCGAGCATTCCGAAGTCGTAAAGCGGCCGCCCGCAGCAGAGATTGCCGGCGGGCAGTTCGACGCGGAAGCCAGCGTTCTCGAGGACCTCGACGGCGGCCTTCGCGGTGTTGGGTAGGAAGTAGTTATTGAACGTGTCGGGCCAGAGCACAACCACAGGGCCGTCGGGATGACGCGGACGATGGCGGCGAAACCAGCTCTTGAAGGTCCGCGGCGCGAATGGCGGGATGCTGCGCTGCTGCGGAATGCCGGCGACGGCCTTGGCTATGTCGCGCAAGAAAGGCAGCTGCGTGGTCATGTTCACCAGACCCGGAGCATTCGAGGCGAGACGCGCCCAGAAATCGATGTTGCCGAAGGCGTAATGGTTCAGCGGGCGCAGGCGGCCCTGGTGATAGTGCGAGAGAAACTCGGCTTTATAGGTGGCGAGATCGACCGACACCGGGCAATCCGTCTTGCACCCTTTGCAGGAGAGGCAGAGGTCAAGGGATTCTTTGACCTCTTCGCTGTTCCAACCGTCGCGGATGACATCGCCCTTCGCCATCTCCCATAGAAGGTGGGCGCGGCCGCGGGTCGAGTGTTCCTCATCGCGGGTCACGCGAAAGCTGGGACACATCACTCCGCCTTCGTAGTGACGACACTTGCCGACTCCGACGCAGCGCAGGGTGGCGTGCGCCATGCTGCCGTGGTCCTGAGGAAACTTGAAATGGGTGGGCGGGTCCCAGGGATCGTAGCCGGCGCCGAGGCGAAGATTCTCGTCCATGCGGTAGGGTTCGACGATCTTGCCGGGATTCATCTTCCAGTCCGGGTCCCAGGTGGACTTGAATTCGTTGAAGGCCTGGATGAGTTCGGGGCCGAACATCTTGGGAAGCAGTTCGGCGCGGGCCTGACCGTCGCCGTGCTCGCCGGAGAGCGAGCCGCCGTAGCCGACCACGAGGTCAGCCGCCTCGTTCATGAATTGACGGAAACGGGCGATGCCTTCTTCGGTTTCGTGATCGAAGTTGATGCGGGTGTGGACGCAGGCGTGGCCGAAGTGGCCGTAGAGCGTGCCGTGATAGCCGAATCTTCCCATTAACTGCTTAAGCTCGCGCAGGTAGTTGCCGAGCTTTTCGGGAGCGACGGCGGAGTCTTCCCAACCTTCCCAACTGAGGGGCTCCCCGGGTACGTGGGAGATCACGCCCAGGCTCGATTCGCGCACGGTCCACACGTGCCCGGCTTCGGTTTTGGTGCACAGGCGCATGTTGGGAACGACGGAGGCGCGACTGAGGGATTCCATCAGACCACGGGCCTGGGCTTCGGCTTCGGCCTGCGTTTGGGCGCCGAACTCGGCCAGCAGCCAGCCTCCGCCTTCGGGAAGCAGAGCTAAACCTTCGGAATTGATGCCGCGGCGGCGGGTGTATTCGGCGAGGAGGTCGTCGATTCCTTCGAGCCCGATGGGCTTGTGCGCCATGATGTCGGGCACGTGGTCGGCGGCCTGGAAGATGTCGGGATAGGCGATGACCAGCAGCACTCGCTCGGGAGGGCTCTCGACCAGGCGGCAGGTGGCTTCGAGGATGGTGACGCAGGTTCCTTCCGAACCGACCAGCGCGCGGGCAACGTGGAAGCCATTCTCCGGGAGCAGGAAGTTCAGGTTGTAGCCGGAAACGCGGCGCGGGATGTTGGGATAGCGGCTGCGGACAAGATCGCCGTAGGTTTCGGCGATGGTCTTCAGCTTCGAGTAGATCTCGCCTCGTCGTCCGCCGGCGCCGATGATCTCGTGGAGTTGCTCGGGAGTGGTGGCACCGACCTTCATGCGCAAGCCGTCGTAGGTGAGGATGTCGAGCGCTTCGATGTTGTCGTCAGTCTTCCCGGCCATGACCGAATGAACGCCGCAGGAGTTGTTGCCGATCATGCCTCCGAGCGTGCAGCGGTCGTGCGTTGCAGGATCAGGCGCGAAGGTGAGGTGGTGCTTCTCGGCGGCGTTGCGGAGATGGTCGAGGATCACGCCGGGTTGAACGCGGGCAAGCTTGCGGGCGGGATCGATTTCGAGGATCTGCGCGAGGTACTTGGAGAAGTCCATCACCACGGCGGCGTTGCAGCACTGGCCGGCGAGAGACGTGCCTCCACCGCGGGAAAGAACGGGAGCACTGTGTTCGCGACAGGTGGCGAGCGTCGCGATGACATCGTCGTAGCTGCGCGGGATGACGACACCGATGGGGACTTGGCGATAGCTGGAGCCGTCGGTGGCATAGAGGGCGCGGCTGCTGGTGTCGAAGCGGACTTCGCCGGCGATGCGCGAACGCAGATCGGATTCGAGCGCGCGCTGATCCACCTGAGCCGACTTCGAAGACCGGGCACGCTCAACGAAAGAATTGGTTTGTTCCGGGGAAAGGATCGGCAGCGGATCGGAGGGAGGCATCGCAGATCATCTTCAAGGAAACCAATGCGGCGTGCAAGCGTGTGCAGAGCTTTTAACCGCAAAGATCGCTAAGAACGGCCGCAAAGGACGCAAAGAACTGCCCAAGATAAGAGCTGAATTCTAAACCCACAGGAATCCCCGGTTGTTTCTTTGCGAACTCTGCGGGTTTTCTTTGCGTGCTTTGCGGTTAAGAGCTCTTATGTCCACAGCCGGGTGGTGTAATCGGCCATGCTGAGGGCCAGCAGGATTGCCAACCAAAACAGCGCAGCAACGATCACCACTTTGGTTATTTTGTCGTGCGCGTACTTCACATGCATGAAGAAGAGCACGACCAAGGTGGCCTTAATGGTGGCAATGGTCAGCGCGACCACCGCATTGAGCGGCCCGGGCAGATTCACCCCAGCCACGAGCACCGTGACAAGAGTGCCGATCAGCAACGTGATCCAGATGCCGATGTAGAGCTTCAACGAAGAAACATGTTCAGACATAGTGTCTCACTTGCTGCGGTCGATCAGATACAGCAACGGGAAAAGATAAATCCAGATGATGTCGACGAAGTGCCAGTAAAGTCCCGCGACTTCCACCGGTGTGTAGTAGTCAGGCCCATAGCGACGGCGCATGGCGTTGTAGGTGATGAACGCGAATAAACCCACGCCGATAATCATGTGCAACGCGTGCAGGCCGGTCATGATGAAGTAGAGGGAGAAGAAGATCTGGGCGTGATGCTGGTTGATAGGGATGTCAGGGTGGCCGGGAACGTGCCCGGGGAAATGGAAGCCGGGACCGGGAACGTGGTGTTCAACGAACTTGTCGTGGTACTCCACACCCTTGATTCCCAGGAAGACAAGGCCGAGCAGCATGGTCAGGATCAGGCAAATGATGATGACCTTCTGCTGTCCGAGTTGCGCGGCGCGAACCGCGAGTGCGACCGTCAAGCTGGAGCAGATCAGGACCGCAGTGTTGGTTCCACCCAGCACGACATTGAGGCTCTGGCTCCCGGCGCCGAAGTCTCCGAAGTACCAGTAGCGATACACCAGGTAGGCGCAGAACATGCCGCCAAAGAACATGATTTCGGTGGCGAGGAAGACCCACATGCCGAGGCTGGCCGCATCCTTCTGCTGCTCCTCGGTGGCGAAATGATGCAGGAGGGCCGGGTTCTGGTGGGCTTCCTGGTCGGCTGTCGCAATGGGGCTATTGTGCAACCGGAACCTCCTCTTTGATCTCGTCGTAGTTGTAGGCTTCCCAGGTAACGACCGGCTGCTCTTCGAAATTGAAGGTTGGCGGAGGCGAGGGGACCATCCACTCGAGGCCGGCCGCGTTCCAGGGATTGTCGGGAGCAGGCTTGCCGTAGCGCATCGACCACAGGAAATAAATCATGGGGAGCACGTAACCGACGGCGAGGACAGTCGCGCCGGCGGTCGAAAGCACATTCAGGATCTGAAATTCCGGGGAATGGGAGTAGTCCCAGTAGCGGCGCGGCATCCCCATGTAGCCCAGAATGAATTGCGGGAAGAAGGTGAGGTTGAAGCCTACGAAAACGAGCAGGGCGGCAAGTCTTCCCCAACCCTCGGGATACATGCGTCCGGAGATTTTCGGCCACCAGAAATGCATGCCGCCCAGGTAGGCCATCACCATGCCGCCGACCATGATGTAGTGGAAGTGAGCGACCACGAAGTAGGTGTCAGTGACGTGCACATCGATGCCAAGCGAGGCCAGAAACAAGCCCGTGAGCCCGCCCATGGTGAACAAGCCGATGAAGCCGAAGGCGTAGAGCATGGGCGTCTGGTACGTGATGGAGCCCTTGTACATGGTTGAGGTCCAGTTGAAGACCTTGATGGCCGAGGGCACGGCGACGAAGTAACTCAGCAGCGAGAAAATCATCGCGGCATAAAGCGAGATGCCGGCCACGAACATGTGATGGGCCCAGACGAGGAATCCCACCACGGCGATGCCGAGAAGTGCCAGCGCCATGGCGGTGTATCCGAATATGCGCTTGCGGGAGAAGCAACAAACAATCTCGCTGACGATGCCCATGCCCGGCAGGATCATGATGTACACCGCCGGGTGGGAATAGAACCAGAACAGATGCTGGAAGAGAAGCGGGTCTCCGCCCAGCGCGGGATTGAAGATGCCCAGGTGGAACAACCGCTCACAGACCACGAGCAAGAGCGTGATGGCAAGCACGGGCGTGCCCAGAAGCTGAATGATGCTGGTGGCGTAGTGCGCCCAAACGAACAGGGGTAAGCGCGACCAGGTCATGCCAGGAGCGCGCATGCGGTGGGTCGTCACGACGAAGTTGAGCCCGGTCAGGATGGAAGAAAATCCGGCGACAAAAATGGCGAGGCCGGCGGTGACGACGTGGGTGTTGAGAAATTCGGTGCTCAGCGGAGTGTAGAAAGTCCAGCCGGTGTCGACGCCGCCGTTGAGAATGGTGTAGAGCATCAACGCGCCGCCAATGATGTAGAGATACCAGCTCAGCAGGTTGACGCGCGGGAAAGCCAGATCCTTGGCCCCGATCATGATGGGGATCAGAAAGTTGCCGAGCACAGCGGGAACGGCCGGGATCAGAAAGAAGAAGACCATCACCTGGCCATGCATGGTGAAGAGCTTGTTATAGGTATCGGCCTGCACCAGGTCGCCGGCGGGCGTAAGTAATTCCAGGCGGATCAGCAGCGCGAAGAAACCGCCAATGAAAAAGAAGAATGTGATGCTGACGAGATAAAGGAGCGCGATCCGTTTATGGTCCACGGTCAGGAGCCACGACTTGATGCCGTATTCCTTATTCAGGTACGTTTCGCGTTCGCCGGATTCCAATACAGCGGTTGCCATGCTTGTCACCTGGTCACGAATATTGTCGGATGGAGCTGCCGGCGTCCCCGCCCGCCAGACGGGCGAGACGCCCGTCACTCCACCTGTTTACGGGGTAGCGGTGGCCATCTTGCGGCCGCCGGTCTGCCCACTGGGCGCCTGGCTTAGGGATTTCACGTAAGCCACCAGCGCGTTGAGTTGCTCATCACTGATCTGTCCCTGGAACGTGGGCATGATGGGCTTGAATCCGTTGACGATCTTGGCCCCGGGCTGCAGGATCGATTCGCGGATGTAGTTCTCGTCGGCAACCACGGTGCGGCCGTCTTCGAGCAGCACGGGCTTACCAAAAATGCTGACCAGATTCGGCCCGCGGCCCTGCGTGTCGGAACGATGGCAGGTAACACAGCCGAGTTCTGTGAACAGCTTTTCCCCGGTCACAGCCAGGGGCTGGTTTCCACCGCCCCCCATCCAGGCTTCGTAATCTTTCGGCTCCATCACGACCACGGACCCGACCATCCCGGAGTGCATGGTTCCGCAATATTCAGCGCAGAAGAGGTGATATGTGCCCGCCTTGGTCGCGTGAAACCAGGCTACCGTGTAGCGGCCCGGAAGCACGTCCTGCTTAATGCGGAACGCGGGGACGAAGAAGCTGTGAATGACGTCTTGCGAGGTCATGATCATCTTGACATCGCGTCCAATCGGCACATGGAGTTCGTTGATCTCGCGCTGACCTTCCATGTGCTCGAACTTCCACATCCACTGCTTGGCGACGGTGTAGACCTCGGCGGAATTCTGGGGCGGCTTGCGCTCCTGGAAGAAGATGATTGCGCCCCAGGCAAAGAAGACCATGAAAATGCAGAACGGAATCAGGCTCCAGGTAATCTCGAGCGCGTGCGAGCCATCGATCTGCTCGGCGCGTTGGCCGGGCCGCTTGCGGTAGCGCACGGCGAAGACCAGAACCAAGGTGAAGATGGCAACGGTCATCATCCCCGACACGACCAGCAGGAAGATGTACAGGGCGTCGACGTTATTCGCCATGGTCGAGGCCCTTTCGGGCCAAAGAGGCATCGTTTGAAACATAATTACGTAGTCCGTCCTGCTCCTGGAGCGTCATGGCTGGGCCCACGACGAATCATCACAAAAATGAGAGTTCCGATAAACAGCATGGTGGCCACGCCGGCGAGACGAAGCACGCGCAGGATGGTCGCGCTATATTTTCCCTGCTCAGGATCGTAGTGATAGCAATACAAGAGCAATGCATCGACGACATTGCCGATCTGGCCTGCGCCCGCTTCGACCAGGCCGAGCCGCAAGTCTTTCGGCGGATACTCGATCCCGTAGTAGTACTGCGCGATTCTGCCTTCGGGAGTCAGGATCAGAATGGCCGCGGTGTGCGCGAACTGCCTGGTTTTCGGATCGTACTGGTAATCGAAGCCGGCGGCTTTGGTCAGGGAGTCGATCGCATCCTGATGGCCTACGAGGAAGTGCCAGCCTAGTTCCGCGCCGGGACGCTTGTAACGGCGGAGGAACTCGGATTTCTTTTTGGCGGCAGCCTCGGGCGTGTCATGGGGGTCGAAGCTGACGGTGATGACGTCGAATTCCTTGCCCACTTCGAACTTCATCATGCGCAGAGAATTCTCGAGTCCGCTGAGGACCTCTCCACAAAGCATGGGGCAGGTAAAGTAGACCAGGTTGAGGATGATGGGCTTCTTGCCGAAGTAGTCGCCGAGGCGGACGGTGCGGCCGAGGTCGTCGGTGAAGGTCAGATCCGCGGGAATGGGTTGATTGAGATTTTGCCGCATGCCGACATTTTTCAATCCGGGCGGGCGGACGTTGGCGGGCGGCGACATGATGCCGTTCGTCATACCCTGTCCGAAGGCGGATGCGGCCAGGATCAGAATTAATGCCAGGATTTGGCTACTGCGCACTGCGGATCCTTTCGTTTGTGTTGTTGCTTTCGCCCCTCCGGGGCTTGCCTTCTATTTGGCGCTTACCCAGCGCTTACGCGCTGGGCTAATGAATTCCGCCCTGCGGGCTGTTGCCGGAATATTGCACAGTTCCCGAACGCTCGTGAATCACTTTGGAGCCGTTACGCCTTTGCCGGTCTTGGCGCTGGGGCCAGTCTTCACGCTGGGGCCGGTGTTGGCGCTGCTTCCGGCGGCTCCACGCTTCGCCGTGCCTCCCTGTTCGGCTGCATTGGCTACGCGGGCCGATTCTGGAATCACCGGCAACCCGCGCTGGGCCACGAGATCCATGGCTTGCTCGATCGGGATGCGCACGATGCCGGCGTTCTGGTCAACCCAGTCGTAGCTTTCCAGAGCCTTGTCCTCGTTTTCGAGTTCCTGGATGAATTGCGTCCTTTCGCTGTATTCGAGGACGGGTTTGGGGAACGTCTTGTCGATTTGCTGCTGAATCTCGCGCGGCGTCATGACATTCGGATTCACTCCGGTCTTGACCGCCATGGGATTTGCCGCAGGCTGATGGCGCCGATCATAGCTGTCGAGGAAGCGATACATTCCCGCCAGGATGAAATAGATGGTGATCCCGACGATAGCGAGCCCGCCGAGGAAGTAGAACACGCCGAGTGGGCTGAGATCCTCGTGTTCGAAGCTCTCGGCCGGGCGTTGCGCGTGATTGAGGTTCTCTTCACTCATGCTTGGGCTCCAGAACTTGCTTCGCGAAGACGTCGTAGGCGGGCAGGAGCGGCATCGAACTCAGGTTGCGGCAGAAGTAGGCGAGCCAGAGACCTCCCATCGCGAACGGGATCAGCAGATCGGCCCAGGTGACGTGGAAGCTGGTGGAGAAGTTCGGCTCAATCAGCCAGAACAGATCGATGTAGCGCACGCAGATGAGCCAGACTGCCAGCCAAACCAGGCGCGTGATGTCGCGTTTGAGCGGGCGCGAGAGCAGCAGGAAAAACGGCACGAAGAATTGGAAGACCACCAGAAAAAGTCCTACTCCGCCCCAACCTCCATGCAGTCGGCGGATGTACCAGGTAATTTCCTCGGGCAGGTTTCCGGACCAGATGATCAGCCACTGCGAGAAGGAGAAGTAGGCCCAGACCATCACAAAAGTCAGCATGAACTTGCCGTGGTCATGGACGAAGTCAGGGCGCAGCAACTCCGACATCGGCTTGTACCTGAACAAAATGCGCTCGATGACCACGGCGAAGCAGAGGGCGGAGATCAACTCTCCAGCCAGGAACAGCAGGCCGTAGATCGTCGAGATCCAGCTGGGATCGAGCGACATGATCCAGTCAATGGCGGCAAAAGAAATCGTGAACGCGTAGAGGATGATGCCGGGGCCGCTGACTGCTTTGAAACGGAGGCTGTTGTCGCGCACCGGTGGCGTGTCCTGCTCTTTCGACCAGCGCGTCAGCAGGTACGAGAGAAGATTCCAGATTGCGAAGTAAATAATCGCTCGCCAGATGAAGCCAGACCAGTGCAGGTAACCGCTCATCACGAAGCGGTTGTGCTCCAGGTGCTCGCGGACGGTCGGATTCTGAACAGATTCGAGAGGCATCGCCCAGGGGTAGAGTCTGGGCACACCGAGTACTGCAATCGGAATGAAAAAGGCAGCCATCAGCGGAACCGTGCGCATGGCTGCGCCGAGGATGCGGCGGATCACCATCCCCCATCCGCCACCGGTCAGATGACGAACCATGAGGATCACCATGGAGCCGAGGCAGATGCCCAGCCAATCCATGTACGAAACGAGATAGCCGCGGAAGAAGACCTGCGGATTGGTGAAGCCAAGGGCAATCGCAATGACGGAGGCCACGACACCGATATAAAGCGAGCGGCGTCCGATCAGCTGGATGACCGGAGGCGCGGAGAGGTCCAGATTGGTCGTGCGGGCCGCGCTCATTTGGACTCCTCGGGGCCTGCGGTTGGAGGCTTTAGGCGCGGAAGAGTCGCGCCCGTGCCGGGCGTAAGGAATTCGGGCGCGGGAGACGGGATGGGATGTCCGGCGGCGTCGGCGACCGTCGCATGCTGGCTCAACTGCAACGCGCGGATGTAGGCGACGATGCACCAACGATCGCGCGGCGGAATTTGCGACGCGTAGTCGGGCATGATGCCGAAGCCCTCGGTCATGACGTTGAAGATGTAGCCCACCGGCGCCTTCTCCAGGCGCTCGATGTGGAAGGAGGGAGGTTTACGCGAGAATCCGCGGGTGGGAATGTAGCCGTTGCCGTCCCCCAGTCGCGAATGGCACGGCGAGCAATAAATATTGAACCCGCTACGGCCGCGCTCGAGATCATCTTTGGTAACCGCAAATGGCATGTAGTCGCCGGGATTGTTGCCCAGCTTCCCGGTATAGAAGTAGGTGTCGTCGTGCAGTTCCCCTCGTGCGACGGTGCCTTCCACCAGCGGCCGCGCGGAACGCTGGTCGGCGAAGAAATCGCTCTTCGCCAGCGGGTTGTAGCGGGGCTGCACGTGCATATCGAGGCGGCAACCGGCGCACAAAATCAGCAACGCGAGTGGGGCGAGCTTGCGGAGGCGAGGCATTAGCTCGGCACCTCCGAAATCGAACGCGGCTTCAATCCCTCGAGAAAGCGGCGCGTGTCGGTTGGGTTGTATTTCGGGTCAGACGAAAACACGATCAGGAAGAAACGATCCTTGGTCGCCATCGCGAAACGGGGCACGTTGAAGACCGGGTGATAGGGCATGGGCAGGCCGTTGAGTGCCAGCATGCCGAACACAGCGGCGATGCCGCCGAAGAGGATCGTCATCTCAAACGTGACCACAATGAACGCCGGCCAGGAATGAAATGGGCGTCCGCCGACATTAATCGGGTAACTGATGGCGGCCATCCAGTATTGCATCAGATAGCCGGAGATGCCGCCGATCAATGCGCCGATCAGGGTCACAAGCGGAACGCCATTCTTGTGGAAGCCGATGGCCTCGGCCAGTTCCTCCACCGGGAAGGGACTGTAGGCATCGATCTTGCGATAGCCGGCTTCGTGCGTCTTGCGGGCGGCTGCGACCAGGTCGCTGGCAGAATCAAACTCCGCCATGATTCCGTAGGTGGGCGTGGTCTTCATTCGGCTTTCACCTCCGCCTCCGGCAACAAGGTGCGCATTTCAAAAATCGAGATCATGGGCAGGATGCGCACGAACAGGAACATGGCCGCCAGGAACATGCCGATGGTGCCGATGTAGGTCATCCAGTCCCAGCGGGTGGGGTAGTACATGCCCCAGGAGGAATTCAGGAAGTCGCGGTGCAGGCTCATCACCACGATGACAAACCGCTCCAACCACATGCCCACCAGGATGACGAACGAAACCATGAACAGGCCGAAGCTGTTGGTGCGCAGCTTGCGAATCCAGAGCAGTTGCGGCGATCCGATGTTGCAGATCAGCAGCAGGTAATAGAAGAACTGGTAGGGGCCGTGCAGACGATTCCACAGCAGGAACGAATCGTAGCGATTCCCGCTGTACCAGCCCATGAAAGCTTCCATGCCGTAGCCGTAAGCCACGATCCAGCCAGTGGCGAGCATGACCTTGGCGGAATTCTGCAAATGCCGGTCGGTGATGAAGTCTTCCAGCCCATAGATCTTGCGAATCGGAATGGCCAGCATCAGCACCATGGCGAAGCCGGAATAAATCGCGCCCGCCACGAAGTAGGGCGGGAAGATGGTAGTGTGCCAGCCGGGCACGATGGCGATGGCGAAATCGAAGCTGACCACGGTATGCACGGAGAGCACCAGGGGCGTCGCGAGACCGGCGAGCAGGAGATACATGGTCTCGTATCGGTGCCAGTGGCGAGCCGAACCGCGCCAGCCCATCGCGAGCATGCCGTAAATCATCTGCGCCCAGCGGTTCTCGGAGCGGTCACGCAAGGTGGCGAGGTCGGGAATCAGTCCCACAAACCAGAACAGCAGCGAAATTGTGAAATATGTTGAGACCGCAAACACGTCCCACAGCAGCGGGCTGCGGAACTGCGGCCAATAATTCATGGTGTTGGGATACGGGAACAGCCAGTACGCGAGCCACGGGCGTCCGGTGTGGATCAGCGGGAAAATGCCGGCGGCGGCCACGGCGAACAGCGTCATGGCTTCCGCGAAACGATTGATGGAGTTGCGCCACGATTGCCGCAACAGCAGCAGAATGGCTGAAATCAGCGTGCCGGCATGGCCGATACCGATCCACCACACGAAGTTGACGATCGCGAAGCCCCAGCCGATCGGTATGTTGATGCCCCAAATGCCCGTGCCTTTGACCACCAGGTACCCGATGGCAAAAAGCATCATCATCGTCAGCATGAACGCGATGCCGAAGCCAATGAACCAACCGGTCGAGGTAGGCCGCTTCAGCACGATGGCGCTGATCTTGTCGGTCACGGTCCCGAAGGTGTAACCGGGTTCGATCACCGGGGCTCTTCGGTTCGCGACTTCGACGTCGTCCACTCGGTCTGCCATGACTTAGCTGCGCTCCGCTTCCAGTTCGGGATTGGGGTTACGAACTTCGGCCAGGTAGGTAGTACGGGGACGCGTGTTCAGATCCGCCAGCAACCCGTAATTGCGATTCTGCGCTTTCCATTTCGAGACCTGGCTGTTCGGGTCATTGATGTTGCCAAACGTGATGGCGCCCGCCGGGCAGGACTGCTGGCAGGCGGTCTGCAACTCGCCAGCGTGCTCGCCCTCATTGATCTTGCGATTTTCGCGCTCGGCATCAATGCGGCGCTCGTTGATGCGCTGGACGCAGTAGGTACATTTCTCCATGACGCCGCGGCTGCGCACGCTGACATCGGGATTCCGCATCATCTTGTACTGCTGGGTATCCCAGTCCTGGAAGAGCAGGAAGTTGAAGCGGCGCACCTTGTAAGGACAGTTGTTCGAGCAATACCGCGTGCCCACGCAGCGGTTGTAGACCATGTCGTTCAGGCCTTCGGTGCTGTGCAGGGTTGCGCCCACGGGGCACACCAACTCGCAGGGCGCGTTCTCGCATTGCATGCACGGGACGGGCTGAGTAAGCGTCGACGCGCAGCCAGTGCATGTGGCGCCCCTTCACAACTTGTTCCTTGCCGACGACGGCGATGTTGTTCTCCGACTGGCATGCGATCATGCAATTGTTGCAGCCCACACAGGAGTTCAGATCGATGGCCATGCCCCAGGCATATTCCTGCTTGGTGTAGTCGACGTTCGGGTAGAGCGTCAGCTCGCGCGGCGGCTGCTCTTCCTGCGCGAACTTCGGCTCCTTGCGATATTCCTCGAGGCTCGTTTCCCGAACCAGCGGCCGATGTGCGCCGTTGGGCGTGTCCATGGTCTGATAGCCCTGGGTGGAAGCGAGTTTGTAGGTCGCGCCAGATTTCGTGAGTTTGCCTCCGGTCGCGATCCACAGCGTCGACGTCGTGCGCAGCGGGTAGACATCGAAGCCGGCGCCCGTTCCGGCGCGACCGGCGCGCGTGCGTCCGTAGCCAAGGTGGATGGTGACGGAATTGTCGGGATGTCCGGCCTGCACCCAGACCGGCCCGGAAACTTTGCGCCCCGCGAGTTCGATCGTGACCACGTCCTCCGTCTGGAGTTGTTCGCGCTCGGCCATCTTGGGGCCGACCAGGACGGCATTGTCCCAGGTCAGTTTCGTCATCGGCTTGGGAAGTTCCTGCAGCCAGCCGTTGTTGGAGAATTGGCCGTCGTAAATGGAAGGGTCTCGGCGGAAATTGATCTCAAGAGACTTCTGATCGGCGGCGGCGGATTCCGCTGGAATGTTGGCCTTGGCGGAAACGGATTTCGGAGCATAGGCCGTTCCCTCGATCCACCCATCGTGCAGCGACTTGCGCCAGAAGGCTTCGAAGTCGCCGCCGGGATGTTGCTTCTGCCAGTAGGCGCGGACCAGGTCGTATCCGGTCGCGTCGGAGACTCCGGAGAGTGCCGAGACGAGTTCATGAGCGCTCTTGCCGGAGTAGAGTGGCGCGATCAGGGGCTGAATGATGCTGGCGGTTCCGTCGTACGCGCGGGTATCGCCCCAGGCTTCAAGCGAGTGCGCTTCGTTTACATGCCAGTGGCAATACTCGGAGGTCTCATTCTGGTAGAGACCGTGATGGATCCTGACCGAGATGTTGGAAGTCTTGAGCGCATCGGCGAAGCCGAGATCGGCAGGCGCATCGTAGACCGGATTGCCGCCCATGATGACCAGCATGTCGACTTTGCCCGCCCGCATGTCGGCAACCAGGTCGCGCAAGGACTCGGTCTGATTGATGGGATTAGCGTCGACCGGGTCGGTATAGACGACCGTCTTACCAACGTTTCCGAGCGCGCCGTTTATCGCATGTGCCAGCGCGTGGACCAAAGGAGGCTGGTGCTCGCCGGGAATCACCACACAAGAACCATGGTGCCTTCCAAGATCACCCATCAGGGCCTTGAAAAGTCCGCTCTCGTTTCCATCTAAACGGATGTCCACGTCAGGGACGATGCCGTAGCCCGACGCGACCGCCCGAACAAAACCTTCAACGTCCACGGCACGCACCGGCAGCCGATGATCCGCTTTCGCCCCCGTCGAGGTCGGCGTGCACTCGATTGCATAAAATCGGCTCATGTTCCCATCGGGATTGCGGCGGCTCGCAAAATCGCGGATGTAACGCGCGTTGCCCGGGAATCCTGCATACAAAAAATCCGCGTCCAGCGAGACGATGACGTCGGCTTTCGAGAAGTCGTACCGCGTCTCGACCGGCTGACCGAAGGCCAGCTTCGCGCCTTCGAGCACGTGGTCGCGGTTCACCGGCTCGTAGACGTGCCACTTCGCCTGCGGGTAAATCTTCAGGAACGCACGCAGTTGGTCCGCGAGCGTGGGCGAGGAAATCGTCTGCGTCAAAATGCGGATGCCGGCGCCACCCAGGCCCTTCTGCACAGTGAGGGGACCTTTGGTTTCCTTCAGGAACGCCGACCAGGAATC
>QIAH01000317.1 GCA_003225465.1 Acidobacteriota bacterium | reverse complement strand
CCGGGGACTGCGATGGCACAGACTTGAGGGTAGCGATTGCCTGATCGTATTCGCCCGAGTCTCGGTAATAACTCGCGACGGAACGAAGTACCTCTGGATCTCTGGGGGCTCGACTGCGGGCGCGGTCGAGCAATTCTTTGGCTTTATTCTTGTCCCCCGTGCGCTCATAGGCGCGCGCCATTAACAGTTCGTTTCTTGCGGAAGGATGGATAGCGTCAGCACGTTCGAGGTATGAGAGGGCGAGCCTGGGGTCCGATGAAAGGGTGAGTTCACCAGCTAATCGGAGATCGGCATCGCTACTGGGATTTGCGGCGATAACGCGCTTGAGGGTCTCCTCCGCATCTTTGTTGCGGCCCATTTTCGCGTAAGTCTGCGCCAAGCCAGACAATCCTTCGACGGAGGACGGGCGAGCTTGCAGTCCGCGATTGTAGGCGTCGACAGACTCGGAATATTGTCCCGCGAGACGGGCGGCGTAGGCGTAGAGAAACCACAGATCAGGATTTTGGGGCGCCGATTTGGCGGCTCGCGCTGCGTGCGACGACGCGGCGCGATAATCGTTT
>QIAH01000316.1 GCA_003225465.1 Acidobacteriota bacterium | reverse complement strand
CGCGTGCGGCTCGAGCTTCGCGCGCTACTGCGATGCTCGAGCCCCAGCCCATTCCAGAATCCGAAGCTGGCCCGCGACGCGAATTCTTCTCGTCTTTTCGCCCGTTGGCCGGCTGATTTCCCTGAGGGCCTACTTCGAACGTCTGTCCGGCCAATCCTGTGCATGCCAGCAGTATGATTGCCGCAGCAAGGCAGACCCGCGTTCCCGGCATTTTTTGACATCCAGACAAGGTCTCGTCCCATTACTCCTGTAAAAAATGTAGAATCCGGCGCTCATCAGATGCTCAAACGAGCGGGAGCGGTTGGACACTCCCCTCAGGTGATTGCCTTCGAGTCTGCCGAGAGGCGGACCGAACAAACTTTCGATCCAACCACCTAGCCTACCTGTTGAATCAAACGCTCGGCTCGGAAGTACCTTCAATTCTGTAAGGAGTGTCTGGCATTGGTATCAGGCAGAAGCTACCTGCAGCGCCCCATTCCGCTCGCAATCATCATTCTGGTCGCAGTGGTGATCCATGGACCGCTGCTACTGATGGAATTACCTGCCACGACTTCCTACGATGCGAACCTGCACATTTTCTTCGGTTCGCACTATGCGCAGCACTGGTTTGATCCCTGGAATGAGAAATGGTTTGCAGGCTTCTCGCAAACCACCTATCCACCTCTGACACATCAGTGGATCGCCCTTTTGTCACATGCCGTCGGCCTGACAGAAGGCTTCATGCTGGTTCAGTTGATTGCTGTCGTCCTGCTGGCGGTGGGCACGTGGCGATTTGCGCGACTTTGGGTGGACGATCGCGCGGCGAGCTTGGCGGCGCTGCTCTCGGTTTTTGCGGGAACGGTCTCGTTTCTCGTGTATTCAGCGGGCCAGCTACCCACTACCCTGTCCGCACCGTTGTATTTGCTGGCACTTCCCTACTTTTATCAATGGTCGCGTTCAGCATCATGGCGCTCTTTGCTGAAAGGACTGGTACTTGGGCTGGCAGCCGCATCGGCGCATCACGTTACGCTTCTGTTTGGATCTGTACTGTTCGCCGTTCCGGTGCTTTGGCTGGCCGTTTCCGATGCGCGGACTGAGGGGCGAAGCAGCGCGGCGGTTCTGAGCCGTGCGTTTGTCTTTGTAGTGCTGACGGTTGCGGGAGTAGGTGTTGTGCTACTCCCCTACTGGATTGCAATCATCCGACATCCGATTGAACAAATGCCGATTCCCCACGGCAGCCGTTTGAACTACCTGGTCAGCCTGATTCACGGGGTCAACTACTTCGTCATCCCGTATGGTGCGATGATATTGGCTATCCCGTTTATTGTGATTCGTGGAGCATCGATACCACGGCTGCGCATACTGCTGATCGCTTTCTGGATTACGTTTTTGCTCGGCCTGGGCGGTACGACGCCTCTGCCCCGATTGATCTTCGGACGCGCTTTCGAGATTCTCACCTATGAGCGCTTCACGTTGTGGGCGACGCTTCTGGCGCTACCCATCGTAGGATTATTGGTCGAAGATGTACTTGATCGCTTTCGAGATGTGGGTGCATTCGCTGTGGCGACGGCCTCAGTGCTCACCCTGGCGCTCGCTGTAGGTTGGACGAACTGGAGTCCCTTCCACACCACTGGCGGTCTCAATGTGGACTCCGTTGTGAGCTTCCTAAATCGCGACGGACATGACCAATACCGGTACCTGACTCTGGGCTTCGGCAATGCCCTTTCCAAGGTGTCTACATACTCAACAGCGAACAGCGTTGACGGAGAATACAACTCGGCGCGTCTTCTGCCTGAGATGACTCGCTTCGGCGCAGCTCAGCTGACCAGTGCGAAATTCTTCGGCGCGGCCGGAATGGACTCCCTGCGGGCTATGCTGCAACACGCGAATCGCTATGGATTGAAATTTATCTTTGTCCACGATACGTTTTACAACCCACTGCTGGTATTCGCGGGCTGGCGGCAGATCGAGACTTATGAGTCGGGAGCGATTACCGCTTGGTCGAAGGATGACGTGCCGCCCGCGCGCAAGATTCCTTCCGATTCCGTGCCCGCACCCTGGGAAGGTCTGTTGTGGGGTACGCTACCGATCGGCACCAGTATTCTTGCGATTCTATTTGCGCTGTTGCTGCCGGAAAAGACCTCGGCTCCCGGCGAACTGCTGACCATGCCCTCGTACGATCGCGAGCGCGTTTTCGCGAACGAGGTGCACTCGTGAGATTCGGTCTGACATTGCTGATCGTAGTGCTGACGGCAGTTCTTCTAATCGCTGGCTGGGTGCAGGCCGGCGGGATGAAACTCCGTGCAGAACGTGCTGCCAGCACGCCGGAGGAAGCGGTTCGCGCTCTGCTGGCCGATATTCAGGGACACAACTGGGAGCACGCGTACGCGCTCCTGGACCATGCCAATGACATCCAGAAAACAGATTTCATCCGTGACATTGCTGGCACGGATGGGAGCCTTCGCACTTATTCCTCGCTGCAAAGTTTCGACATTTGGCCCGTGCATGCCGATGCAACGCACGCTACGCTGCGAGTGCGAATGAATTGGTCGAGCGCAGTGGGGTCTCTGGACGACGTGCGCGATTGGCCCGTAGTGCGAGATGGCAGTGTCTGGAAGGTAGTGTGGCCCAAACCCAATTTCGCGAATGTTCCCTTGCAAGTGCTGCCGGTCAACTATTTGCGTTGGGATGTCATCGGGAAGAGGTCCGACGAATTTGGTAGCGCGGCAGTGGATTCTCCGCAAGTTCGCATCATCTCGATGAATGCGGTGGAACGCCCCGACAGCGTGGTCATTGTGGGCGAAGTGGAGAACGAGGACACGGTGCCGGCGTACTTGAACGTTAGCGCCACCTTATTGAAGCCGGATGGTTCTCCGTTAGCCAAGCAGGATAGCTTTGATGAGATCGCGCACAGCTTGCTTCCGAAACAGGTTTCCCCGTATCGGATCGACTTCCCTGGGATCCGGCTGAACCAGGTCAAGAGTGTGCGCATGGATGTCCATCCTTTGCTGGTGCCGGCGAGCGCGGATCCGGTGATCTCGGTCGAGAACCAGAACGTCAATAAGGATGCTCTAGGACGAACAGTCCTGAAGGGCGCGCTGATCAACCAAAGTGGCCAGGTCGTAAACATCGCACAAGTGCTTGCGGTGTTTTACGACTCGAGCGGCAAAGCAATCTGGGTGTCGGATGGTTACGTCGATCAGGCGCTCTTGCCACAGGCTCCCGTTCCGTTTGCCGTCGATATCCCCGCCGACGTTGCCAACCGAATGCACGACTATCACGTGGTGGTGAATCACTATACTGCGCCGAGTGCCTGAAACCATGCGACGACTGATTCGTAAGCTTTGCTTTGCGATCGTTTGTGCTGCGCTGCCCGCTCTCTCGCAAAAAGTCGCGATTCACGCGCCTTCGTCTGTTTCTGCGGGCAGTTCGTTGGCTATCACCACGACTGGATCGGGCTCGGCAACGCTTTATCTGATTGGGCCGAGCCGTGTGCGCAAACAATCCATCAAGCTTGGGCAACAAGTCGAAATTTCGGGACAGGATGTTGCTGCCTCAGGCAATTATCGAGCGGTGACCTGCGATTCCGAAGGTTGCGTAAGCGCAGTTTTTCAGGTGCTGCCCGCGAAGCCCACTCGTCTCGCCTTTATGCTCCATCCGTCCCGAGTGCCTGTCTCAACTCCAAAAGCCGTGAATGGCACCGCACTCGTTTCAGATCGCTATCACAATACCGTGATCGCTCCGACGAAAGTTGATTTCCACTTGTCTCTCGGAGGTGAATCGTCCACGCGCAGTGTCCAGAGCGTCCGCGGGATCGCGTGGTTTGAAATCGGGTCGCGGCCAAAACAAGGCGCTCTCCAAGTGGTAGCCTCCGTTGATGACACCGCGGAACCGCGCGTCATCCAGCAGGTTGCCGCGGAAGCGTGTGGCCTGCGAATGTCCGCGGCTCCATCCGGGCACCTCGTCAAGCTGCAAACGGATCCAATTCGTGATTGCGCGGGCAACCCGCTTCCGGACGGAACCATCGTTTCGTTCACGAAAACAGATGCCGCGGGTAAAAGCACCGTGGATACGCCGATCAAAAAAGAAAAAGCGACAGCGCAGTTTGAGGTTTCCGGCCCCGCGCACATCTCAGTAGCCTGCGGTGTCGTGGTAGGGAACGAATTGACATTGGGAGGAAGACCTTAATGCGCAAACCCCTCCTGCTGCTCGGAGGTCTGTTGTTAGTGTTGGGATGCCTGACGTGGATTTTTCAGGCGCGCTGGCCGATTGTGGATGTCCAAGCGGCTTCTCTGCCAAAAGTAGTCCTCTCAGCTGAATCACTGGCGCCGAGGCCAATTGAACAGAGGACCGGTGAAGCTGTCACCCACGACTACGCACAAGCGTGGCAAGATCTCGCGGACGGCCTCGATACTAATCGGACCGATCTGTTGGGCGACTACTTCACAGGAGAAGCCAAGGTACGGTTCACGCAACGAATTAAGGAGCAGAGAAATACCGGCCTCCGGACTCGTTACCAGGACAATGGCCATCATGTAAAAGCTGTTTTCTATTCAGTCGATGGAGGAGAAATGCAGCTCGAAGACGAGGTCCAGCTGGAGGTTCAAGTCTTCGACGGCCAAAAAATGATCTACACGTCTAACTCTCCTCAGAAGTACCTGGTGCTGATGACTCCCGGCTCGGACCGCTGGTATGTGCGCTGCTTAGAATCGGTTCCGGAGGAAACGTTCTAGGAGAAGGTAAGCCTCTTTTAAACAACCCCCGCGCGCAGGGATCCATCCTAGACGCAGACAATATTCGTAATGAGACCCTACCAGCAACTTTTCCTATGGTCAGTCATCGCGGCCAGTTTCGTACCGCATTCGTGTGATCATCGAGGCCGCGAATACACCATTCGCGATGTCTCGCAAGGCACCCAGGGACCGAAAGTGATTGCCGCATTCCAGCCGTGGTTTGGCGATCCGGATCATATCCGGATTGAGTACAACAGCAATGATCCGGCGGTCATCCATCGGCAAATCCAGGAAGCGAAGAAGCTAGGTATTTACGCCTTTGCCGTGGATTGGTACGGAGAGCGTCATCCTTTCCTTGATCGCAGCTATGCCTTGATCCAGCAGATGGCGAGCAAAGAGCACTTCCACGTTGCGTTGATGTACGACGAAACGGAAGAGGATGACGGCCACGCCACCGAAGACGCGCTCGAGGCGCTGCAGAGCGCTTACAAAAAATATATCGGCCCAGATGCGCCTGGACACGACGCGTACTTGCAGTTTCGGGGCCGCCCAGTTGTGTTTGTCTTTCCAAAACGAGGAAATACGGACTGGAATCAAGTCCGCCAGATGGTGAACGGTTGGGCCAGTCCTCCAGTCCTTCTCTATAAGGACGATCCACCTCCGCAGTTCTCAGGCGCTTTTGACGGCCAATATGCTTGGGTGCATCCGGGCTCCAAAGGATGGTCAACCGATGGCAGTGAGTGGGGTGAGGACTATCTCGAAAATTTCTACAAGAAGATGCGGTCCAAGCATCCGGATCAGATCGTCGTCGGTACGGTGTAAAACTTTACAGGATACGCTTCGAGTGTTTGCCGAAAACAATGATCCGGATCATCCGATGCCGTTCATTCTGATCGCCACCTGGAACGACTACGAGGAAGGAACAGCCATCGAGAATGGGCTGGCGCGCTGCAGCAGTTCGACGGCGCCACACTCCTAAAAGGAACCCGATGCTCAAAAAAGTCCCCACTGATAATCGAGTTTTTGACGCACTCGGGGTACTCCTTTTTCGCCAGCGTTCTCGCCTGCAAAACGCGAGGACAACGTTCGCTGACGAGATTCAATACGTTTTCAGTCTCAGTAAGGAACAACTCTGCGGTTTTCTGAAACAGGCGGAAATGCAGCGCGTCCTGAGGCGCACGCTTCATGTATTGAAGAACAATCTACCGAACACAGGAGACGAAGTAGCTGGCGAGACTTTGGATCAGTTCATACTAGAAGAAAGAGGTAGGGTCAAAACAGCGCTGGCTTATCTCCACGAGATCGCAGGTATTTTCGAAAAATCTGGACACCCAATCGTGGTAATGAAAACTCTGGATCACTGGCCTGACACGGGAAGCGATGTGGATTTGCTTGTAACCGCAGACGACGCGGAAGTATGCCAGATTTTCGAAAAGGATCTTGGTGCCCGCAAGCAGCCAAAGAGTTGGGGCGACCGACTGGCCCACAAGTTCAATTTTCGAGTGCCCGGCCTGGCCGAACTTGTGGAAGTCCATGTGGACTGCCTCGGTCAGACGGGCGAACAGAAAGCTCTTGCTCGTGGAATTCTAGATCGCAGCGTGCTGCAGTCCTACGATTCATTTACGTTCCCGGTGCCGTTGCCAGAGGACCGCATTGTGATCGCAACCCTGCAACGCATGTACCGTCATTACTACATCCGGCTAACGGACATCGTGAACATTTACGATTTGCTGTCGGATAATCGCGTCGACTTCGACCGACTGAAGGCAATCGCCGACGTCGGGTCCGTGTGGCCTGGCGTCGCTACCCTGCTGACAATTGTGTGCCAGCATGCAGTTCGATTCGGCGGTGATTCCATCTACTTACCTGACTGTGTCACGATCGCGGCTCGCTTCGGAGCCACCCGCACCTATCTTGACCAAAAGTTCGTTCGAGTCCCTCTGGTTCCGGAAGCTGCAAATCTTTTTTGGGGACAACTCATAGGCATCGGAAGGAAGCACCATTTCCGTGCCATGATGCGGCTCAGCCTCTTGCCCCTGCTTGCGACGGCTGCGTTCGTCAGCTTCCGAGTTACAGGCAATGACAAAGGCGTTTGGTAGGCAGTTTCTTTCCGTCGCCCGTAGCCTGCTTAGTCGTAAATACGGTGATGCACGCGCTTTCGTCGGGTCGAGGCCTTACGTACACGCGGATTCCCGACTACAGTCTGTACTCTATCCTACTCTCGCCCACATGCACCTACACTTTCAGCGGGTTCGAGTGCAACCTACGAGGCATCTTCGATGGAGCGGTTGATTACGCGCTACACATCTCCGACGATCCAAATGAGACCTTTCCCAACTCCAGCGCGAAGACCCCTTCGTACGCCGTTTTATGGGTCAGGAATCCCCGGCGGATCATGGGATTATCCTGGTTCACGCAAGCGCAGCACTATGGCTTCGGCGATTCTCCACGTGGTGGCGGTCGCGGCGGCGCTCGCGATATCTGCTATCCCTACAAAACAGGTACAGACCGCAAAGCCGGTGCCAGAACATGTGACCCTGATTGCACCTTCACCGGATGTTTACATGCTCCGTCCGGCAATTCAGGAAGCGGGCGGCGGTGGCGGCGGCGGTGACCATGACAAGCTTCCTGCACCGCAGGGCCGACTGCCGAAAATTGCCATGCAGCAGATCACACCGCCAGCCATGGTTGTGCGAAACGAGCATCCGAAACTCACGGCCGAGCCGACGGTCGTTGCTCCTCCCCAGGTCGCGATCGCATCCACGAAGCTTCCTCATCTCGGAGACCCGGCGGCGCCGGCGATGCCGAACCCGGCCTTTTCGAACGGAACCGGATCGGGCGCTGGTATCGGTTCTGGATCAGGCGGCGGTATAGGCAAAGGGACGGGTCCAGGTATCGGAGAGGGTCGCGGTGGCGGTATTGGCGGCGGTGTGTTCCGCGTGGGCGGTGGAGTACTTGCTCCCAAACCGATTGCGACACCAGATCCCCAATACACCGAGCAGGCGCGTCAGGCCAAGTATGAAGGGACTTGTATCCTCGCGATGATTGTCGGTCCCGACGGCAAACCGCACGACATCCGTATTCAGCGCGGACTCGCCATGGGTCTCGATCAGAAAGCCATCGAAGCGGTTCAGCAATGGCGTTTTGAACCCGCCACCAAGGATGGCCGACCTGTGGCAGTGCAGATCAGCGTGGAAGTGAGTTTCAAACTGTACTAAAACACAAGACGACCATCGATCAACGTTACCCGCAGGGCAAACTCTGCAATCGTTTCAATGGCAGCATGCCTTGTGGTTTCGAATGCAGGCGAGCACTGCAAATTCGCGCGCTCGTCGAATGGTCCGTTTCGATGGATTTCCGGCAGAAGTTCACGTAATTTAATTAGTATCTACCGTCGAGAAAGAGCCCTTCGAAGTGAATTCACCACGAAGACGCTTCCGGAATGATCCGGTGCGCCGAGCATACCCCGCAACGCGCACTCGTCATTTGCGAATGGGTATTCCAATACGATGGTTGGTGCTGGGCGTGATCCTGTTAGCCGGAACGCTGGCGGAAATCGTCGCCCAGAACACTGCACCTACCGATCCCAGTTCTGCAGACATTATCCAGTTTCTCACCCAGACCATCGATTGGTACCGGCAAACCCAGCAGGAGCAGCAGATCGCCACAGAGCCTGCTGATTTAGGCTTCCTGGCCGACAATCGTCGTATGGCCACCCAGATAGTGCGCCTGGCCTTTGACTTTGCACACCAAGAAGAACAGCGGCAGTCAAAACAATCAAAAACGACATCAAACGCGACACCCAATGGAAATGTGTCGCAGAACGATAGTCTGAACAAAGCAGCAAGTGAGGCAGATCAACTAGTCCAGCAAACACAAGCAGAACTGGAGGCACTCAAAAGGCAACTAGCAACGGTGTCCGCAGCTAAGAGACGACATCTGGAAAACCAAATCGCGGAGACCGAGAGTGAATTGGGACTCTTCCAAGCGCGACAACAGGCCCTGCACAGTATGTTGGACTTTGCAAGCGGAGCGTCGGGCGCAGTCAGAGGCACGGGATTGCGTGCGCAGATTGAAGAATTGGCCCGAGCAGTTCCTCCGGCGGTAAGCGGGATGAACGGGACCGACAGTACGCTCCCGTCGGATCAAGAGTCCAGCGCAAAGCTCAATAGCCTCAACAAACCCGCTCCTAACGGAATATGGGGCTTAACGACAGAACTGTTCCGACTATCGAGTAAGCGCAGTGTCTTGACGAACGAACTGCGCGCGACAGAGGGGCTGCAGAGCAGTTCCATGCAAGTGCGCGAGCCTTTGAGGAAGCACCTGAAAGACCTGATTCAGAGTGGCAACCAATTGGCGCAGCAAGCGGATGTCAGCGACCAGACTGCACTTGCGCAGGAGAAACAGCAACTGGATTCGCTGACTACCGAGTTCAAGCAGGTGTCTGGCCTGCTAGTCTCTCTTAGTAAACAAGGGATCCTGCTGGATCTTTACAAGCGCAGTCTCTCGAATTGGAAGCAGGAGGTCGACACCGAATTCAAGGAAAACCTCAAGGGCTTGCTTGCCAGGATCGGCGGAGTAGCGATTGCCCTCGGTGCTGTTCTGATCATTGGCGAGGTCTGGCGACGCACAATTTTCCGTTACGTTCACGATGTTCGACGCCGATATCAGTTTTTGCTGATGCGCAAAATTGCTATCTGGTGTGGACTCGCGCTCGTTCTAATCTTCGCGTTTGTGACGGAACTGGGCGCAGTCGCAACTTTTGCGGGCCTCATTACGGCTGGTGTTGCCGTCGCGCTGCAAAACGTCATTGTTTCAATGGTGGGCTATTTCTTTTTGATCGGCAGATTCGGAATACGGGTCGGAGACCGCGTACAGGTTGGCACCGTGACCGGAGAAGTCGTTGACATTGGGCTGGTGCGCTTCCATTTGATGGAATTGAGCGGCAACACTGCCGATTCCGAGCCCACCGGCCGGGTAGTGGCTTTTTCAAATTCAGTTGTCTTCCAGGCCGCTGCAAGCCTTTTCAAGCAGATCCCGGGAACGAACTTCGTCTGGCACGAAATTGTTTTGAAGTTCGCTCCGGAGAGCGATTACCGAACGATACGAGACCGCGTGCAAAGGGCCATCGACACAGCATTTTCCGAGTATCGAGATAGTTTGGAACGGCAAAGGCGGCAAATGGAACTCAGTCTCAGTTCCATTTCAGCCAGCGAGCTAAAACCCAGAGCGCGCATTCACTTCACTACATCGGCGATTGAAGTTATCGTTCGCTATCCTGTGGTCATGGACAAGGCTGTCGAGACTGATGAGAGAATTATTGGCGAGATTTTCTCGGCTGTGAATGACGAGCCCAGGTTGAATATGCTTAACGCCGAGGTGCCGACGGCGAAAGCGGCAACTTAGGACTGCCCAATCAAAACATAGGCCCCGCGGATCCTCAAGGAGCTGCAGGGCCTATAGAACTTACTCCTGACCTGGTGGTATTCGTCGACTTTCTACTCACCCCGTTTCTCTTGCGAAGCCTCCCTTGCGTATTTTTGAACAGTGGCCAAGAACGTGTGGGCGCTCTCCGGAGGCGGCACCTTGCCGGAGAGTATCGTTTCGAACGGGATGAAGTTTCCATAAAGCAAGGCGGTCTCGTCCTTGTCCTGCTTGATCACCGCGCCGTTTAGATCGATGCCGGCAAAAGCACCCCGAGATCTTGAATAACTCAGAACCTCAGCTTTCATTTTCCAATCTGTGTCTCCGGAAGCCTGGCGTCCGACGGGACCGGCTGCGCCTGAGATCTCCGCGCCAACCTTGAACTTGCTGGATAACAAATGGTCCATGCCACGCTGGTTCATCACCAGCATCACAAGATCGGTTGCTTCTCCACCGATCTGAAGACCCCAGCTGCCACCGGCAATGGTGATTGGCGCTGGAGCACTCCAGCCTTGCGGCGTTCGACAAGTACCGACCCCCTTGCCGTGGCGACCCCCGAAGCCGACTGCAATATTTATCATCGACGGGGTCACAACGATGCACTTCGCATCGGAAAGAATATCTTTCGGGATTCCTTTATCAGGTGTACCCATGATCTCGTCGAGAACATGAGCCGCGTTATCGAGCCTTTTAGCGATGTCCGTTTCTGCTTTTGAATTCTCTTTGGTGGATTTTTTCTCGAACTTCGCCGTATTGTCGGACTGTTTCTCGCGAGGTGCTGTTTGAGAGGCTGCTGACCCCTCGGTTGTCGTTGTCGGTTGCGGATCGTTTTGAGATTGGGCCAAACTGGAGCTTGCGAGCAGCGCTACTGCAATTCCGACCCCTAATATCCACTTTGAAAACGTTGAACGGTTCGTCATACAGCCCTCTTCCCGAGATGGTTTGAATGATCGTACAGCTTCACATTTTCGATTGTGATTGGTGTAAAGCTCTGAGACCATCCGGTGCACGAGGTATGGAGACTCTAATGACGCTGGATGCGGTCGGCAAGGACTGGCGGGCAGATGTTTCTCGGGGTCTTCCTGTACTGAGAGTTTAGGGTTCGGCCATCGAGGAAGTCAGGTCTCCGATGGATCGACCCCCTTAAAGCGTGACTCCTACGATAGATCTCTGGTTATGAGCATAGGCGGACCGTGTTCCGCCACCTCGGCGAGATCGATAGGGGATAGGTCTCACCGAAAAAGGGAGCGATATGAATCTGATGAAAGCACGAATAACAAGGGGTTATTCCCTTCTCGCATGTGCCACGTTAATAGGGGTTGCGTTGCTCGGGACAGCGTGCAACAAAACGAACTCCAATTACAGAGATCGCGTAAAGACCGCACTCGAACAAGCGGATCTGAAGGATGTCACCGTCACCGAGGACACCAGCAAGAACACCATCACCTTGGGGGGAACTCTACATTCCGATGACGCCAAGAACAAGGCTGGCAATATTGCCCAGGCGAGCGCCGGCTCACGAGTGATTGCCAATGAGATCAGCGTAGAACCGGTGGGAAATGAAGGCGAGGCGCGAAAGATGGAATCGAGTCTCGATGATGGCATCGAAAATAACTTCAAAGCGGTTCTGATCTCAAAAGGTTTAGACAAGCAGAACATCCGTTACAAGGCAAAGAACGGAGTACTGACCTTAAAAGGTTCGGTCAAGAGCCCGACCCAGCGCCAGGAAGCGCAGGAACTTGCCAAGAACACCCCTAACGTTCAGCAGGTTGTGAATGAGATACAAGTGCAACGTTAGTAGAGTGCAAAGGGGGCGGCTGAAAATGTCGCCCACCCGATTTACTAGGTTCGGATCCGACTAGATGTCAAAAACTCGATAAGTAGATGGGTTTGGCTGCGCCTGCAAAAGAGTAATAGCAACGTTACGTACAGGCACGCCGGCGAGCGTTTGACCTTCCAGAGTTCCATGATGTGCATGGCCATGCACAACGAGATCAGCTCCGTGACGATCTATCACCTCCGCAAGTCGGGAAGTTCCTAAGAACGGTGTGACTTCAGGGTCCTCGCCGCGTACCGTGGCAGCGATGGGAGAATAGTGCAGCACGACGACACGCTTGGGTGTACGCAGTTGAGACATTCCACGCTCCAGCTTGAGGGCTTCGTCAATGGACGCCCGCACGAAGGTCTTGATTTCGGGTTCCCCGAAGGCGGTCAGAACGCCCCTGCCAAATCCTCCAACGAAGCCCTTCGTACCTGCGAAGCCCACACCATCACGTTCGTACGCGCTTCCGTCAAGGACCTTGATCCCTTCCGAGGTCATCATTCGCATCAGTTCTTGCTCTTTCCCGCACTCGTAGTCGTGATTGCCCAGCACGGCGATCGTTGGCACACGAAGTCGGACCAGAGCGTTGAGGAGGGGCTCCATTTCAGCAGGCTGCCCATAGTTGGTCAGGTCACCTGCCAGAACCAGAACATCAGCTTCATCGCGAGCCCGGCTGAGCTGGTCGCGCAAGACCACCTGGTTCGCGGGCGCAAAGTGCAGATCGGCAGTGGCTGCAATTCTCATTGAGCCTTCAGAGGGCAATCGGGATCAGGTGGAACGAACATCGGGCAGCGGTTCGATTTTTGTGCGCCGGTTGCGATGCTCCTGAAGGATGTTATCCATGCCCCACTCTTCCACATCGATTGCAAACATTGCATCGTCAATCAAGCTGCCGCGAAACCTTGCGCCTTCCTTCGGTGAATTCACTTCCTCAGAGAATCTGGCCAGCAAGTCTCGCCATAGAGACTGGGGAACGTAAACACTCTGGGCTGGATAGACGTAGCGAAACAGCGTCAGAGACCAGAGAACGAGCTCCCAATGCTCCCCTGCTAGTTGCAGTACACGTTCCCAGTCCAGCTTTCCACGCGAGGCAAAAATGATATGTGCTATATCAGCTCCATCAAACCGTTCTCGCCGTGTGACAAAAAGCTTGGAGGCCAACAATTCTTCCGGCGCCAACACCCTCGTGTCGACTCCACAGACTTTGGCGGGGTGTGCTCTTGCAATCCAGGAGTCGTCAACGGCAATGACAGCGTTGCTCATCCCAGTGATCAAATCGACAAAATAATCATCCCTGTGCACTTTGGCGAGCCAAACGGGATCGCATACTTCGCACTGAAAACCGCGCTTCTCAAGGCAGGCTAAGGCAGCAGATGCTGCTTGGGTGCTTAAGAAGATGTCCAGGTCTTTCGTGAAGCGAGAGATCCCTGTGTGCTGCCGCAGAGCGAACGCTCCCGCAACTGCGTATGGAAGATGCACATTCTCGAAGAGAGTAAGGACCTCGCGGAAAAGTGCCTGCTGTTCCTCGGGAAGTACACGCGGGACCGAGGAAGTGGCCTGAACTTCGCAGCTGGATTTGTCTTCCCGTTTTCCCATGTCAGGACGGGCTTCTTACTGATTGACCCGCAGGAGCATAAGCGTACCGCTATCCAGCTTGACATTACTTTTTTCCGAACTGACCACCGACCCCGTTTTGCCGTCTTCCGTAGGGGACAGCTTGAGGTTTGAAATACCCACAACGCCCTGAGTACTCGCTGTGATGGGCTGATTCGACCCTGTTCCAGGCTGCGCTTCAGCAGGGGCCTCTCCTCCAGCAGAAGATGGGGAAACCGTAGAAGGACTGCCGCTGCTCCCCATTCCCGTCGATCGGCCGCCAGCGTTGCCAGTCGGCATTCCACCGGCCGGGGAGGGTGGAGTCGATTGGCCGGCGGCGCCACCAGCGTTGTTTGAGACAGGGTTCAATGCGGTCGGACCAATGATGGCTTGGATCGACATCGGCATGGCAACGTCGCTCCCGTTCTTCATGACGGCGTGATCAAAAACTATGCCGACCTGTGATTCCTTCTGCTCCTTGTTGCGAGGTTGGGCTTCGGTCACGTGCCCCATGACCTTCGTATCTTTGGGCACAATTACCTGCCCGTTCCCTGCTTTCAGATCTTGCGTCACCCGTGCCTCAACATTGTCTCCGCTCTTCACCTTCTTGGCGTCAATTGATTTTGTCAGCTCTACGGGAATTACCGTGCCTGGTGCGAACCGCGGAGACGCCGTCGTTTGAGGGACGCTGGAAGTACCAGACTGGCTTGCAGATGGGTTATTTTGGGGCGGCGATGTCGCACCGGTGCTTTGCTGCGCAAGTGCTGCTCCAGACATCAAGAGTCCCGCCAAAATTCCGTTCACGAGTTTCATGGGTGCCTCCTTATCTCGGAATTAGCAATTTCGGAATGCTTATCAACACTCATTCAGTGTCCTTTGAAGTATTGGACTGCTCGCTCGTGAGCTTCAGCTGCCTTGCGAGTTCGAAAGGTTCCGAGGTTCCGCCTGTGTCCCGTCTTAGGATTCTTCTTGCGCGAATATAACCGGTACTGACCAGATGAGATTTTACGAATCACCTGTGCCTCCATGAGCAAAAACCCGCCTGCTGAGGATGTTCCTCAGCAGAGCGAAAGGGATTTCAAGTGTTGCATGAGAAGGCGCGGTCAGCCTCCTCTGTTCGGTACCACCCTATTCGTCTAGCCCGTTGCAATACCATCAAGCAAGGACCGTAGATACAGGGGCAAGCGACAGTATCCAGTGTTACCCTGAATCCGGCGTGCAGTTTTGGGGGTCTCCCATTTGAACTGAGGCTCTTATGGCGCTGATTTTCCGAAGGACTTCGAGTGATTCACAGAAACGAAGCGCGATACCTAGGTTTCGAGCCCAAGGGGTGGCTGAGGCCTATACGAGCTTCACGTGTTTCAATGGCTACGCATTGGATGAGGAAAGAATACGGAACAACATTACCCACCGCCGGGCGTTCGTCGTCATTAGAAAATTTTCTTTGACGTGCTCGCGGCCGTTGCGGCCCAACTGAGCGCCGAATTCTGGATGCGTCAACAGATACCGGATCTGATATGCACAACCTTCCACCGAATGCACCAACAATCCGGTGTGTTTGTCGATCACTTGCGTCGGAATACCACCTACTGCGCTGGCGATGGTCGGCTTTGCTTTCCAGAGTGCCTCAGTCACCGTCAGCCCGAATCCCTCTTTAAGGGATTTTTGCACGATGATTGTGGAAGCACGCTGAAGGGCATTGATTTCCAGCGCCGACCACGGTGGAAGTTCCAGAATGATGACGTCGGGATCATCACCTGCAGCCTCCTGCGCTTCTTTCAAAACGACGGCGCCCTCGGGATCATCCGAGGCGCCTCCGCCCGCCAGCACTAATTGAAAATCGACGTATTTCTTGGCCATCTTGTAGGCCTTGATAACGCCAAGAGGATCCTTGAGACGGTCGAAGCGCGAAATCTGCGTAACTATGGGGCGTGAACGATCCACACCGAAGTTGTCGCAGACTTCCTGAATGTATTTTTCGTCGAGATCTTTGTTTTTTTCGGACAATGGATCAATGCACGGATAAAACAGAGCCTGCGGGATCGCCAGGCTGCGAGCAAATGCTGGAGACGAGAAGACGGCCGCGTCATATTGCTCAACCATGGGATGAAGAAAACTCCACACATCCCGATTCGGATGTGAGAGATCGATGTGGCAGCGCCATACCCAATGGCTAGACTTGCCCGCTTTTGAGGAGATCAGGCCAGCGGGTTGGGGATCGTGAATGACAACAAGGTCTTCGTCGAAGCTCATCCGTTTGCGGTTCTGCTCGGTATGCAACATAAAAACGTCCCGAGCCTGCTGTGTCAGAGTGAACTCCCCACCATGCAATGCATTGTGAAACGCTTTCGTTACTTCGAAGAAGTCATTCCCGCCTGTAATGACTTCCCAGCCAGTTTTGATCTCGAGTTCGTCGAGTAAGGGCACGAGTCGATTCAACATCTCGGCCACTCCGCCACCCATCGCAGTCGAGTTAACCATCTTCACCCTTTTTCCTCGTAACGGGCTCGCCACGAACCGCAACTCGTCGAGCTGGGATTTGCCTATGATTGACTCGTAATCGGCCAATCGCGGAGCTGGCGGGGCCGCCGGTGGCGTCTCCGAGATACGCGGCTTGCGACGCTCTCGAGCCGGCGCAGGAGTGCCGGCTTGAGTTTGCGCATTTCTTACGCTCGCTTCGGCCGCCGGCGAAGAAGAATCCGGCTGCGGCGCCGTGGGACGGCCCAAATCCTGCATGGGTGTGCCTCGCTTAGAAAGTTTAGTGAACCGCGTTCTGTAGAATCTGGATGATCTTGCGACGCACGCCTTCCAGCGTCGATGTGTAAATGTCGATGTGATTGAGAAGAACAGATTCACGCTCTAATCCCAAATCTCTCAGCAGCCAGATCGAGAAGTCATTCGATTCCAGTTTTCGTCGGAGCCGCGCCTCTATGAAGTGATAATGAATAGAGTGCAGGCTTACTTGCCGGAGACCATCGATGAACTCTAGAAGATTCGCGGCGTGGCGTTGAGTTTGCAGAACAATCGTCTTGGAAGAACAGAAGTAAAATGGCATGGGAGCTGTGCGCTCACGCGACTTGGGATGTTCGGAGGCAAACTCCTCCACGACCTGTACCAGCCGCTCACGCAGCGCAGCCAGTGATGTAAACTCTCGCACATCGAGGCTGGCAAGTCGTTCTCCCAATCCGACCTCTCCCAACTCCGTGTAGGCCCAATGCGCAAAGTCGTTAGAAAATCCTTCTTTGATGAAATGGTGCTCCTCGAGAGTACGAAATGTATGTTGGAAAATCGATTCCTCCGGGCAGGATTGAAGAGCCCTCAGGAGTTCATCAATGGAACTTGCCCGCTCACGCTCGATGAACAGCAAGTGGGCTGCCGATTTGAATTCGAACGGTGCTTTTGCTTGAACCGTGCTGAAGGCAGTCGTGGGGGTTATCGCAGTCTGCACACTATTCCCTGCCTATTGGTGAACTGGAACTTTTAAGATGCGCGGAATCGATATTAGGTTGAACGTACATGCTTCTTCATTTGCGTCTAAGGGGTTCACTGGATGCCTGAGCTTGCGGTTATCCATTTTGATAGAAGTTTTGAGTGTAAAAAAGAAATCCTGTTCGTGGAAGCGCTCTGATCGACTGAAGGCGGTCCCTGACGTTGCACCCTCACGCCCTAATAGCTGAGTGCTTTCGTTCGCGAGTAGAAAGGTCCAAAGCATCGAGTGGCCAAAGTTCAACTGAATGGCGAAGCAGGGCTGACGAATCCACGCGCGGATGCTCCGATCTCAAGTGAGTTGCGATTGGGAGCTTCCTGCGCTCGCGATGGCGAATGTACATTCCTGGTCTGGGCTCCTAACGCGAGACGGGTTGATGTTCGAATACCGGACGAAAACCGCTCCCTGGAACTCACCCGTCAGCCGCATGGCTATTTTCACGGCGCGTTTGCTGCCTTTCAGCCAGGCACGCAATACGTGTACAAGCTCGACGGTGAGAAGGAGAGAGCAGACCCCGCTTCACGCTACCAACCTGACGGCGTGTTCGGTCCATCCCAAGTGCTCGATCTGTCTGACTTTGAGTGGTCCGATCAAGGCTGGCGGGGCTTGGAGCTCAAGGATTTTATCTTTTACGAGCTTCACGTCGGCATCTACACGCCCTCTGGCACGCTGGACGGTTTAATCGAGTACATCTCAGAATTAAAATCCCTGGGCGTCACAGCCATCGAACTCATGCCGCTGGCCCAGTTCTCCGGAACGAGGAATTGGGGTTATGACGGTGTGTACCCTTTCGCGGTGCAGAACAGCTATGGCGGACCTCGCGCTTTACAACGTTTTGTCAATGCCTGTCACCAACAAGGACTCGCGGTTGTGCTCGATGTCGTCTACAACCATCTCGGTCCCGAGGGGAATTTCCTCGGCGACTTTGGCCCCTATTTCACAGACCGGTACAGAACTCCCTGGGGCCAAGCCGTAAACTTCGATGGCGCGCATAGTGACGAGGTAATCCGCTTTTTCATGGAGAATGCGCTTTCCTGGTTGGAGGATTTTCACATTGATGCGCTACGTTTGGACGCAATCCATGGAATCTTCGATCGTAGCGCACAGCCGTTTCTGTCCTTGCTCAGCTCTCGTGTCGATGTTCTTGCCGCGCGCACCAATCGACACATGTATCTGATTGCAGAATCCGACCTGAACGACTCACGTTTCGTAAGGGAGCGGGATGGCGGTGGGTTCGGGCTACACGGGCAGTGGAATGACGACTTCCATCATGCTCTTCATAGTCTGCAAACTGGCGAAAGGTTCGGCTATTACCAGGACTTTGGATCGCTCAGCCATCTCGAGAAGGCGTTGCGAAACGGGTACGTATATACGGGTGAATATTCACATTATCGTCAGCGCCGACACGGAAACTCTTCCCGCAATATTCGTCCGTCGCAGTTGGTTATTTTCTCGCAGAACCACGACCAGGTCGGCAACCGCATGTTGGGCGAGCGTTCGAGCACATTACTTCCTCTAGAGGCACAGAAACTTTCAGCTGGTGTGGTAGTGCTGTCCCCGTACTTGCCTCTTCTTTTTATGGGCGAAGAGTACGGAGAGACCCGGCCATTTCTCTATTTCACGAGCCACGCGGATCTGGCATTGGGCAAAGCTGTTAAGGAAGGCCGCCGGCGAGAATTCTCTGCGTTCTACAAAGCGGGGGAACCGCCTGACCCGCAATCTGAGTTGACCTTTCTTCAGTCCGCTCTTGACCACAACCGCCGGAAGCAAGGCGCACACCAAATGCTTTGGGATTTTTATCGTCAACTCATCCGCCTCCGGAAGGAAGAACCGGCACTTCGGGAATTGGATGAATCTGTCGTTGAGGTGAACAGTTCTGAGGAGATCGGCTCTCTTTATGTGCGTCGTAGCTACGGTAAGAATGAGATCTATATGGTCTTCAATTTCGGAGATCGTGTGGCGGATTTCGGTGCGGAGCTTCCTGTAGGGCAATGGAGAAAGCAGTTGGATTCTGCTGAGACGCGTTGGATGGGACCGGGGAGTCATATTCCACAGACTTTTTCGGTGACAGGCATCTCAACGCTGAAGATTCAACCAAGAAGCTTGTGCGTTCTTAAGCGCACGGCATCCTGCCCGGATTCTTCTTTGTGATGATGTGCGACTTGCTTACCTTCTCGGCCAGACAGTGTGAGCCATGAGTGGACCACGGATTCCCGTCTCGACCTACCGCTTGCAGTTCAACCAGCATCTGCGTTTTAGCGATGCAAAGGACATGGTTGCATACCTGCACGAGCTAGGTATTACCGATCTTTACGCATCGCCTCTCCTGCAAGCGAAGCGCGGAAGCATGCACGGCTATGACGTCGCAGACCCGTCTCACCTCAATTCGGAACTGGGTACCGATGAAGAATTCGATGGCCTCGTCCGGGAGTTGCAGCAGCATGACATGGGTTTACTGCTCGACATCGTGCCAAACCATATGGCAGCCACGAGCGAGAATCCCTGGTGGATGGATCTGCTGGAAGATGGTCCTCGATCGGCGTTCGCGTCGCACTTTGATGTCGATTGGCACCCGCCGAGCCGCTCTCTGGAGAATCGCGTATTGTTGCCAATTCTTGGAAGGCCCTACGCGCAGGCGCTTGAGGGCCGCGAACTGCGGCTCACCTATGGACGAAGCGGATTCTTCCTGAACTACTTCGACTTTACGCTGCCCATCGCAACGCGATCCTATGGGCGACTTCTCGGGTACCGACAGGATCGACTGGAGCGCGTCATTGGATCCGATGCGCCAACTTGGCTGGAGTTTCAGGGCATCCTGGCGGCGATTACACAAATTCCGTCGCCCGGAAGTGCGCCAGCCGAAGCCCCCGGGGAGCGGCGTCAGCATCGTGAAGCCGTAAAAGAACGACTCTGGTCGCTTTACACCGGCTCGCCGGAAGTTAAGCGATTCGTGGACGGGAATGTTCGCCTGTTCAATGGCCGAAAAGGCGTGCGGTCGACCTTCGTCCTACTCGACCAATTACTTTCCGATCAGGCCTATGCGCTGGCTTTTTGGCGAACCGCCAATCAAGAAATCAATTATCGCCGTTTTTTTACGATCAACGATCTGGTCGGCTTGCGCGTAGAAGACCCCATGACGTTCGAGGCCATTCACTCGGTCGTTTTACGCCTGGCCACCAAGGGCATGGTTACCGGATTCCGTGTAGATCACATCGATGGCTTGCGCGATCCAGTTGGGTATCTCCGGCGTTTGCAGGAAAGAACACACCCTGAGCCGGGGGCGCGGCCGAAAGATTTTTATGTCGTGGTGGAGAAGATTCTTTCGTCAGGAGAGACATTGCCTGCTGAGTGGCCGGTTCATGGGACAACGGGATATGACTTTCTAAACTCCGTCAACGGTCTCTACGTGGATGCGTCCAATCTGCCAGTTCTGGAGGAGATTTATTCGCGGTTCATCAATGAGCGTGTGCACTACCGAGACCTCGTCTACAGAAAAAAGAAGCAAGTCATGGATAGTGTGCTGGCCGTCGAAATGCGCACCTTGGGTCGATATCTTAGTGTGCTCGCTGCGCACGACCGGTATGCCCGAGAACTGGTGCGTGGAGAACTCACTCAATCTCTGGTCGAAACAACTGCCTGTTTGGAGCCATACCGTACGTATATTCGTGGTTTCGAAATCAGAACACAGGACCGATCAGCTATCGAGAGAGCGCTACGGGAGGCACAGCGAAGAAACCCCAGCATGGACGCGGCATGTTTTCGATTTGTTCGCGAAGTACTCTTGCTGCAACCTGGACCGCATTTGTGGCCGGAAGAGCGCGAGGCTCGCCTTGCGTTTGTGATGACATGGCAACAATTCACGGGTCCGATCACCGCCAAAGGCGTGGAGGATTCGGCCCTTTACGTGTACAACCGGCTCATTTCCCTAAACGAGGTTGGGTCCTCTCCCGACTCTACTGACCTCTCGCTAGCGAGCTTTAACCAAGTTATGCAGGTTCGTCACCAAAAGTGGCCTTTTAGCATGAATGCCACGATGACACACGATGCCAAGCGTTCAGAAGATGTTCGAGCCCGAATCAATGTTCTTTCCGAATTACCGCAGGAATGGGAACGTCATCTGAATGACTGGAGTGCTTGGAACGCTTGCAAATCCCGCAAGGTGAAAGGAATCCGGGCTCCAGAGCGGAATGAAGAGACATTGCTGTATCAGACTCTGCTCGGTTCCTGGCCTGTGGAAGACACAGCCTGCGCGTGCTACATCCGTCGCATTCAGGATTTCATGATTAAGGCGGTGCGCGAGGCCATGGTTCATACGCGGTGGACCATTCCGAACTTGGAGCACGAGCAAGCTCTGGTCGACTTTGTGCACGCTATTCTTCGGGAATCTCCTGAGAATCGTTTCTTGCAGGACTTTAAGCCATTCGCCAGAAAGATCGCTTACCACGGAGCATTGAATAGCCTTTCGCAATTAGTTGTAAAGCTGGCTTCTCCCGGCGTCGCTGACTTTTACCAAGGAACCGAATCGTGGGACCTCCGGCTCGTGGATCCCGACAACCGCCAGCCCGTCAACTTTCATCAACGGCGGGAAATGCTTGCAAGCCTCGAGCACGGGAGCGCAACACTCGCTAACCTGCTTGCAAATTGGGAAGATGGCCGAGTCAAAATGTACGTCATGAAACATGGTTTGCAGTTTCGAAAAAGCCATGCTTCTTTGCTATTGAAAGGCGACTACTTTCCGATGCAGGTCGAGGGACCCCATCAGGACTGTGTGATTGCGTTTGCCCGCCGTTTCCGCGGCGACTGGAGCCTGGTCGTTGTACCGCGCTTCACCAGCAGACTTTTCGGGGCGGACGGTCGGCTCATCCCCGTAAATCCGGGTGAGGAGACGCGGGTTGTCCTACCCAAGGAAGCGCCCAAGCGATGGTTTCCCATCTTTGAGGATCAAGGGCAAACCCTCGAGAGTACTGACAACACACTGGTCGTGGGCGACGTCTTCCGATCCTTCCCTGTCGCATTGCTCTGCAACACCCACAAAGCGCCACACGAAGAGGACTAGGCTCGCAGATCTGGATTTCACGACTGAGGTCAACGCATCTCGGCGGGCGCACAACCAAAAGCCGGAACGCGTTTTTCGCATCGTCCCGGCTAATCCTGGAAATATTGTTTGGACTGACCCTATTTTCCAGCTGGCGCGACATCGACCACATGAAGGGTATTCGTTTTTGTATCCACCGTACCCGTCAGCTTCACGTTCTTACCCTCGTAAGGCGCGACTTTGCTCTGGTCATCAACCTGGTATGCGGTCTGCGAAGACGGATCCCAGAAAACAAGCTGCTCATCGGCTCTCGCGATCTTTCCCTGAAACGTTTGGGCTGATTGCTGGCTACTCGCATTGGTCTGCTGCTGTGGTTGAGAACTGGATTGGTCGGCATGTTGCCGGGGCTGCTGGGCCGCCACTTGAAGACCGATTCCGCTTAGCGGTACCAGCAAGATCATCGTGAACAATTTCCGCATTGCATCTCCTCCTCTTGAAAAAGGCCGTTTGAACTCTGATTCCATACTGGGGTTGCCGTGAAACATGAGGTTTTCCGTCGGCCCATCTTGACTTGCAAAGTAATTGCCAGGAGTCTCGTCGGACAATGACTAATTTACGCATAGACGCCCATTTGGAGGATCGCAGAAAATGCGTGCCAACGTGCAAATTCCGCCTGAAGGGTTCGCTGTAAAACTGGCCTTAGCCGTAGTAGATGACACACAATGTGCGGCTCACGATACAGACGCGCTACACAGAAATCTGTATAGACAGTTTTAGACAAAGACAGGAAAATCGTTCACACTTCGTAAACCAAGTTCGCGCCGCCCGTTGGGAAGGCACAATATGCGTAACATAGGCGGGATTGCGCTGGTTTTTTCTTTTACGCTTTTGGGCACATCTGCCGGCTGGACTCAGCCCGCGCCAGACAAATCAATCCAGTGCGACTCGGCCGTGAAATCTAAACCCACGAATCCTTCGCTGTTGGGGCGGTCGGAAATGCAAGAACCGAAGCCCCTCCCGGCCATCCGAGCGCTGCGTTTCCAACAAATCCCCGTAGCAGTTTGCCCGGAAAATCCCCGCGAAGACCTGATCGACATTCGAGACGCCTCGATTAGGGCCAAGAGCGCGGATCAGCAGCCTGAGGGAATGACGCCGCCCAAATCAGCGCCAGATCTGCATGCACCTGCCGGACAATAGTCGGAGCGGGTTGTAGCATGGGGTGGATGTTTCGCAGCAATGCCTCCATCCGTAAGAACTGCTTCTTCCGGCAAACTTCTGGTTCACACCGATGCGCTGTGCGGCCTACACCTGATTGCAAAAATTGACGCAACTAGAGAACGATCATTCGACAGTGCCAAAACGAATCATGGTCGTCGACGACAATCCCGCCATTCGACGGGCACTGAAAAACATTCTGGAATTCAATGAAGGCTGGGTAGTGTGTGGCGAAGCTGTAGATGGGCGGGATGGGATCGAGAAAGCACAAAGATTGAATCCGGACTTGATTGTGCTGGACGCTTCCATGCCGGTTATGAATGGTCTGGAAGCCGCCCGGGTACTTCATCAAATCATGCCCCAAGTGCCGCTGATTTTGTGTTCGCTTCACACTGACGACGCTTTACGAAAAGAAGCCATCAACGCCGGGGTCAACGCGGTCATTTCCAAAGCGCAGAACATCCAAACTCTGATTCATCGAGCACAGGAGCTGCTGGATAATAATTGAAAACTTTCAGTTCACCAATCTGGAAATTTCAGCACTTCCCGCTTTAACACGAGAAGAGCATTGGAAGCGTCCTGCAACGCGCGCAGTTCTTCAACGTTATCGGACGCAGGCTGCAGGGCCTGAAGCCTCTGAAAGATGGCCGCTTCGGACTCAGCTATCTTTTCCTTCAGCTTCTGGGGATTTACTTCAACCAAGGCTTCCTGGAACATCTTCTTCCACTCAAGATTGTTTCCATCCAGGCTCAAGTTCTCCATAGAAACCTCCTATATCCACGGACGACGCCCCTCAAAACCGACATGGAATGTGGTCGTCCCGTGGGCCGATGGCAAGTTACTTCTGCGACAGAGCATCCTTTCGCCAAACGTAAAAGTTCCTCTCGTCAGCCAGTGTTTCAATCGTAATTCCACTGCCCGCGGACGCGCGATGAACGGCGGAACGCAGATTCGCCAGCTCGATCCCCACTTCGGACAAAGGTATTTCGAGCGCCGCACCCGGCGGCGCCGCCCGCAACTCTTCGAGGATGCCCTGGACGAGGTCGTGATGTTTGCCACGGCGGCCGCGATCAAGATCGGCTACGTCCACTCGGCGGTACCTCATGGCCCTCTGACTATGCTTCGGTTTTTGTTCGTTTGCCATGCGATACTCTCCTCACCCCATACTATACAAGCTATGTTTTTATACTTCAACTATATTTTAATACTGCGTTATCGAGCAAGCACAGATCGAGCAGACCTAGACTTAATTTCGGCGGACCACGGTTTGTTGCTTGCGGAATTCAAAAACTGCTGGAGAGACTGTACCGTAACCCTCTGCGCCTAATGTGAGGAAGAAGGCGACGAGTTCGCTAGCACGCATTGCGGCGGCTTGGGTGTCTGCCAGTCCCAGGGCGGTGAGTCCTGCATGATAGTCAACGACCTTCCCCGGGCGCTTCTCAGAAGCCTTCAATGCGCAAGGTTTTGCGACTTCGCGCTGACATCGTTACTTAGGCATATCCTCGCAATGTGGCAGGGAATAAACGTTTTTACGACGAAACGGGATATGGCAATTTAACTGCATCGGTGATCGTCGATTTACCTCCGCAGACAGGAGCGAATCAGATGAGTGATAACGCATGGTCCAACGCAAATCTTGTTCGCCTTCACAAGGCCGTTCTGTGCGCCAACTGCGACGTCATCAGCGAGGGCTTGAATGGGCATTGCGCTGCCTGCGGCAGTGAAGCTTTGTTAGCCTTAAGCCGAGTGCTTGGTGGAACGATCCAAACAGGCTTAACGTTGCTTCCGGATCTCCCGCAGATTGCCATCGAGGTTGCGCGCCGCAATTATCGATCCGCCGCCGCGTAAGCGCCTGCGCTGAGGTCGCATGCCGCCGAAAAGCAACGGAAAGCATGTCTGCGCATTGAACGAGCCGCTCCAGTTCCTGGAGCGTCTTTTCCCGGACATCTGCTAAGTCAGCAACAAGCCGCGAATAGAAGGTTTACAGCAGAATAGAAGGACACGCTTGCTACGATTTTGGCGTCCGCAGTTTCTCTTCTTGAACCAGAACTCTCGGATTTTTATCTCAACTCGTCGCGCCTGAAAAACAGTTCGTTTTGAAGGACTGCCTCGACTCCAGTCACGACTTCACGTCCTCGACTCTTCGTAACCGCGCCTTTGAACCCCGCATTTTTCGCAGCCTCAACAAGTTGATCTGACATTTCCTGAACGCTGATAAGAAGCATAGGAAGTGCAGGATTGCTCTGCGAGATTTCTCGGGCGGCTTCAATGCCATTCATGAGCGGCATGCCCAGATCCAAGATCGCCAAGTCCGGCGCTACCTGCTTCACTTGTTCGACAGCATCGACTCCGTTAACCGCTTCGCCACACACTTGCCAATTGGGCTGTGCCTCGAGCAATCTCCGAAAAAGCCCGCGGATCGCTGGGTCATCGTCCGCGATCAGTATGCGAATCGGCATCGAATGCCCTCCCGAACGCACGGAGGCTGATGAGCACGCGCGATTCTCGTCCATTGGGTAGCGGAGCCCAAGAGACACTCTGAAGAAAGAAGCTTGAGAAGATAAGTGTCACTATTGGGCACAGTTAGCAATACAGGTGTTACCTGAGTTCCCTCCTTGCCAGACCCTCGATGTTTCGATGCGCAACTTTGAAGAGCCACGAATTTGGATCTCAGCATTGAATTGACCGAGTTAATCGGGCTGCCGGATCTGTGAAAAAAGCGCCGTTCCATGTGGATTGCACGGTGCTTTTTATCTCGCCTTGTTTGTTCGCACGCTGTTTGCTCTCACGTCCGGATTCTTTACTTGGCCTATCGGTGGGCTTCGTTTGAGGCCCGCTGCGATTCGCGTGAATTCGGGACATCCAATGCTCCCACCACTGAACAAACTCTTTGTTTCCCCTGATCCTCAGCATGAAGTCTCCTAGTATCTAGATGGTTACTCTATCGACATGTCTGTGCGCTGCACATCGAAGTAATGCCCGACCGCGCCTGAATGACGACTGTAGGCCCCGGGAGCGATCAAACCCTCCACTCGCAACGCGCATCTATTTTTCAGCGGCTTGGAGGTCAAATGGGCAAGAAGAATGGGCTGGCGGATCCGTCGCGCCTTGACCCGCTTGTTTCTCAAGATAAGCAACTGCTTCGAGTCGTCGTCGAAACTCCAAAAGGCAGCCGAAACAAGTTTGCCTTCAATCCCGACGAACACACATTCGAGCTGAAGAAGGTCCTGCCTGCTGGAATGGCCTTTCCCTATGATTTCGGATTTGTTCCGTCCACCAAAGGCGACGACGGAGATCCTATCGACGTTCTCGTGCTCATGGATGAGCCGGCGTTCCCAGGATGCATGCTCAAGTGTCGTCCGATCGGTGTGATCGAAGGCGAGCAGATCATGAAGGGCAACAAGAAGGACAGGGAGAGGAATGACCGGATCATCGCGGTGGAACAAGATGCGCACAGCTGGGCAGATATCAAAACCGTCGGCGACCTAGGCGAGGAATTTTGCCGGGAACTTGAGGAGTTTTTTGTGAACTACCACAAGCTGTCGCGCGAGGAATACAAGGTACTCGCCCTCAAAGGACCTGATCGTGCGCGCAAGCTGGTGAAATCCGGGATGCGGTAGCCCGCCAGGAGTTGCAATGCACGAGATCCTCATCCGCTTCCTGATCGGCGGGGTTGTGGTTTCTGTGTTTGCGGTGATCGGCGATATCCTCAAGCCCAAGAGCTTTGCCGGATTATTTGGTGCTGCGCCCTCCGTGGCGCTGGCCACTTTAGGGCTCACAATCGTATCTGAAGGCGCAGCCTACGTTGCCTTGGAAGCGCGCTCCATGCTTGCCGGAGCAATCGCGTTCCTCCTCTACGGGAGTTGTGTGAGCTGGCTGATGACGCGCTACAAAGCGGGGGCAGCCGTGGTTACTCTCTGTGCAGTTCCAATCTGGTTTGGCGTATCCTTCGCACTGTATTTCGCCTGGTTGCGATAGCAATGCAGGTTCACCTCGACTTTTCGGCGGCGGGCGAAACCAAGTGGTATGAATATGCGGTTCGTTTCATGTTTGGAGGGCTCATCACCGCAATCGCCGGCGTCATCGCCAAAACATTTGGGCCGGTTGTGGGAGGACTGTTTCTTGCGTTCCCAGCCATTTTTCCGGCAAGCGCGACGCTGATCGAAAAGCATGAAAGGAGAAAAGCCCGGCGTGAGGGGCAAAAGAATGCGGAACTGTCCGGGAGACGAGCCGTCGCGGTCGATGCCGCGGGTGCCGCGTTGGGAAGTGTCGCACTATTCGCTTTCGCCTTCGTAGTATGGCAACTTGAACCGCTGCATAGCACATGGCTGGTGCTTCCGGTCGCGACCCTGGGATGGATTTCAGTCTCGTTGTTGCTTTGGTGGGTAGGAGATCGCCTTCATACCCCAGGCGGAAACGAGCGGTCGCAGAATACGGAAACAAATGAGGCTCGCCCCGATTGACTGCGTCAGCTGTTGTCAACGAGTCCCCGCAGCACGTCCTCAGCAGCTCGGTACCCACTCGCAATGGCCCCGTGCACAGTTCCATTGTGTCCTGAAGTGTCCGTTGCCTCGCCAGCGAAGAAGAGGGTGTTCTCGACAGGGCGGCCTAAAGCTTCTTGTGCTCCGTCGGCTCCCACTTTGCCGTAGCTGTACGCACCGCGCGAAAAGGGATCGCTTTGCCAGTCGTGAGAATAGGCGTCCTCCAAGCTGTGTTGAAGATCCCCAACTCCGATAGTCAGCAGTCGGCCCAAAGTTTCCAGCCCTTGATTGACCACAAAGACAGCGCTTTTTGACGTTAGCCGCTCTGCACAGTCGAATGGCGCCCAGCCGGTTATGATGGGCGTCTTCTCAGGCATTGCTGTCCACCAGGTCGGAAACCAGTCGTCTTGTGACAAAAGGAAGCTCATGTTTGCCATTGTCTGTTCCCCGTTCGCAGGCGAAATTCTTTCCCAGAACCGTTGCTTGAATTTAAAAACCAGGCGTATCACTTTCCCCATTTCCAATTTATCCAAAGCTGCGACTTTTTCTTTTTGCAACCTTGGCGTGAACTGAATGGCGCCGAGTTCTCCTGGAGGCGCTTTCAAGATTGCGAGAGGCACTGTAATCACGACACGACTGGTTTTAAAGGTTGAAGAACCGTCACGATCGTGTGCGCCAATT
>QIAH01000486.1 GCA_003225465.1 Acidobacteriota bacterium | reverse complement strand
AAAAACTCAAGGTCGAGGACGTTACCGATGGAAGCTTCGTTATGAAGGCGTCAGACACCCCGCCGGCGAATGCACCCTGAAATGCGGAAGAAACGGGAAAATTGTTTGAATCGGTCTCACCTGCAACATAGATATTTCCATTGCCGTCGATGGCGATACCTTCCGCGGTATCGTCGAATGCACCACCTAACACCGCTACGCCGCTGAGGGTGCCGCCGGAAGTAAACTCCGCTACAAAAGCATCCTGTCCACCCAGCCCTCCATGCGCAACATTGGGCGGAAAGCTAGACCCGGAACGCGTATTCCCAGCCATGAAGATATTTCCACTGCTGTCGAGCGCCACGCCGGTGGCCGCGTCGTCCCCCGTACCGCCGATGAACGTGGTGAACTGGACAGCGCCGCTGGAGTTGAGCTTGGTTACAAAAGCGTCGTGGGCGCCTCCAGCAAATCCGGGTGCGGGCGGGCCGGGAAAATTGCTCGATGCGGACTCTCCGGCGATAAAGACGTTTCCGCTGCCGTCCACTGCTATCGCCAAGCCCTCGTCTTCCGCTGATCCACCGAGATAAGTACCGAAGGCCAAAGTCGCCGGGGTGCCTCCGCCGCCTCCACCACCCCCACCGCCGCCTCCTCCGCCGCTTCCGCCTTTACCGTTGCCACAGGCCATCATGACAGCCAGGCCGGAAAGCGACAGCAAGAGAAGCAGTGACGCCAAGATTCTTTTTCGTTGCAGCGCACCCGCGCCGGCTAGCGCGATGCCGACCAGTGGCAGCCATGCGAGATACAACAGCCGGGAGGACTGACTTGTTTTCCGTAACCCTACCCGTGCGACGTCACCATCCGCAGAAGTGGACTCGATGATTAAGTCCCGAGTACGGTCATAGGGTCCCAATGCAAGGACAACCTGATCGCTATCGCGAACCTCAAAATTCGCGTCTACCGGTTGCAGCTTTCCTTGGACTTCCTGGTAGGCAAGCAGCCTGGGGAAACGCAATTCGCCCGTCTCTGCTGCGACTGCCAGGTTGCCATTGGCATCAGTGTTTAGACTTTTCGCACCGGTGAAACGAAGATGGATGCGCCCCGGATCCGCCCCAGCCTGCACAATGAAACCAAGCCCCAACTCCGGGCCGTTGCTGCGGAACTCGAGATTGACCCCGGGATAAATACCGCGGTACCGAACTCGCGAGTAGTGAGGCACGCCGCTCGCCCATCGGTGCGGATCGTCTCCGATGAAATAATTGCTGACACCCGGCACTAGATCGATCCCCGCGATTTCTGCCTGGTCCTTGGCGCCGACAAACTCCATCCCCAGGACAGATTGGTGTAGCGCCGGCATCCTGCCGGCTGTCCCGAGGGCGTCTCGCCATCGCGGTTGCGGGCGGGACGCCCGCAAAGACAGCCGCCGGGACGGCGGCGCTACGTCCCCGGTGCTCGCGGATGATGGGCTCGGGCGCTGCTTGACAGAGCGCAAACTGGTTTTATCGGGCGAAACTAGCGACACCACAGCTTTTGCCGGAGTCAGGAATAGCGCGTATCCGCTGCCGCGAGCGGTGAATTTCACCTGCGGATCGGTCTGACCCAGGTTTGGCTCGAAGGAGAGCGGCTGGGGCCCGAAGCTGGGGACGACGCGCGCGCTTCCGGCGGCATCGATCGCGGAGCTATTGAAGGCCGTCTGCGCCGGCGCGGCATTTCTATGCGACTTCGCCAATGGGACGGCGATCCAGGCGACACCGGCCATTACAACAGCCGAAAGACCCACGACCCATAAGTTCTTTTTTCCGAAACGATCCATAACCTGCTTCCACAACATATTCTCTCCTCCGGTTACAGTCTTCCCCAGCGATAGGTAGATCGGTTTCTACTTTGAGAGTGCAGGGTAAGACGAGCTTTTCGCCCCGCTTAAGATCGGGATCTTATGACGAGTGGAGCGGGACCACCTTAAGCGGAGTATCAGCCTGGGATTTTGGGATGTCAACGAATCCACCATAGCACTTCAGGTACCACTGCCCCTGTCCCACAGATACCTTGCAGACGCATCCGAGGAGATTCCTGCGGACGAATGCTGCATGGCTTTCAGGGGAGGACAGTTCTGTGCGGGGATGGTCGCAGGCTTAAGATAACACGAATGCTTGCGCTGCCACGTCGGGGAGGCTGAAGATAGGCTGCTGTTCTTCGCTTGATATTGCTCAGTTGACGGTGACTTGGGGTGGAATCCGACACAGTCCTCTTGCTGGCAAGTGGGTGCTCGAAGTTGTCTCAGGTCTCTTCCTTGAGATTCTCATACTGCGACAAGATTCGCGAGGCTATCTGGGCGCAACCACAAACAGAATGGCACACAAATATCGAACAATGACGCTGCGGTGCAACATGGCAATCCTCCGAAGGACGGAGCTCGAAGAACTCCGGGCAGGCAGGGTCGACAAATTGGGGAGGACGAACGAACCGCTCGCTAGCGAGACTGGTCTCGGGCGAGAAAGACTCGACGTACGATCGGATCGCGGGGGAGTGCGATCACTCGTCGCAGTTGCGGCGACTCAAGTCGATCCGGCTCACCTACCACTTGCGTTGCAATCTTCCCGCACCTTAGTCCCGAAAGAATTCCGCAGCAAGGTTCGGTTAGTACATGCAGAGCGCACAGATGTTCACGAGGAGGGAGGTTTGCGGCTCAACTTTACCGTCAATACCAATGCTCCACTCATTGCCAGCGCACCCGCCACCACCAGCAGTCCGCCGCGGAACTGTCCCGTGGAGGTGCGCACCAGTCCGATGATGTACGGGCCAAAAAATCCTCCGAGGTTCCCCACGGAATTGATGAACGCGATCCCGGCGGCCGCAGTCGTTGCTGACAGAAGCGCAGTCGGCATCGCCCAGAACGGGCCCATCATCGAAAAGACGCCCACTACCGCGACACTGACCAACGCAACTGCCGTCGCCAGAGAGGTCGTGCCGCCCGCAAGTCCGATGGCGAGAGCGCCGGCAAACGCGGGCACGGCCGCGTGCCACCGTCGCTCGCCGGAGCGGTCCGAACTTAATCCCACGAACACCATCGTGATTGCTGCCGCCACGTAGGGAATCGCCGACAGCACGCCGATTGTGAAATTGCTCATCCCGCCCAGACTTTTGATGAGATTCGGCAGCCACATGCTCACGCCGTACGACACTGTGTTCACTCCGAAGTAGACGAGCGCGAGAATCCAAATCCTTCCCATGCGAAAAGCAGCCAATGCGTTCGATTCCGACTCTGGCGACGCGTTCGCTTCTGCAAGCAGGGTCTGTTGCAACCACTCGCGTTGCTCCTCAGTGAGCCAATGCGCCAGCGCGGGCCGGTCCACCAGGTAAGCCCACACAACTGCACCCAGCACGATCGCGGGAATTCCTTCCAGCAGGAACATCCATTGCCATCCCGCGAGGCCAGCCTTGTGATGCAATCCCAGCAGCGCTCCCGACAACGGTCCCCCCACGACTCCCGAAAGCGGCGCGGCGGTCATGAAGCGCGCCACCGTACGAGCTCGGGCCCTCGCCGGGAACCAATTCTTGAGATACAGAATGACGCCCGGGAAGAAACCCGCTTCCGCCGCGCCCAGGAGAAAGCGCAGAGCATAGAAGCTTCTGACGCTCGTGACTGATGCCATCGACGCGGAGATAATTCCCCACAGGATCATCAGGACGGCGATCCAGCGGCGAGCTCCCACGCGCTCGAGCACCAGGTTGCTAGGCACCTGGAAGAGGAAATAGCCCGCGAAAAATACTCCCGCTCCGAAGCCATAGACGGCATCGGTGAATCCGAGTTGCTGCTGCATCTGCAACGCCGCAAACCCGAGGTTGATGCGGTCCAGGTACGCCACGATATAAAGGAGAAACAGAAACGTCACGAGCCGCCAGGTGAGCGTTCGCACGACTACGTCTTCCATACGGGCACTACTGCCGGCGGTGAAGTCGGTAAGAGGCAAGATCGTAAGCCTAGGTCAAGTCTAGTTGTCTGCGAATCTCGCTCGCGATGCTTTCCGGTGTCGCGTTCGCATCCACGACGATAGCATCCAGCGGTGGTTCAAGGGTCAGCAACTGGCTATCGAGCATCTGCTGTTTCATGTAGTGATGGTGCCGATCGAGCAAACGTTGCGAGAAGAGATCGCGGTCTCCCTTGAGGTATACAAAGTGGACTCGTTCATCCACCTGCAGAACGCTGCGATAGGACCGCTTCAATGCTGAGCAGGCCAGCACCGCGTTCTTCTTCTCTGCGATCCAGCGCGCAACCAGGGCGCGGAGCGTATCCAGCCATGGCGCCCGGTCCGCATCGGTCAGTGGAATCCCCGCACTCATCTTCTCGATATTCGCGACGGAATGAAAATCATCGGCGTCGGCGAAGTCCCAGTGCAATTCCCGCGCGAGCAGCGAGCCCACCGTTGTCTTGCCCGAGCCGGATACTCCCATTAGTACGATCACCACGCCCGTCTGTTCACTTTCTGTAGATCCTGCTGAAGT
>QIAH01000315.1 GCA_003225465.1 Acidobacteriota bacterium | reverse complement strand
TAACTGGATCAACCTGTCAGATGTCATCACCGACCGAGAAATTTCTCCAGTTTCTCGATCTCCGGTTCGGCCAAGTCCATATACTTTTTGGAGCCTCTTATGTCTTCTTTTCGCATCGCGGCCTGGGCCTTGCCTAGGTAGGTATTCATCCGTTCCTGGGTGGAAGCAATATCACCACGTAGCCCCAAACCCTGCGCAGTTTGCTGCCGCCGCAGATTCTCGAGACTATCGTGGACTGAGCCGGCTCGGCTTGCCAGTTGATCCATCTGTCTTTCCATTTCCTCAAGTTCTTTGGAATTGTCCGATTGGGCTTGCACATCAGCTACGGAAGGCGTTGAGTTCGAGTCGTGGCCTATCGCCGAGGCTTGTCCACCGTCGGATGAGAGAGACAAATTGTCTCGCTCACCAGCCGGCACCACCTCTCCTTTTTGACGGGAATGGGGCAGGCCCGTCTTGGCAGAGGTTCTGTCAGTTCTTGAGGCATTTGAATCAGTGCCAGTAGCCTCTCTAACGGATGAGTTCGGTTTCGTATCCCCTGGGGTGTTTGCTGCAGACAGCGTAGTCGTGCCCGCACCCGCGACTGCGGAAGCCGAACCAGAGTTCGTTTGGGCAGTATCGATCGATTCCTTTGCAACGCTGGAAGCCCCGCTGGATGCGGAAGGCAAGTTGCTCGCTTCTGTCTTCACCACCGAACCGGCTTTTCCCTCGGCACTCACTTTACTTCTGCGCGGTAAGTAAAGCCCGGCCGCGACCAGAACCGCCACTACAATCAACGCTCCCAGACCCATGTAAAGCCCACGATGGCTGCTCTGTGGGGGTGAAAGGCCCAACACGCTCGGCAGGGGTTGAGCTTGCAGCGGGGCAGGCGGCGGGGTCGGTGCGGGCACCACAGGAGATGCCTCTACGGGAGGTGGGAAACAGTATGAAGACGCGAGAGTTGACTCCACGGGGTGCATCGAGGCTGTCTGTACCTCTTGAAGTCCAGGTTTTGCGAAGTCTTCGCTGGTGCCCACGGTTTTCAACGCCGCGCGGAAAGCATCGGCGGACTGAAAGCGCTGCGCCGGGTTCTTCGCCATCGCAATCATGATGACGTCGCTAAGGGCCTTAGGTAGGCCAGGTCGCAACTCAACCGGTGGCTTCGGCATCTGCTGCAAATGTGCCGCCATGATCGCCACATCGCTGTCGGATTGGAATGGACGTTGCCCGGTAACCATTTCGTACAGCGACACGCCCACCGAGTACACGTCGGAACGATGGTCGACCATTTCGCCCCTCACTTGCTCGGGCGACATGTAATACAGCGATCCCATCGTGGTGCCAGCCGTGGTGAGTGCTGGATCTCTGCCGGAACGGGCGATGCCGAAGTCCATGAGCTTCACCACGCCCTGTGGCGTCAGCATCATATTGGAGGGCTTGATGTCGCGATGGATCACATTTTGCCCATGCGCATAGCTAAGGGCATCGAGTGCCTGACGGATGTACTCTAAAGCCTCCACAGCCGGGATCGGTCCCTGTTCAACACACGCGGCCAGAGTCCTACCTTCCACATACTCCATGATCATGACTAGCTGGTTATCTAGCGTGAGTGCAGTTCGCAGCGCGGCGATGTTGGGATGGTTAAGAGCGGCGAGGATCTTGATTTCCCGCAGAAACCGGCTGGCTAATTCCTGGCGGCCCGCTAGATCAGGCAGCAGAACCTTCATGGCCTCCACTCGGTCGGAGATCATGTTCCGCACCTTGTACACTTTGCCCATGCCGCCGGCGCCCAGCACTGCCAGGATCTCGTAGTCGCCGACGTGCTTTCCTACTTCCTCGCTCATCACCAGCCTCCGCGGCTAAAAATCCTGTTACCTCGCTGAGCGAAACTCATACCGCAGGTGTGGGATCCCAGCGACTATTCGACATTCCCTGCGAGATTCCAGACTTAGAATCCGCTACTGCGGGTTCTTCACCATGTCGCCCACCTTGGCAGTGTCAGCGCCTTTAAAAGTTGCAGTAGCCGATTGCTCATCCACTTCCGTGACGGCGGCATCGCCTATCTTCGCGGAGATCGTCTTGAGCACCTTTCCCGTGCTCGGATCTTTGATGGTCTTCACTGGCCTGCTGATCTCCAGCATGTCCCCAACTTTAACGCCAGCCTTGCTGCCCACGTTCAGGATGAGTGTGGTGCCGGTGACGTCCGCGACCAGCCCGGAGACTTCAACCTTGTGGGTCGGAACCGCCCCAGTCTTGGTATCTAACTGCTCGGCCATTGAATTCACCGCCTGGTGTACAGCCTCACCCAGGATAGTGTCTCCGAAGTTTTTGCTGGTCATGTCATAGGCGCCACCACCAGAACCCCCGTTGCCGCCAGCACCCACGAGCGAAGTTCCGGAGCGCTTCGACTCGCCGGTTCCGGTTACCGCAGCCAGGATCTCTCCCGTGCTCGTGTCTACCATACGGGCGGTGACTGCTACTGCCGCCTTGGCATCGCGCTTCTGCGCGCCGCCAATTCCGAATTTGCCGGTGAGGCTACCGAAGCCCGCGCCTCCAACTGTGGTGTTCTTGTCGTCGCGCCCGAATTGCGTGATACTTCCAAGGACTACCGCGTCCACACCCAGGACCCGACCTATTTTGGCTGCCGTCGTGGCATCTGCTCGATCGCTATTGGAAAAGTTCTGTTCGGTCAAAACTTTGTCCAGCGCATTGCGCTCGATTACGGAATATTTCCCATCTTCGACCAGCTTTTGCACCAGCAAGTCGGAAATGCCTTTGCCGACATCCTGGTTTGAGCCAAAGATCGCAGCGACAGAACTTTGCACGGTGCCATATTCAAAATTCAGGATTGCCAAGCGTTTCTTCGATGGCGTCTGTTGCGCTACACACGCCGACGCCAGTACAAGAACCATAGCCCAAACCACAGAAACTCGAGACATGGCGGAGAACTCCTTGAATTCGTTGGTCGATTCGGTGAACGAGCAAGGGGGATTCCCAGCGCATCGGGGGTCCGGAAAGGTCTGTCCCCATTCGACGCCAAACACCCATCGATCGCCAGGCGAGCAGGATTATACTCCAGGGTGGTCCAGGAAAGAGAGCGTACTTGCAGCCAATTTCTTAGTTTCCTCTCAAGCCTGCGTAGGCCCAGGCGCCCTCGTCTGGGCGGCCGGGCGTCAGCCCGGCTGCGGAAGTTCGTCGTGAGAGGAATTCTTTCTGAGGAGCTACTGCTTCGGGATGCTCTTGACCAGATCGCGAACCTTCACCGGTTCGGTACCCCTGTACTGCGCGATTGAGGAGATGTCATTCACGCCGGTCACGACTGCTTCGCCGAGAAGCGTGTCGTCGCGCAACAGGACCTTGCCGCTTGCCGGATCCCGAATCTCCTTGCCGGCGCGCCACACCTGGAGGCGATCGCCGAGCTTCACACCATCATGAGCGCCGACATTCAGGACCAGATGTCCAGATTCGTTGGCGTCCGCTACCAGCCCGTCGATCAGCGACGTGCGCAGCGGCAGCTTAGGAAACGCCTGCTCGAGCTGCGTCGCAAGCTGTGCGATGGCGTTGTCCATACATTCGTTCATGAGCGGGTTGTTGGCATTGCCTCCCATCACGCTGATCTGACTCGTGTCGCGGATATCCATCTTTACGCCCTTGCGCTTGACTTCGCCAGCACCCTGAGACACCGCCAGCACCTCGGCCGTGTCGGGGCTGACCAGTCGTGTGCTGATCTGCACCTTGGCATCGATGTCGTGCTTGGTTTTCATCGAACTGCCGCCAAAACCGCCGAAGCGAGCGCCACCCCCGCCGGTGGTCTTGTCAGCGTAATCGTAATGCGTAATGGTGCCCAGGATAATGGCGTCGACTCCGAGCACTTTGCCCAGCTTGGCGGCGGTGACCGGATCAGTGCGATCGCTGTTGGTGAGGTTCTGCTCCGCCAGGAGTTTATCGATGGCATTGCGCTCGATCACGCTCACGTTGCCGTCTTGCACCAGTTTAGTGATCAGGAGGTCGGCGGCAGCTTTTCCGAGATTGGGAGCGCTCATCTCGACAAAGGGAAGCTTCATGCCACCCTGGACGGCGGCATTGTCGAAGTCAAAGACGGCTACGCGCTTTTTTGGACTTTGGCCCCATCCTGACACCGCTGCGAGGGCCAGTATCGTTGACCACACGACTACGCGCATCCCCGAACCTCTGGGCCATCATTATAGTGTTGGCAGTGGAGGCGTCAACAGTTGGGATGTTACCCCAACCATCATTGTTCGCATTCTTACCCGGAGAACGCCTTATTGAGGTACCGTTTGACGGCGAGCGAAACATAACACTCAGCGAAAAAGAGAAGATGCTGGCGGGCGAACTCTACCGCTCAACGGGCTCTGAGCTTCAAGCTGCGATGGCAGAAGCCCAGCAGCATTTGCGGCGCTTAAATGCGATCCCAAACGAAGATTTCGAGCGGCGCTTCGTGATGTTGCACGCGTTGCTCGGGCAAATCGGGAGCAGCACACAGATCAAATCACCGTTCGCTTGCGATTACGGCGTACACATCCGAATTGGCCGCAACGGGTTCGTCAACTATGGATGTGTGTTCCTTGACTGTAACCTCATTACCATCGGGGACGATGCTCAGGTTGGACCGGGTGTTCACATCTACACCGCCTTCCACCCGCTGGAAGCAGACATGCGACGCAGCGGACTGGAAGGGGCAAAACCCGTTAGCATCGGGCACCGTATCGGCGCTAAGGCTGGGGAATGGGTCTTGTGGAACAAGCCGTGGAATCCCACGTTTCGAACACTGCGAAACGTGGGGCACCCGTCGGAATGGCGATTTTATAGTTGCGGGTCACTATCGCGAACGGGGCGACTTCGCCCAGAAGATCCATGGAGTGCACCAAAGATGCTGTACCAAAGTGCTCCCCCGAGGCAATGAAGGGCCTTCCAATCAAACAGCACAGTTTTATGCTCGTATGGATCGCAAGCTCTTTTCTGGGTGTCGTGTGCATTGCCTGCTTGCTAAGGGGAGAGTGGCACTCGCAGAAGCAGCGACAAGGACACAACATAGGAATGAAACCATGACCAAGAAGGAAAACACAGGACTCGTCCTCATGCTCGGATCAGCGGCAGCAGCTATCCAGTTGACCATCTTTTTTAGCCCGATACTGAGGGGATGGTTTTACAGTATTTGCCTTGGAGTTCTAATCATTGTATTCGCGAGTGGAGCCGACCTGTTTAAGGGAAATGAATGAGCCACAAGATGGAGGAGGGCAAGGGAGGACAACTGGCGATAACAGGCTTTTTTCGCTGAACTTGGCCGGCAGCGGCAGATCGCACCGAAACACCTCGATCTGCCGCGCCCGCGTCTTCCACTCAGGCGGCTTGCGAACTTTTCTGGAGCTTCCCCTATGAACTTCAGCAGGTCGGCCTGATTTGATCCTGATGCGTAGCGCGAAGCCGTGCCGCGCACCTGGCCCTTCAACAGCACAATACGCGGCGGCAAAAATCACACCTCGCCGGGACGGCAGATAACCAACTTCGACAGCGACTGAATTTCCGACTTCCACTGAGTTCTCGTCCTCACCTTGCTTTCTCTTCCGATAACGCTGGTGGAACCGCGGACATTTTGCGCACCATGTCTTCCTCGGATTTGTCGTGGATTTCGCGAACCATGCCAAACACTTTCTGAGAGTCAGCAATTTTCCCGATAAGCTGGTAAACGCGTCCCAGACGATAGTGTGCGTCAGGTTCCTCTGGATCCAGTTCGATCGCACGCTGGAACGCTGCGATGGCCTCGTCGTACCGTTTCTGTTGCGTCAGGATTCTGCCCCTGTCCACACGGGCAACGCGCAGGTCGCTTTTCAGTTGACCGGCCTTCTGAAGAAGCGTGAGAGCGCCCTCCAGATTATTGTTTTTCATCTCGATATCGCCAAGATAGGCCCACGCTTGCGCGTGCTTGGAATCATTAGACAGTTCGCTCTGGAACTCCTGCTTGGCCTCGTATCGATGAGACTTCCAATACAGTGTTCGCTTTTAACGACATTTGCGCGATGGGCGCAATTCGTGCGTTGCACGAGTTCGGCTTGCGTGTGCCGGAAGACGTTTCGGTTCTCGGCTTTGACAACATCGAGAGCGCCGGCTATCAAACGCGTGGTCTCACGACGGTACAACAGCCCCTCAAGGAGATGGGAAAGACTGCTGCTCAAATGATTCTCCGCCGGATCTTGCGCCGCAAGGAAGAGCCCGACACGACTCCAGCGCAGATTCTGTTTGAACCTCGCCTCGTAGTACGGGAAACAACGGCCATCGCGCGACGGCAGCCAAAGATGAGCAAGAGACTGGCTGAAGCATAGCCTGTGACCCTTTCTCGGGTCCGGTTTTGCCGCGATGTGGCACCTCTGCTGATAAACGGATCGCACGACTGGCCGGGACGCACGTTAAGCCTTGACTCTCAAGGAAGCACGTGCTAAAAGCATCCGTCTAAAACGATTTAGGAACGAAATCGCTGGAGCCCTGCAGCCGTTTCGGAGGGAGCCTGCTGACCCTGCGGGTTCCCCTCGAAGATGGCACTGCCGATCGAGGAGCGGGACCTGATGGAGAAAGGTACTGGCCGAGTATCATCGATTGCTCTTTTGGCCTTTCTGCTTTGTAGTGTGTCCGGTTCTCTCGCGCAAGCGCCACCGCCCTCCGCCGCTCCCCCTTACCTCGACCCAAACGTTCCGGTTGACCTGCGGGTGGATGATCTGATATCGAGAATGACACTCGAGGAAAAAGCGTCACAGTTGGTGAACCAGGCGCGCGCGATTCCGCGTCTCAACGTTCCCGAGTACGACTGGTGGAGTGAAGCCTTGCACGGCGTCGCCCGAGCCGGCATTGCCACTGTTTTCCCGGAGCCCATCGGGCTAGCTGCCACTTTTGACACTCCGCTAATTCATGACATGGCCGTCGTCATCGGCACCGAAGCCCGAGCGAAACACAATCAGGCTGTGCGTGCTGGCCGCCGAGACATCATGGAAGGGCTCGATTTCTGGTCTCCAAACATCAACATCTTCCGCGATCCTCGTTGGGGGCGCGGGCAGGAGACTTACGGCGAAGATCCGTTTCTCACCGGGCGCATGGGTGTGGCATTCGTCACCGGCTTGCAGGGTGACGACCCGAAATATTATCGCGTGATCTCAACGCCTAAACACTTTGCCGTACACAGCGGGCCGGAGCCATCGCGGCATTCTATCGATGTCAAGGTCTCGAAACACGATATGGAGGACACCTATCTCCCAGCTTTTCGCGCAGCCGTCATCGAAGGGAAAGCCGCGTCGGTGATGTGCGCCTACAACCGCGTGAACGGGGAGCCGGCTTGTGCCAACAAGTTCCTGCTGGAAGATCAGTTGCGGGGAGCCTGGAAGTTCAAAGGCTATGTCGTATCCGACTGCGATGCGGTCACCGACATGTTCAACGGACATCACTTCACGAAAAGTTTGGCAGAGGCGGCCGCCATTGCGTCGAAGACAGGCATGGACAACGAGTGCGCCGACTTCTTCCAGAAGGCCACGAGCAACTCCGATTATCTGAAGTATATGGATGCAGTGAAGCAGGGCCTTCTGACCGAGAAGGACATAGATGGTGCGCTCAAACGTTTGTTCACAGCTCGTTTACGCCTTGGCATGTTCGATCCGCCGGAGATTGTGCCGTACGCTGGAACACCGGAATCCGAAATCGACAGCACACCTCATCGCGAACTCGCCCTGAAAGCAGCACGCGAATCCATCGTGCTGCTCAAGAATGACGGTGTTCTTCCTTTCAGGGCCGGGATCAAGAAAATCGCGGTTGTTGGTCCGCTTGCCGAGTCCTCCCGCGTGCTGCAGGGAAACTACAGTGGTGCGCCTTCACGAGCCACCACCGCTCTCGAGGGCATCCGCAGACAGTTCGCTAATTCCGAAATCACATTCGTGCCTGGAATGAATTTTCTGCGCACGGAAACACTCATCCCCGCTTCTGTCCTTTCCACGGGCACTGGTCCTGGGCTGACCGGAGAATATTTCTCCGGGAGTGATTTCGAAGGATCGCCGCGCGTAGTGCGTATCGACCCGTCAGTAAACCTTCAATCTCTCTATCCTGAGCCTTCCTCTCTTACGCCTCCACCAGGCCTAGTCAATTTCTCAGTGAGATGGACGGGTTCGTTGACGCCCGAAGAATCCGGCACCTACCGCATCGGACTGATTGGATCGATGGGCCGGCTCTGGCTCGACAACAACCTGATTGTGGATGACTTCGTATTGCATGATCCCAAACCCACGACATCCACTCTTCAGCTTGAAAAAGGACACCGGTACGCATTGAGGATCGAATACGGTCAAGGCGGAACCGGCATTAAGCTCGTTTGGGTACGAACTGTTGCCGATCCGGTCGCAGATGCGATCTCTGCGGCAAAGCAGGCGGACGCTGTGGTCGCCGTAGTGGGTATCACTTCCCAACTCGAGGGGGAGGAGATGAAGGTTGACATGCCCGGCTTCAAGGGCGGAGATCGCACCAACCTTGATCTTCCCGCGGAAGAAGAAACACTCCTGGAGGCTCTGGGCAAAACGGGTAAGCCGCTTGTGGTTGTGCTCATGAACGGCAGCGCACTTTCGGTGAATTGGGCGGCACAACATGCGAACGCAATCCTCGACGCCTGGTACCCTGGCGAAGAAGGGGGAAGCGCCATCGCCCAGACCCTGGCCGGCAGGAATAACCCGGCCGGGAGGTTGCCTGTAACCTTCTATAAGAGCGTGGATCAGCTCCCGCCGTTTGAAGACTACGCGATGACAAACCGCACTTACCGATACTTCGAAGGACAGCCCCTCTACCCGTTTGGGTTTGGGTTGAGCTATTCGAAATTCGCGTACAGCCATCTCAATCTCTCCACCGCGGAACTCGAAGCTGGACGTTCACTCGGAGTTGAGGTCGACGTCAGCAACACGGGCGAGCGGGACGGCGATGAAGTTGTGGAACTCTATTTGACTTTCCCTAAATCCCCGGGTGCTCCGCTCCGTGCGTTGCGTGGGTTCACTCGCATCCACCTGTCGTCCGGTGCCACCCAACATCTCTCGTTCACTTTGCAACCGCGCGATTTGAGCTATGTGAATGACCAGGGAGACCGGATCGTTGCGAGCGGCACTTACGGCGTCAGCGTCGGAGGCGGACTGCCGGGAACCGCCCCTGCAGCCGAGGCTCCGCTCTCCATTCGGGGACAGCAGGAATTGCCGGAGTAACTGTTTCCGCCTCGGATCGACCTACAATTCGCGCCAGGCAATTCGCCCTTTACTCCATGGGGTCGTGCCCATGAGACGGTGCAGCTGTTTTCTTTTATGAGCCTCTTGTGTTGTCGCCGAGCCGAGCCGCTTGTGTCATCAGGTAATTCTGTTCCGGGATGCTCGTGGTCCGGCTAGCCGCAATCCGGTAGTGCTTGATAGCGCCTTCATAATCGCCAGTCATTTCCAGCAAGTGGGCACGAACCGCGTCAAGACGATAGTGCCCGGCAAGCCGGGCGTCGGTATCGAGCGTCCTCAGCAGTTCGAGACCTTTCGAGGGGCCGTGTACCATGGCGGCTGCAATTGCATGATTGAGCGTCACCATGGGACTGGGAGACACGCGTTTCAGCAGTTGGTATAAGGCGAGGATCTGCGGCCAGTCGGTGTCCTCAACTCGCGCCGCTTCGTCATGAACTGCAGCGATGGCCGCTTGTAACTGATACAGGCCCACTGATCCTTTTGATAGTGCGGCGGTCAGAAGCTCGATACCTTCGGAAATCTGGCCCTGGTCCCACAGAGTTCGATCTTGTTTGGTCAGCGGGACCAACTCCTCGTCCGGTCCGGTGCGCGCCGCGCGGCGCGCATCGGTTAACAACATCAGCGCCAACAGGCCTGCGACTTCTTCATTACCGGGAAGCAACGTTTTCGCACAGCGAGTCAACCGGATCGCCTCACGTGCCAAATCGAGTCGTTGCAGGTGTGCTCCGACGCTGCTGGCGTAGCCCTCGTTAAAGATCAGGTACAGCACATGAAGAACTGCAGGCGACCGTTCAGCACGCTCCTGCGGAGAAGGCAGGCGGAACGGCACGCCGGAAACTTTGATACTTTGCTTTGCACGGCTGATCCGTTGCGCCATCGTCGCTTCGGGGACAAGGAACGCACTCGCGATTTCAGCCGTAGTTAAACCACCAACTGCCCGCAATGTCAGGGCAATGGCCGAAGACGAGGTCAACGCGGGGTGGCAGCACATGAACAGCAGAATGAGCGTGTCATCCGGATCCATATCAGACTCGATATCGACTGCGGGCGCCATGATCTCCGCTTCCATGGCCGCCGCCGTTTCCCTCTCGCGGCGGGCGATCTCGCTGCGCGCCTGGTCGGTCAAACGTCGAGACGCAACCTGAATCAACCAGCCCCGTGGGTTGTCGGGAATTCCCTCCTGTGGCCATTGCGTGAACGCTGCGATCATCGCCTCCTGCACCGCATCCTCCGCCGATACGAAGTCGCGAAAACGGCGAGCGACGGCGCCGAGCACCTGCGGCGCAAGTTCGCGCAACAGCTGCTCGGAAGTTGTATCCCACGGTTTTGTCATCGAGAACTCGTTACAGCATTTCCGGCGGCGGCCCGCTCATAACCGGCCGCACCTCAATGGGCATGTTCAACGGTGCTCCGCCAGGGCCGGGCGCAGCGGACGCTCTCGCGGCAATCGCATATGCCCGCTCCGGGCTGTCGACATCGACGATCCAGAAACCAGCAAGGAACTCCTTGGATTCGGGAAACACTCCATCGGTAATGGGCGCACCATTCTTGCCAGCGCGCACCAGTCGAGCCTGATCGGGAAAAGATAGCCCTTCGGCTGAAACCAGTTCACCGGAATCGCGAAGCTCCTTATTCAGATTCTTCATAAATGCAATGTGCGCCTGCAAGTCTTTCCCGGGCCACTGAGGAATACCCTGCCCGGCTTTCATTGTGTTCATCATCAAAATGTATTTCATTCTCTCGCTCCTTCGATTTCACTTTGGCGCTAACTCTCTGCGACTTCGCATGTAAGTTCGGGGTGCGCGCTGCATTCTCTACATCCCGTCAGTGGGACTTGGACTATCCATGCGCCGCGAACCGCCGGACTTCGATGGCCATGTTCGTAGGCACCCCGCCCGGCCCAGGCGCCGCGGAGATCCGGCCTGCTATCGCATGAGCACGTTCGGGAGTCGCAACGTCAATGATCCAGTAGCCCAACAGAAACTCCTTCGATTCGGGGAAAATGCCGTCTGTGACCGGCATGCCGTTTTTCTCCCCGCGCACAACCTTGGCTTCACCCGGTTCGGCTAGGCCTTGTGTGGCCACAAACTCTCCGGATTCGGTCAGGTCCTTATTGATGCCCCTCAGGACCGCCATATGCGCCTCAATGTCCTTTTGCGACCAGGCGTGATAGGTGTTAACACCTGCCTTGGTGCCGCACATCAGCAAAATGTATTTCATTTCTTTCGCTCCTCTGTTGTCTTTCTTTTGGTTTAATGTACTTGCCTTCTGCTAACCCTTTTGTCTGTTTGAAACATCTACCGGACACCAAATTTGTCGTTGAGTGCTCCGTAGGTGCCAAAAAATTGTTCTTTCACAGGGTCAGTAACTTGTGCTCCCTCCGAGAGCCTTTCGAATAGAGCTTTCAACTCTTGGAGTGTTCCTCCGCTCAGATAAAGACAAACCGTGTTGCCGCGAATTGGAGATCGGTCAGGTCGTAGCCAGTCCGATGCTGAAATCTCCAGTTCGGCGCTTCTGAGTCGTGCATTGAGGACCTTTTCCTGCTGGACTGCTGGCATGTGATCCCTTATTGGAAAATCCTTCACCTTAGTGAGAGGCAACTCTCCGCCTAAGCAGGATTTGTAAAACTCCATTGCCTGCTGGCATTTGCCATCCAGTAAAAGGTAGGGCGTTAGAGTTGTCATTTCATCTCCTTTCATAGCCTGCATCTGGGCGTCTGCTATGGAGTGGGTGGCCAATGCCGCGAAAGCCGCGGTCGAAAGCGCCGATGCGACGAACTGGCGGCGAGAGATTTGGTTCGCTTCGGACATTGGTCGTTCTCCTTGGGCCTGAATCGACTTGTCATTCAGATTTGGCATCTGCCCTTTCATGAGGTAGTCGGAGCCGAAGCGTCATTTCTCGACATGCACCCGGAAAAAAATTTAAGTACAAGATCCAGGTGGTCATCAGCTTTGTCAGAACAGCCGCTACATTCTTTATTACGCAAGACTTAGCCTGTTAGTCGCGTTTCAGACAGAAATCAGACGCCGTCTATAGAGCTGCGGTTCCAGATCCGCCAGTCTCTGCCCATCCCGTAACTGCGGATGGGGTGGCATCATCTGATGTACGCAGCTGCAATTCCCCAAGTCGTAATCCACCGCTTAATACTCACGGGCTACCCAGAAGTAATCCGATCAGGAAAAAGCGGCTCCATGTCGGCGTGGTTCCGGGCACGCGGGCCAGAAGTCCAATTCGAGGGAAATCGCCATGAATTCGTCTGTTAGAAGTGCTGGCCTTTGTCTCGCGCGAGCCGGGGGCGCAAGCTAGTGGCGAGAACAGTGGGCCCTGTGTCGCTTCCGACTGGCCGCGTTATACTCTGCCGACTCTCAAGCGTGGTGTGGAGGAGACGAGTATGCGCAAGCGGCTGGCATGGATTCTTCTGAGTTGCGTTCTGTGCCTGGCGGCCACGGCACAACAACCGGCGCTCACTGTGGGAACCGCGACAGCAGTCACCGGGCAGGCCGTCACCGGATTCATCGAAGTGCCGGCGGGGAGCGACGTGGGAACGAATATCCCGGTTGTGGTACTTCGCGGCCCGAAGCCCGGGCCAACACTCGCCTTGGTGGCGGGCGCGCATGGCACCGAGTATGCGTCCATCATCGCCCTCGAAAAGCTTATACAGGAACTCAATACCGCGGATATCTCCGGAACGGTCATCATCGTCCCATTGGTAAACATCGCCCCATTTGAACAGAAGGTGCCGCATGTGAACCCGGTGGACGGCAAAAGCATGAACCGTTTCTATCCGGGCAATCCCAACGGAACGCAGACCGAGCGCGCGTCGTGGGCGATAACGAAGCAGGTCGTGGAAAAATCCGACTACCTGATTGACCTGCACGGCGGCGATCTTGATGAAAGCCTGCGGCCGTATTCCTACTGGGCGCCGACAGGTAACGCGCAACAGGATGCCGTGTCGCGCGACATGGTGCTGGCCTTTGGGCTTGACACGATCATTCTCTCAACCGATCGCCCCCGCGACCTGAACGCCGCTCGCTATCTGGAGACCAACGCCAGCCTGCGGCAGAAGCCCTCCCTCACGGCCGAGGCGGGCCACGCTGGCACCGTAGAACCGGAAGACGTGACGGCGCTGATCAACGGCTGCCTGAACGTAATGCGCTACCTGAAGATGCTGCCGGGTAATGCGCCTCCGGTGCAGAACCCAGTATGGATCGAGCGCATTGCCGGCGTCACCAGCGAAACCTCCGGCGTTTTTTATCCCACGGTGAAGCGCGGCTGGTACGTGCAACAAGGCATGAAAATCGGATACCTCACCGATCTGTTCGGCAAGACGGTGTGGGAAGCGCGTGCACCGTCGAGCGGCGTGGTCCTGTATGTCTGCGCCGTACCTTCGATGAAGAAAGGCGAGACGGTAGCCAACATTGGCGTGGTCGCCAGCAAGGCGCCGTAGCGAGCGGCTACCGATTCGGTCGGCAATTGTTTATTGGCGAATGACGCTAGTGCTTTTTCGGACGCGACGCCGGGATGAGTGCTAGATGGTGCCCGGAAAGTGGGGCGTCGCGTTCGAAAAAGCCGTCAGAAGGAAGCCGCTGGCGCGGCCAGCGGCTTCGTTCTCACAGGCAAACCGGAAACAAATGCCGCCCCTTGTCTTTCGCAGCCCAAGATGTCAGGTCACTTTGCGATTGGGCCGATATGGCAAACAGCCTGAGTCAAAGTCGCACTGACGAACCGTAGTCACGACCATTCCATCGACGAAAGCCGCTCCCGTCGAAAAGGGAGGCAATCTCGGCTTCCCCCGAGGAAGAGCTTTTTTTCTTGCCATCCCTCTTTATACAACTCATTGCTAGGCTTTGAGCGTAATTGCCTGAACGACGACTAGGCGTCCAGCCTTGGTTTCTTCAGTCCCAAAAAATCTGTGTAACTTTCGTCGATCTGCGGCGTATTGCTTCATGGACGCCAAAAGAAGAAGACTAACGGTTAAAGTCAAGCAGATGGAGGAGCGGGATCTGGAGAGCGTAATAGAGCGCGCCCAGGGCCACGATGCCGAGGCGCTGGGGGAGATCCATCGCCGCTATGTCCGTCGCGTGTTCGGCTTGTGCCGTTACATGCTGGACTCACGGGAGAACGCAGAAGACGCCACCAGCGAAGTCTTCCTCAAGCTTCAGCGTTCCATCGAGAGCTACGACGGTTCGGTACCCTTCCCCCTGGCAATCAATGCATTGACGTCTTGCGGCGCCGTAACCGTGGACGGCAGGTGATTGTGGAAGTTGAAGAGGGAGTCGTCGTCGAGGCAACTAGCTCGGAGCCGTCGCCGTTGGGCGCCGTCATCAGGATGGAGGAAAGAGCGCAGCTGAGGGTTGCCATCGCACACCTGCCGGAGAACTATCGCCTGCCGCTGGTCCTGCGCTATTACAGCGAGCTGAGTTATGACGAAATCGCGCAACAGTTGGGTCTGCGAAGGAATCACGTGGCGGTGTTGATACTTCGCGCCAAACAGGAACTTCGCCGGAAACTGGCCCACAGGAGCAAATGATCATGGAATGTTATTCCGAACTGACCTGCAGCCTCTTCGTGGACGGCGAACTAACCGGGGACGCGGCGCGGCACCTGCGAGACCACTTGGTCACGTGCCAGCGCTGCCGGGATCTGGTGCACGCATTGCGCGCTGAGAGCCGTGTTCTGACCGAAAGCCTGCGCGAACTTCCAGAAGAAGCCCCCAGCCCCGAGGCATTCTCCCATCTTGGTTTCTCCTGGGTGTGGGGTGATCTGGCGATGATGGCCGCGGTGCTGGCGCTAGGTTCGACCCTTTTCATTTGGATCGATCACCTGGAAATTCCGGGAGCGCTGGAATGGTTCAATCCCTTCAGCCTGAACGGCCTCACGAACCTGATGTTCAACCTTTCCTACTACTTTGCACACGGAGGTACTGCCATGCTGACTGAGTATGTCGCTGTTGTTGGAGGTCTCTTTTTGGTATTGCTGTTGGGTGGCAGTGTGTTGCTGCTGGGACGTCGATGGCGGCTGCCAAAGAATGGCTTGGGCCTGCTGATCGTCCTGCTTACGTTCTCGTTACCCGGCTTTGCACTGGAGCGGCGTCACGAGGAGTTCGTCACCATAGCGGCGAACCAGACCGTGGACGACACCCTTTTGGCCATCGGCAACACGGTGCGTGTAGAAGGCGTGGTAAACGGGGACCTGCTGGCTTTTGGCCGGTCCGTGGAAGTCTCTGGCACCGTCAAAGGTGACTTGGTGAGTTTTGCCAAGAGAACTGTGGTCAGCGGGAGCGTGGAAGGCCGCATCTACAACTTTTCGCAGTCGCTCGACCTGGACGGGCAGTTGGGTCACAGCATCTACGGCTTTACGCAGTCCTTGCGTGTGGCTGACCGGGGTCACGTGGGCGACGGTATCGTGGCTGCCGCTGGCGACGTCAGCCTTGAAGGCGAGGTAAAACGGAGCGTGGACATGCTCCTCTCTGGCAATGCCGATCTGAGCGGCAGCATCGGTCGCGACATGACCGTAACCGGACGTGGCCTGACGCTTACGAACACAGCCCGAGTCGGCGGCAACCTGACCGCTCGCGTGCGCCAGCTGAAAGGTGTGCACATCGCAGACGGCGCGATCATTGCGGGTAAACGCGACGTCCAGGTGCGCGTAAGGAAGAGTCAGTTCGCGCGCTCCCGATTCTACTTTCGCCAAGCGCTTTCGTTCGCTTCGGCCATGCTGGTGGGTTGGCTGGGGCTGGTTCTGGTTCCTGGCTTTTTCCGGGAAACCACTCAGGCAGTGGGCTCAGGCTGGCGCAGCCTCGGGCTGGGGATTGGGATTCTGGCGGGTGTGCCGGTAGCCATCGTCGTGGTAGCCATCACGCTGGTTGGCATCCCGATCGCGCTCATGTTGTTCGCGGCGTATCTCACTGCGATTTACCTGGCGAAAATTTGGGTCGGAGCCTTCCTGGGCTGGATACTTCTGAGGCCAACCGGCGCCACCAGGTACGATTGGCTCCTGGGACTACTGTTGGGCCTGTTGATCCTCACCATCGTTGGGTTCATCCCGTATCTTGGCGGGCTGGTCCGCTTTGGCATCGTATGCTTGGGTTTGGGAGCTTTTGCCTGGCAGCTTTACCACGCTTCACGACCCGCAATGACAGCTTGAAAAAGCCTTGCTGAGCCGCTGGCCCAAGCAAGTGTTGGCCAGAAATGGACAAGGACTTGCCAACAGGTCAATTGCCGCCCGTACGGAGATCAACCTGTCCCACAGCGTCTGCCGAAAAGTTCCCGATTGCACACGCAACCGAAATGTTTCTGGGAGTGCACGCCTCACGTCCGTTAGACCTTAGTAATACCACGTCAGAGCCATTGTCCCAGCCATGGCCTTGGTCTCAGACTGATCGGTGACGGGGGCGAACCTTGAGAGCAAGCAGGCGAAGAGAGATGGCTGATCCGGATAGAGACTGGTATTCCTGGTTGCTACCAGCACTGTGCCTAATTCTGCTCGCTGGTCTCTTGTTGAACCGGTGAATCTGGACCCTGTATCTCCGGATCGCCACGTTTATGTAGCATCCAACATCCCCCTGCGTAAGCACTGCCAAAAATACAGAGACTAGAGACTTTCGAACCGTTCTGATTCCGACTTCGTAAGCTGGAGGCACGTGCAAATTACGTCTGAATGCAAGGGTGGCGGCAAGTTCGTAGGCAAGTGGAGCGTCAGCGTTCGCAACACTACTCCATGCCCGGTCTGTCGTTCGTCTCAACCGGTAAGACCATATGGGGGTCGCTACAAGATAGCTGACCACCGAGAGCCTGAACTGGATTCTGGGGCACCACAGGCAAGTCAGAGTTGATCATTCCTCTCAAACGAGAGTGGGACTCTTGACGGGGCTACCGGACCGACGATCACCTGCACTGTAAAGAACTTGAGTTTCGTCAGGCGTCAGCACGCACCCCACGCCAAACCGCCAAATCCCATAGCTGTTGAATATCGCCCGCACTTGCGTGGACTTTTTCTGGTCTGCAAGCAAAACCGCGATCGGCCCTACATCGCGGGACTTGCCCTTTAAGATGGTTGCCTTCGCCATTGACATACCGGCTTGCTTGGATTCGTTTTTGTCCGGCAATTGTGGGGGTTTCATGAAGCGGTGGCGTTGGACCTGCTTATCTTCGAACTGTTTTTGTTCGCGCTGACCCTCGTTTTGCCCCAGGTGGACCTTTCTGATTTCACTTTTCACGGCGACACTGCTCCGGTCGTCGCGAAGGCCAAGCTAGCTTGTGTGTTGGTCCTGTCCAATCTCACCATTCCTGTGCAGGCACCCAATTTGGGGAATAATCCTCGTCATGACAAATCGATTCAGATTCACTTGTCGGCCCTCATCCCGTCCAGCAGGTCTGGCGCTCAGTCTCAGAATCCACCCATGCCGGATATTCCCAAGGACGGGAGTAAGGTCGTCTATGTCTGTGCCTGCCTGAAGACAAAATCCTGCCCTTGCATGACCGAGGCCAAGATGGAAGGGCCGTGCGCCTGCGGAACGCATGGCGGACCACCACTGAAAGCGGTGCCAAAAGATAGCGCTTGGGCCAAGGAGAACCGCAAGGCACTGGGGAAGTAACCGGGAATTCTCATTCTCACTTGTTGCCGTGCGCAGTCACGACATGCTGCCCGGCTCTCATAGAAGGTGAGGGACAAAATCGCACCAAGACTTGATCCTAAGTGCGTCGAGGATCGACCGCCGGCGACGAGCCACAAGCCGGAGCAAAATGTGGCCTTGCTGTATCAGATTGAAGTAGAAATCGATTAGGCTAGGGCGCAACAGGCGGAAAGGAGTCGTCGTGAGCTTGTTGAATTCGGCGGCAGTCATCGTTCTCCTCGCAATCCCCAGTCAGGTGAAATGGTCTTATTTTGCCTTTGGAGCGGTTCTCGCCATCGGGCTGGTCACGATTTTTCTTCGCGGCGACTGGCACAGGGCGCGTGGATTCGATAAACTGATTCTGTTCGGGCCGCTTTTCTACGCGGCGCCCGTCGCGGGCTTCGGCACCGAACATTTCACCCTGGCGAAGAACATCGCCTCGATGGTCCCAGCGTGGATTCCGTGGCATCAGTTTTGGGCGTACTTCGTCGGTGTTTGTTTTATCGCGGCTGCGCTCAGCCTGATCACCAGAATTCAGACGCGTCTGTCGGCGAGTTTGCTCGCCTTTACGTTCTTCCTCTTCGTAGTGCTGATGGACGTCCCAGGTTGGGCACAAGATCCGCGAGATCGGTTCGCGATAACGCTCGCGCTGCGGCAACTATCCTTCAGCGGAGGCGCTCTGGCGCTGGCAGCCAGCTTTACCGAGCGCGAGCGCTGCAAGCACATCCTTGCGACCATTGCGCGATACTTCATCACCGTTCCCGTACTGTTTTACAGCTTCCAGCAATTCAGGCATGGCAACTACGTTCCCGGCATTCCGCTGAACCGGCTGACTCCCGAGTGGATTTACGGACACGCCATCTGGACATACCTGGCAGCCGTGGCTTATGCACCAGCGGCAATCCTGTTGCTTATGGGCAAGAAAACCCGCGCAGCCGCGACCTGGCTCGGCTTGACTGTGCTCTTCGTGGAGTTGGTTGTCTACCTGCCGATTGGAATCGTGGAGCGCGCCAGCCTTGTTGGCTTTAACTACATGGCGGATACGCTGATGTATGGCGGCGCCGTTCTTCTGCTCGCGGGCGCCATGCCGCACGAAGGTAGCAGCGAGACATCAACTGATCAGCAACCCCGCGAAGCCCGCGAGGCGCTTCCCACGCATTGAGGAGCGGGAATCGAATAGGGTTTGAAATGACCCCTGTCCGATGGCTCCTGTCCGATGGCTTCTGTCTTGCCGTTTCTGGGTTACGAAGACAAGGCCTAAACGACAACATTGCATATGAAGCCCTTGACGGCACCACGCTCTCAGAAGTGCGACTGACCGCAATTGCTCTGAAACAACGAAAGCACGAATTCTAGGCATTCACCCGCACGGACACTAACTCGGGATTGCACCGGGAGGTCTGGAGAGAGTTCACAGCATCTTCAGCCATGAACTTGCCCATCACCAACGCCTTCTTTCGGTTGCTTGTCATCAGGATTGGAGTCGGATCAACCCGCTGCACGTACATGGGTGCATTGGCGTCGCCGCGTTTCACTTTCACCACAAATTTTGTGTTTGTCATGTGTTTGTACCTACTTTCAATTTTCCAGCCGGAGTTAACGGACGGCGAACATGGTGTCGGCTCATTTTCTTCCCGTTGAATACACGACGCCTGTAAGGGACTTGCCACACTCCATACAGGATTGCTTCAATCGAGATGTGATCAATCCGCAAAACGGGCACATGGTTTGTGTTCCATACCGCGCGATCTGTGGTTTGAGCTTGCGCATCCTGTAGAGAAGCAGGACAGTCAGCAGGACAAGAAGCATGCCGAGAGCAATACTGGTTGGGTTCACAAAGACGACCCTTCTTCCCGAGTTCCGCACTGTCCCCAGGAACACGAAATGGCTGGCGTTCGTGCTTTACGCAAGCTCGCTTCAAAAAGCATGTGTGGACCTCTGGCTGAAAGCCTAAGGTGAGAAAACTTCAGATGGACTGGCTTAGGTCAGAAAACCTGAAAGAGGTGAAGGTGGTAACCGCCCCTAGGAACATGATAGCAGGTTAGACGAGATTCGTTTGATTCAAATTGACCTGTACACCGCTCGAACTCAAAGGATCATGGATCGTAATGGTTGGGAGAAGAACGACGAAGCAATCGCCTAACGCTAACACTTGCCGAAATTATCAAGAACAATCGTTAAAAATGCACCCTGGTAAGTCACCCTCCGACTGTCACACCTCCGTCAAGAATTTGCCAACAACGGAATGGTGAACTGACTCGAAGGCCGCTTCGGCTCAAATGACCTCCACCTCGGAAAACGCCCGCAATGCCGGCAATTTGCTTCCTGCGGCGCTCTCCGACAATTCCCCCAAAAGGACAAGTGGTCAATTTTGATCAGTCCTTCAGTCTTCTTTTGTTGATACTAGCAATAGCGAAATCATAAGCATATTAGGCAAGCTTACTGGTCTCAGGCCAACGCCGTTGGTCGCCCTCGGGATTAACTGAGACCCTCTCATCTTTCGTACCTCATCGAAGCCAGGGGGCAAATGTCATTACTAAACGCTGGACTTTCCACGGCGACGTTGCAAATCGTCAGCCCCCAATCCCTTGCCCGTGTGGGGGTGTGCGCACCTCGCCCGCGATTACGGGCGAATGCATCGCTACCCAGCCGAATCGCTGTGGTCGGGAATTATCTTCCGCGACAGTGCGGAATTGCTACGTTCACCACAGACCTGTGCAGCGCAATCTCAGCAGAGTGCGGAACCGCACGCCTGTTGGCGCTGCCTGTAAACGACACACAACTGGGATATGACTATCCGGCGCGCGTACGATGGTCACTCGCACAGGACGACCTCTCGTCGTATGAACGAGCCGCTCAGTTCCTGAACTTCAACAATATCGACATGGTCTGCCTGCAGCACGAGTACGGCATCTTCGGCGGGCCCGCCGGAAGTCATATTTTGCGCCTATTGCGCACCCTGAAAATGCCGGTTGTCACTACCCTCCACACCGTCCTTCGCGAGCCGGATCCCAACCAACTCATGGTCATGCAACAGATCGCAGAGCTGTCGGATCGGCTTATTGTTATGAGCGAGCTTTCGTCCCAGTTTCTGCAAGAGATCTACAAGGTTCCCGGCAACAAGATCGACATGGTTCCCCACGGTGTTCCCGACTTGCCGTTCCTGGATCCGAACTTCTACAAAGACCGCTTTCACGTGGAAGGAAAAGCCGTACTCCTGACGTTCGGGTTACTGTCGCCCAATAAAGGAATCGAAAACGTTATTCAAGCACTGCCCGACATCTTGTCGAAGCATAAGAACGTGGTCTACATGGTCGCGGGCGCGACTCACCCGCACATTTTGCGTCGTGAAGGCGACAAGTATCGAACGTACTTGCACGACTTGGCGAAGGACATCGGCGTGGATTCGAACGTCATCTTCCACAACCGCTTTGTCAGCCCTGAGGAAATGGTCGAATTCATCGGCGCGGCGGACATCTACATCACGCCATACCGTCATGAAGCGCAGGTCGTGTCCGGGACGCTGGCCTATGCACTCGGCGCCGGCAAGGCGATCATCTCGACGCCGTATTGGCACGCGATTGAGTTGCTGGACGACCATAGGGGCGCCCTGGTTCCCTTCCAAAGTCCCGGCGCTGTAGCACAAAAAACCATCGAACTCTTGGACACCCCCGCGATTCGCCACGCCATGCGTAAGCGGGCCTATCTGTTTGCGCGCGACATGATCTGGAAAAGAGTAGCCCAGGGTTACATGGCAAGCTTTGTCCGGGTCCGCAGTGACCGCATGCAGGCCCCACGTGTACAGTTCCTCGCCGGCGCTACCCCAAAAGCTCTAAACCGACTGCCCGACATAAAACTAAGTCACCTGGCCCGCCTGACAGATGACACCGGAGTGTTGCAGCACGCAATCTTCACGGTCCCCAACTATGGAGAGGGCTATACCACCGACGACAATGCTCGCGCACTCATTCTCAGAGTCCTGTTGGCTCAACCTGGCAACCGCTTGCTTGATCAGTCTCACTCAGCCACTCCAGATTGCACCCCCGTTGATACTTCCTCCCGTTATCTATCCTTACTGGAGCATGCGTTTAATCCAGAGAACGGTAGATTCAGAAACTTCCTCGGCTACGATCGCCGGTGGAATGAAGCCCAAGGTTCTGAAGACTGTCACGGGCGTGCATTGTGGGCACTTGGGACAGTTCTGGAAAGGTCGCAGGACCAGGGCTTGAGGAGCGCCGCGGGGCGCCTGTTTGAGTTCTCGCTTCCTGCGGTCGTGGAATTCACCAGTCCGCGCGCCTGGGCCTACACCCTGCTGGGAATCCAAGCATACCTCGGTTCTTATGCGGGAGATCGCGACGCGCAGAAAATACGCTCGGTAATCAGTGGGCGGCTTCTTGAAATGTACAAGTCCATCCGCCGTCCGGACTGGAAGTGGTTTGAGGACGTGCTCGCCTATGGCAATGCGAGATTGCCCCAGGCCATGCTGTTGGTAGGCTGGGCGTGCTCGGATGAGTCCATGGTTTCCATCGGACTCGAAGCGTTGGATTGGCTGTTGGCCACGCAGCGCTGCGAAGACAACGGCCACTTTGTACCGATTGGATCACAAGGCTTTTATCGCCGCGGCGGTGAGAAGGCCCGTTTCGATCAACAGCCGATTGAAGCCGCCGGTGCGGTTTCTGCGTGTCGCGAGGCGTACCACGTAACTGGTGACAACCGCTGGCGCGCGGAAGCCCGGTCGGCATTCAACTGGTTCCTTGGCGACAACGATCTGCAAGTTCCTCTTTATGACTCCGACTCGGGTGGATGCCGGGATGGTCTGCACCCCGACCGCCCCAATGAAAACCAGGGAGCGGAGTCGACCCTATCGTTTCTGATGGCACTCCTGGAGATGCGTTCGCTGGAGAGCTCTGGGCAAACGGAGATCCCATCGTGACCCTTCCCGTACAGAAACCTTCGAGCACCCTCAGCACTTATGAGCCACTACTTCTTCGGCATCCGGCAAACCCCATCCTGACGAGCAAAGACTGGCCCTACCCGATTAATAGCGTCTTCAATGCCGGCGCGACTCTGCTGGCGGATGGCTCTACGCTACTGCTTTGCCGCGTGGAGGATCGCCGCGGCTTGTCGCATCTCTGTGCCGCGCGCTCTAGGAACGGTGTCGACAGATGGGAAATTGATAATGAACCCACACTGATGTCCTGTCCGAGGGAATATCCAGAAGAGATCTGGGGTATCGAGGATCCTCGCATCACGTTTGTGCCCGAGTTGCAGCAATACGTGGTCACCTACACTTCTTATTCGCGCGGCGGCCCTGGAGTGTCTTTGGCCCTGACCAAAGACTTCCGCACCTTCGAACGCTACGGCGTCATCATGTCACCCGATGACAAAGATACTGCGCTTCTGCCGCGGAGAATCGATGGGTACTGGGCGCTCATTCATCGTCCCATGACTGCTCTGGGAGCGCACATGTGGATTTCCTATTCTCCTGATCTTCGTCATTGGGGCAGGCACAGGCTCATGCTGGAAGCACGGCGTGGCGCCTGGTGGGACGCGAACAAAATTGGTTTGTCGCCGCCTCCCATCGAAACTCCCCGAGGGTGGCTCGTGTTCTACCACGGAGTCAGACACACGCCTTCGGGCTGCCTGTATCGATTGGGGCTGGCTCTCTTCGAGCTTGAGAAACCCGAAAAGTGCTTGTTGCGAGGGGATTCGTGGATATTCGGGCCCGAGGCGGAATACGAACTCCACGGCGACGTCGATGATGTTGTTTTCCCTTGCGGTTACACGATGAATCCTGATGGCGACACCATCAATCTCTACTACGGAGCGGCGGACTGCTCGATCGCGCTGGCTCGCGCAAGCGTGCGCTCACTACTGGATTGGCTGGATGCGAACGGAAGTTGCGAACGCCGGCAACGAGCTGAGGATTTATGAGACTATTGCTTTGGATTTTCCAGTTTGCCTTCGGGTGTCACCACAACAAACTGGGCAGCATAGTCACCATCAAGAAACGAACGTACCAGGTCTGCCTCCAATGTGGCCAGGAATTTCCCTACTCTTGGGAGCTGATGCGTTCTGTCGGTCCAAATGCTGCGGAGACCGATTCGCCGCGAAAGCGCATTGGGCACACTGAGCCAGCGGTGAACTGACCCAGTCCCGCTCAACCGTACAATTCTGATTGCTAGATGTGAGCTAGCTTGCTCAGACAGCCACTCTCACACCTGTCATTCGTACCCTGGCCTCAACATCGCGGTCGGTGGCTACACGGACAACGTAGGCGGCGACGAAATGAACAAAAAACTGTCCGAGAACCGCGCTGGCTCGGTGCGCGATTACTTAGTCCAACAGGGCGTAGCGACCAATTCCCTTACCTCGAAAGGCTTCGGCAGCTCTTCGCCGGTAGCCTCTAATGACAACTCCGCAGGCCGGCAACAAAATCGTAGAGTGGAGCTTCTCGTCTCGGGTGAAGCCATCGGGCACCTGTCAACGCGACCACCGGAAGCTTGCGCTAGGCCTTAGAGCCGCTGTTTTGGTGCGGAGCAAATCCGGGCTCGAAACAGCGGCAAACCTTGGCGGTCATCAATGAATCGTGAGCACTTAGAGAGGAGAACTATGAGTTTCGCGGGCCAAGTCGATGGGACAGGTCTGATGTTTCGTTCAAGAAGGAACTTAGTCTAGAGCCAAAATAAAAATGGGTGCCCGTGTCCCTGCGGACACCGAGCACCCCGTCGTCGGTCAGTTAGACCGGTTTTACGTTTTCTGCCTGAAAGCCTTTCGGGCCCTTCGTGACATCGAACTGTACGGTTTGGCCTTCTTGCAGGCTGCGAAAGCCGCCCGCCTGAATCGCCGAGAAATGCACGAATACATCTTCGCCATTCTGACGGCTGATGAAGCCAAAGCCTTTAGCGTCGTTAAACCACTTTACTGTTCCTGTTTCCAATTGTGTTCCTATTTCTATTTTAATTTTCTGCTGAGAAAAGTCGCTGCCGGTGAGAAGAGGTGACGCTGGTTGGCGGACCGATTTTCAACTGCGGGTGAACCAAACTTAGCCGATACAAGTTAGATGCACCTCCCCTCCAAACGACTCAGAATCTTGTAAATCTGTCCGCAAAGACCGTAATCACGATGTGAGCCCTTTTGATCAGACCGGTCGAGTTCCTCTCCGTAGGATGACGCTAGACAATTTTCCGCCGGGCCCGGCACCGCACATCTCTGGGTGTACTGCCGCACGGAGGCTTATGAACCGACCTCTTGGCATCTTGATCGTCCTGCTGGCATTGACGTTTTCGGTCCGCGCGCAGAACACCGACGATCTCCGCCACGGCAATCAGGCCCCGGATCTTTGAAACCGTCGGATGCGGAGGGCAATCTGTACGCGTGCCAGCACGGGTGGGCGAAATGCAATCGCGCCAGCTTGTCACCATCAGAAGTGGTTAAAGTGACCGTGACCGATCACCAGCGCAACGTCTCAAACTGCAGGCTCGACCGCGTGGCCACTTACTTTTCGGAAGCCTCTAAGCGTCGATCTCTATGCGGCTCTGTGCGGGGCAGCCCAGTGCTTAGTTCACACTTCTCTCCTGGCTTAGCCCCACAGGTGGGGCAACGAACCTTCAAGGCTGGTACTTTCTTGGTTTTCATAGCTACATAATGAGCTGGGTGCTCGCCAACAAGATGTGCAATTGTGATCACTGCGTGCTCCTGAAAACCGGCATTCTCGCAAATCTTAGTTCAAGAGTCGTTTTGCAACTCTTTTAGACAAGACACCTTCGGAGAGCTTCCTGACGTGATGCCATGCTCACTTGGCCGGCCTGGCGTTGTTGAGGCATAGCCCGACCAGTTCGGAGACATTTGCTTCGCCCATACACATGACCGTGTCTGCTCCACCCCAGTAGATTTTTGCAGTTCCGTCGGGCTCCTGAACAGCGCCACACGTGAAGACTACGTTGTGGACATATCCCGTTATTTCCCAAGGATCCTCCGGTTGCAAAATCCATGCGTCGCCTACTCCGATGACTTTTGCCGGGTCCCTGAGGTCATGAAGAGCAACTCCCAAACGATAGACCGATCCATCCATGGTTTGGAAAACTCCGTGATAGATGGAAAGCCATCCCTGCTCCGTTTTGATCGGCGGCGCGCCGGGACCGATCTTCATTTCATCCCAGTGATATTGCTCAGGCCTCATGATCAGCTGGGACTGTCCCCAATAGCGTAGATCCGGAGAGTAGGAAATCCAGATTGACCAGGGGGCGATTTCCGAATGGGGACGATCAAGCCGGGCATAGAGCCCATCAAACTTTTCGGGAAAAATTACCACATTGCGATAATCTGCCTCAGTGATTAGGGAGACTCTTTCCACCTGACTGAAGTCCTTCGTCTTGGCCAGGGCGATCCGGACTCCATTTCGCGAGTAAGCGCTGTAGGTGATGATGTATTCCCCTTCCAGCAGGGTTACGCGTGGGTCCTCGACTCCGAATTCTTCATAGGCGGCAAAAGGACCGCCCCGGGCAGGAGTCAGAAACGGCTGTGGATCGGCAGTGAAGCGGAATCCGTCGGGACTGCGTGCCAAACCAATGATGGAGCGCCCGGTGCGGAGATGGGAGCGGAAAAGCATAATGTATTCGTTCCCGTGCTTCACGACCCCCGCGTTGTGAACCGTTTCCACTGGATAAGGGATCTCTGCCTTGGTCAGGATAGGATTATTGCTGTAGCGCCTGACAATGTCCGGCTTCATGATCGGCTCCTCGCCTCCAGATCAAAAATCGTTGAGTAAACCCGCTCGTATCCCTCCACCATGGTGTCGATCGAAAAGTGTTGTTGGACACGGCCGCGGCAGGCCCGTCGATCGATTTCCAAAATTCGCTCCAAGACCCGAACTGCCTCAGCGACGTTGGCAACCAGAAAGCCGGTCTCCCCATCCTTAATCACCTCGCGGCAAGAGCCGAGATCCATTGCGATGACGGGCACACCGGCGGCATTCGCTTCGACCAGGACAAGTCCGAATCGCTCTGGAATGGTATTCAGGTGCAGGAGAGCCCGGGCTCGAGCAAACAGTTCGTTCTTGCCCTTCACGTCCACCGGTCCGATATAGAGGATGTTTTGATCGTCGAGATGGGGTTGGATCTGCTCCCGGAAATAGGTCTCATCCTGAACGATACCTGCGATGATCAAACGCATTCCGCTCAGACGAGCAACCTCGATAGCTAGATGAACACCCTTATCCGGGTGGATCCGGCCCAGGAAAATCAAGTCTTGGCCGCCGGAGTCCTGAAGGGGATACAACGAGAGATCAATGCCGTTGTAGACGGTCGCTAAGTAATTCAGCCCTGTGGCTCGGTCGGAGTCGCTGACGGAAACGAAGTATCCGTCACCATACTTATGATAAATGGGCATGATTTTGGGTGACGAGAATCCGTGGATGGTAGTCAGAACCGGTGTTCTTATCAGCCGAGTGTAGGTCAAAGCCATGAAGTCGTAGTGGCTGTGGAGGAGATCAAACTCACCAGCGTGCTCGAACGCTTCCGAGATGTGAAGGTATTCGACTACTTTGGGATCGACGGTCGCATCTTCTTCATAACCTTTGTCCACCACGGCATGCAGGCGAGCGCGGGTCACAGAATCCCTGCTGGCGAACAACGTCACATCCCAGCCACGAGCCACGAGCCCTTCGGTGACGTTGCTCGCCACTGTCTCCCATGCGCCGTATTGCCGTGGAGGTGTTCGCCAGGCGATCGGCGACAGGATAGCCACTCGTTTGTTGGGCACTCTCATGCTGTTCGACGACACTTTCTTATTGCATGGCCGCCAGCACTTCAGTGAGGGGAACGGTAGCGAAACCCGTGGCATGATCGGCCATACCATAGGGAATGATCAGTTCGTCGTTGTGGAGGAGAGCGCCACAGGTATAGACGACGTTCGGCACGTAGCCTTTACGCTCCTTTTGATCCGGTTTGAGCAACGGCTCGCGGAGGCGGCCGATCACTTTGCCAGGATTGTCGTGATCGAGGAGGAATGCACCGATGCAGTACGTTCGCAAGGGGCCGACTCC
>QIAH01000314.1:26484-35947 GCA_003225465.1 Acidobacteriota bacterium | reverse complement strand
ATGCGTTCCCTTCGGGCTAAAGACGGCATTACACTCATGCCTCTTATTTGCTTCTTTGCAGTTGTCGATACGCCTCACTTTTGGAAACCCCCATTTCCTTGGCGACTTTCTTCAGCGCGGCTTTCTCGTCCACTTTGTCCTCCGACATGATCTGATCCACGCGCTCGCGGATGGACGGAGGGGAGGCGGCGACTCGGTCCCCTTGCTCGGCTTTCGCGAGGAGCAGCGTGATTTCGCCCTTCACTTCGCCGCGAGATTTCAGTGTCTCAAGAATTTCCACGGCGCGGCCGCGCAGGAATTCTTCGTGCACTTTAGTGACTTCGCGCGCAATCACAATGTGGCGATCCGGCCCCAGCACTTCCACGATGTCTTCCAGAGATTCGAGAACGCGGTGGGGCGCTTCGTAGAAGACCTGGGTGCGCGGCGAGGTGGCAATGCTTTCGAGAACGGTGCGGCGCTCGCCGCGTTTGGCCGGGAGAAATCCGCTGAAGCGGAAGGAATCAGTCGGGAGGCCGCTCGCTACCAGGGCGGCCAGGAAGGCCGAGGCTCCTGGAATCGGGATGACCGGCACGTGGTGGCGGATGGCCAGCGTGATCAGGCGAAATCCGGGATCGGAGATCCCGGGCATGCCCGCATCGGTCACCAGCGCAATTCTGGCGCCGCCTTCCAGATCGACGACCAGCTCGGCGGCCTTGGTCATCTCGTTGTGCTCGTGGTAGCTGATGGTGTGCGTCGTGATCCCGTAATGATGGAGCAGCTTCTGCGTTTGGCGCGTGTCCTCGCAGGCGATCAGGTTGACTCCCTTGAGCACGCGCAATGCGCGCAGAGTGATGTCCTCGAGATTGCCGATAGGGGTCGCAACCAGGTACAGCGCTGGACCAGGCTCGAGCGGCGTGAATTTGGGCGAGGATTCGGAGGACATCGCGGGAAGGATAACACCGCTGCCAGTAGCGGGTACCGAGTGCGCGCCGAGTGCTGAATGCTGAGTGCCAAGTAGCTAAATTGACGCGGCCTGCCGCATCCCCCTAGAATCTAGGCAGTTGAGAGGCGCGCCAAGCGGTTCTGCGCGCGGCCTGGCCGTTTCCTTAGACATTGGAGTTTCATGCCACTTTACGAGTACCAGTGCAAGAAGTGCCACCACCGCTTTGAACGGATCCAGAAATTCTCTGACCCACATGTGAAGAAGTGTCCCGACTGCGGCGGACCGGTCGAGCAGGTTCTGTCCGCTCCAGCCGTGCAGTTCAAGGGTTCCGGTTGGTACGTGACCGATTACGCCAAGAAATCGTCCGGCAGTACGGCCTCGTCCTCGAGTAATGGCGAGTCAGGGAGCAGTGGTGATTCCGCCGGCAAGAAGGACGAGAAGAAAGAAACGAAGACCGAAACCTCGAAGGCCGAGGGATCGTCGAAAAAGAAGAAATCGTAGAACAGCTATTAGCGGTTGGCTATTAGGTTTTAGCTCAAACTAACGAGCAGCGCTAAGCCGAGCTTGGGAAAGATGCGCTGGCACGACAGCATGCGCTGCTACGAACGGCGATTTACATCCAGATTCGCGGTGTCGCAGATTCCTCCGCCGCGTTCGGCGTCGGAATGACAAAATTATCTTTAGCTCGAACTGCCGGGTTCCGCCCCTACCCGGCGAATGCTTACCCTTCCACTGGCTAAGCGGCGACCATGGCGAATGCCTGCTTGGCGGCGGCGATGGTTTTCGTGATGTCTTCCTCGGTGTGAGCTGCGCTCAGGAAGGCAGCCTCGTATTGCGACGGCGGTAAATAAATTCCCCCCTCCAGCATATTGCGGAAGAAGCGTCCGAAAGCTTCCGTGTCTGATTTGGAGGCCGACTCCCAGTCGGTGACTGGGCCCGGCGTGAAGAACCAGGTGAACATTGAGCCGACGCGGTTCGTGGTCATCGGAACGCTCGCGGATTTCGCGGCTGCGGCTACGCCCGCTACCAGCTCACCGCTCAGCTTGTCGAGCCTGGCATAGATTTCTTTGTGCTCTTTGAGGTACCGCAGTTGCGCGTAACCGGCCGCCATGGCCAGCGGATTTCCGGAGAGCGTGCCTGCCTGGTACATCGGGCCAAGCGGTGCGACCAGGTCCATGATCTCCGTGGGACCACCATAGGCGCCCACTGGCAAGCCGCCGCCGATAATCTTTCCCATCGTAGTCAGGTCGGGCTTAATGGCATAGAGTTCCTGCGCGCCGCCAAAGGCGAGGCGGAAACCCGTCATGACCTCGTCGAAGATCAGAAGCGCGGCGTTGTTCGACGTGACCGCTCGCACCGCTTCCAGATAGCCGCGCGCGGGGGGAACGCAGCCCATGTTGCCGACCACCGGCTCGATGATCACGCAGGCAATCTGCTGCTTGAATTTCTGAAAGGCCTCTTCGAGCGCATCGGTGTCGTTGTAGGGCAACGCCAGGGTGAACTGGGTGAATTCTTCGGGAACTCCAGCCGACCCCGGGATGCCGAGCGTGGCCACACCGGAACCAGCTTTCACCAGCAGGGCGTCGGCGTGTCCGTGATAGCAGCCCTCGAACTTCACGATGTACTTGCGCTTGGTGTAGGCGCGAGCGAGGCGGATCGCGGACATCGTGGCTTCCGTCCCAGAACTGACGAAGCGCACTTTCTGCAGATGCGGGAACGCCGAGAGCACGAGTTCGGCCAGGTCGGCTTCCGCAGGCGTGGACGCTCCGAAGCTGGTGCCGTTGCGCAGGGCCGCGCCCAGGGCTTCGATGACCATGGGTGCGGCATGGCCGAGAATCAGAGGTCCCCAGGAGCCGATGTAGTCGATGTACTCGTTGCCATCGGCGTCGAAGATGTGGGAGGCCCTGCCGCGCACCACGAACGGCGGATCTCCGCCCACCGCGCGAAAGGCACGCACCGGGGAGTTGACGCCGCCCGGAATCATCATTTCGGCGCGTTTCTGCAGTTTGCGCGACTGTTCGACCTTACGGGACATGCGACCTCCTGACGAGTGCGTGGGAAAGAACTAACTATAACAGCGGGTCGGAGCGGCGGGCGCAGGCATAATCACCAGCAATTGTGACGGAAGGCACAAGCGCGCGTGGCCTACATTTTTACGAGATTTTCACGGGTTGGAAACATTGCCGAAACATCGGCGGCGTATTTTCGAGACAGTAGTTTGCCCTTCTAACCGGGAGGGATTTAAAGGACAGCCTCGGGGGCTCCGGGCTGTCCCGATTTTTTTGGGCAGTTTGCGGGAAGCGCGAAAGAGCTTTTAACCGCGAAGGTCGCGAAGGAATCGCGAAGGACGCAAAGAAAGCCTTTTGGCCATCGATAAATGAAATGCTTTTCAAATGAGATGCTTTGCTTAGCGTCCTTTGCGGGCGTTCTTTGCGATCTTTGCGGTTAAAAGCTTTTCTCCGCGAAGGCCGCTTACTTCTCCACCTTCACGCCCTTCCAGAACGCCACGTAGCCCTTGATCCGCGTAGCAGCGGGTTTCGGCTCGGGATAGTACCAGGCGGCATTCGCATTGCGCTTGCCGTTGACTTCGACATCGTAATAGTTAGCCAAACCCTTCCAAGGGCAGGTGGTGTGCTGCGAACTCGGCTTGAAGTAGTCGGTCTTGATCGCCTGCGGAGGGAAGTACTGGTTGCCTTCGACCTCGATGGTCTGATCGCTCTCCGCCAGAACCGTGTTTTCCCAGATTGCTTTTGTCATAATGCCCATTTAGATTCCTAAGGCCGACCGACGGTTTCATATGACAACCCTGATCAAGACGGAAAAGTACAACGGCCACTCCATGGTGGGCACACTCCAGAGAGTAATGGTCTGCGCGCCCGAGGCGGCAGGATGGAACGATGCGAAGCGGGTCGCGCAGGCGCGAAACCTGGGCTTTCCGCGCGCGCCGCTGTTCGAAGTCGCCGAAGCGCAACATCGCAGGCTGTGCCAGATTCTGCAGGAGGCAGGCGCGGAAATCAGCTACTTGCCGCCGTCGCCCGACCTGACGCTGGACGCGGTCTACACGCATGATGCTTCCCTCGCCACCGATTTCGGTCTGATCGCCATGCATCCCGGTAAATCCAATCGCGTGGTCGAAGCTGCGCGTCAGCGCGAGTTTTGCGCAGGACTCGGCATTCCCACGCTCGGCGAAGTGAAGGCGCCCGGGAAAACGGAAGCCGGCGATATGGTCTGGCTGGATGAGGGCACCCTGCTGATTGGCCTCGGTTACCGTACGAACCGCGAAGGTATCCAGCAGATGCGCGATCTGCTAAAGCCGCATGGGGTGGAGGTGCTGGCAGCGCCCCTGCCGTACGGTCCCGGCCCCTCAGCCTGCCTGCATTTGATGTCGCTCTTCAGCGTGCTTGATGAGAACACGGTGCTGGTCGATCTACCTTGGCTCGCGGTCGAGACAGTCGAATTGCTGAAGGAGCGTGGTTACCGTTTCATCGAAATTGATTCGTCCGAGCGCGACACCCTGGCCGTTAATGTGCTGTCGCTGGGACGACGCCGGCTGGTGGCAATCGAAGAGAACCAGAAAACGAATCAGCGCCTGCGCGATGCCGGGTTCGAAGTACACACCTTCCCCGGCTCGGAAATCTGTATCAATGGCGCCGGTGGGCCCACGTGCCTGACGCGGCCGCTACTTCGTGGGTAGTTCGTGTAAGCAGAGCTAGGCGCAAAGGCAGGCGTGTACAGGAAGCTCGCTGCCATCCCTAGCTCTTGCGCGAACCGAGCACCAGCGCCAACACTCCGCCGGCAAGGAGCACAATTCCCACCCCAGCCGGCAGCTTCTCGCTGTGCTCTGTCTGCACCCCAATCTTGGCATCCCCAATTTTCACGCTGTGGTCCTCCCGCTGCGGAACGGGCACCACGAGCGCCAGCACTCCCAGCAACAGCAAAACAATCCCGATCAAACGCGTGCTATTCATAGTCAGCTCCTATCTGAGACTGCACACGGCAAGCTGCAACCGATCCCTGATCCTCAGGTTTCATTGACCCGACCAGATTCACGACGTAACATTCTGCCCGGCCCATGATCGGCGAGACCATCTCGCACTACCGCATCGTCGAGAAACTCGGCGGCGGAGGCATGGGCGTAGTCTACAAGGCCGAAGACATCAGCCTGGGCCGCTTTGTCGCCCTCAAATTCCTTCCGGGACACGTTGCCGGCGATCCGCACGCGCTCGAACGTTTCCGCCGCGAGGCCCGTGCCGCTTCTTCGTTGAACCACCCCAACATCTGCACGATCTACGAGATCGGCCAGCACGATGATCAAGCCTTCATCGCCATGGAATTTCTCGAAGGCATGACCCTCAAGCACCGCATCGCCGGAAAGCCCCTGGAGATCGAAATCCTGCTCGCCCTCTCCATCGAGGTCGCCGACGCCCTTTCCGCCGCGCACGCCAAGGGCGTGGTTCATCGCGACATCAAGCCTGCCAACATCTTCGTCAAACTCGACGGCCACGCCAAGCTTCTCGATTTCGGCCTGGCCAAACTCTCACTCCAGCAACAACCGGCCTCTAATGCCGCCGCCACTCTCGAAATCACGGAAGATCATCTCACCAGCCCCGGCACGATGCTTGGCACCGTGGCCTACATGTCCCCCGAGCAGATCCGCGCCAAGGAATTGGACTCGCGCACCGATCTTTTTTCCTTCGGGGTGGTGCTCTATGAAATGGGAACGGGAAACTTGCCCTTCCGCGGCGAATCCAGCGGCGTCATTCTCGATGCCGTCCTGAACCGCGAGCCCCTTCCTCCTGCCCGCTTGAATCCCGATCTTCCCCTCCGCCTCGAAGACATCCTCGCCAAGGCGCTCGAAAAAGATCGCAACCTCCGCTATCAACACGCGTCTGAAATCCGCTCCGATCTGCAGCGCGTGCAACGAGACCTCGTCAACGCCACAACCAGCGCAGAACGCGCGCCCAGCCAGCACACGCGGCAATCGCGTGTTCCTGTTCCCGAGAGCCCGGATCCTTCGAAGAGCCGGGCGGGCGTTCTGCTCATTTCACTGACCGCGTTTGCCCTCATCGCACTTGCCATCGTCTTTACTGTGCGCTGGAAGTCGTTTTCTACCTCCGGGCTTCACACAACGCTTGCGCAACTCACCTTCGCCGAGGGCATCGAAGAGTATCCGGCCTGGTCGCCCGATGGCAAGACGTTGCTCTATACCGGCGACGTGGGCAAGATCCGCAAAATCTTTCGGAAGGACCTCTCCTCCGGACAAGATGCCCAACTGACCCACGGCGACTCCGACGATCTGCAGCCTGCCTGGTCGCCCGACGGGAAGCGCGTTGCCTTCGTCCGCGCGCGCCAGCCTGGAGTCAAACTGCAACCCGGCGACGTCTTCGGCCAATTCGACGACGGTGATATCTGGGTGCTCGATCTCGCTTCCGGCGCGGAAAGCAAGCTGGTCGAAAAAGCCTTCAATCCGGCCTACTCGCCCACCGGAGATCGCATCGCGGTGGACGCTTCCTGGGTCGGCCCTCGGCGCATCTGGACGCTCGATCGCGATGGTCACAATCCCCAGCAAATCTCGACCGACACCAGCGAGGAAGTCGCCCACATTGCGCCCGCCTGGTCTCCCGATGGCAAGAAGATCGTCTTCCAGAATCTGCTCCGCACCAAGTTCGACGTTCGTGTTGTGAATCTCGATTCCAAGCAGATGACCTGGATCACCAACGATTTTTTCACGAACACTCGCCCGGCGTGGTCTCCCTCCGGCAAATTCATTTATTTCTCGTCTTATCGCAGTGGAGGCATCAACGTGTGGCGAGCGCCCGTCAATCGGGATGGCGCGCTCGGCGGCGCGTTGCAGCAGGTCACCACCGGCGCCGGGCAGGATGTCGAAGTCGCCGTATCTCCTGACGGCAAGCGTCTTGCCTATGCCACACTGCGCCAGAACGCCGATCTCTGGAGGCTTCCCGTCTCCCCGCAAACCGGTCTGCCTACAGGAAACCCCGAGGCCGTCATCAGCACCACGCGCGAAGACAGCCGTGGCGCCTGGTCGCCCGATGCCCGGAGCATCGCCTTCAACTCCGATCGCGCCGGTGACATGAACATTTGGCTGTTCTCGCTTGCCGATGCGAACGCCCGCCCACTCACGAACGGCCCCGGCGGCGACTTCCAGCCCAACTGGTCGCCTGACGGAAAAAAGATCGCCTTCTTCTCCTCTCGTTCCGGAAGCCCAAACATCTGGGAGGTGGATGTCGCCGGAGGCGCGCCGAAGTCGCTGACCTCCAACCCCGGCGTGAACGTCAATCCATTCTTTTCTCCCGATGGATCACACATTGCCTTCCAGTCCGATCACTCCGGCAGGCTCGAAGTCTGGGTGATGAATGCGGACGGAGGGAATCCCCGTCAGCTTTCGAACGTTGGCATCACTGGACATTTCATGCGCTGGTCCGACAACGGCCGCGAGGTGATCTTTCGCTGCACTTGTACCGGCAAGCCCGCCACCATGAAAGTCTCCATCGACGGCGGCGCTCCTCTACCCTTTGCTGAGACGAAGGGCGGCTCGCACATGTCCTTCTCACCCGATCGCTCCCGCATCATGGATGTCGTCGGTCACCGCGTGCTCTGGGTCTCACCCGTAAGCGGCGGCGCACCCGAGAAAGTCTACGAATTCCCTGACCCTGACGTTCGCATCGATTATCCGGTCTGGTCTCCCGACGGAAAGTGGGTCCTCTTCGACCGCTTCCTTCCCCAAGGCGGCGATATCTGGTCTTTGAGCGGGGTGGAGTGATCGGAGTCGGCTGAGACGAGTTACGGTTCGGGGAGATTTTATAAGCAAACACACCCTGCAACTTGTAAGAGAGAGAACTGCGCGGAGGGCGCAGAGAGAAGCTTTTAACCGCGAAGTTCGCAAAGAAGTCCCGAAGTACGCAAAGAAACCACAACGGTGGTGGAGTCGAGCTGCTCTTATTTCGATGGGTTCGCCTGCAGTTCTTTGTGCTGCGCTTTCACATACTCTGCAACCTGTTCGAGGGTCGCGAACCACACCCCGGGCTTCGCCTTCATATAGACAATCAATTTCTCCAGCGCCGCAATCCGCGACCGATGCCCGCTGATGTGTGGATGCAGCGTGAGAATAAACATCGTCCGCTCCCGATACGCCACATCGAACTCGCCCTTGTACACCTCATACACCAACTCCGGATCGGGCAGCGATCCGCTCGCCTCCGGCTCATAATAAGGATAGTCGTCAGCAATCCAGTTGATCGGAAGCTCGATCATTCCCGTCTTCTGTCCGCTGGCGAGCAACTCGTAAGGCTCATCCATCGCCATGAAGCTGCTGTCATACAAAAATCCAGCCTTGCGAATTTGCTCCATCGTGGACTGGCTGAACTCCCACGCCGGCGCCCGGATTCCCACCGGACGTTTCCCGATCGCCTTGGTCAGGTACTCGATCGACTGCGTCAGCAACTGCTCTTCCTTCGCCGCATCATTTACCTGCGTCAAATTCTCGTGCATCCAGCCATGGACGCCGATCTCGTGCCGCTTGCGCTGCAAAATATCCTGGATCATCTGCGGATGCAGCGCCGCGCTCATCGCGGGAATATAAAACGAAGCCGGAATCGAATGCCGATCCAATAGATCGAGCACCCGCGGCAAGCCCGTGGTCGCGCCGTACTCGCCCTGCGAGAGCGGAACCGGCCACGGCGTCCGCCTCCACAGCAGTTCGTTATCGACATCGAAGGACAAGCACACGGCAACCCGCGCCCCATTCGGCCAAGCCTTCGGCGTGAGCTTGTCCCCGGCGCGCACGAGGGAAACGGCCTGTCGGACTAGCTCTTCCGTGGCGTCGATGGGAATGGGCGGCACTGCTGAAGGCTGCTGGCCCATCGCGGGGAGCGCGAACCAAAGCTTCGCGATTAACGCCAACAGCAAAAGTCGGGAGACGGGCATGCTTATCCTCCGGTGGTGTCGCAACGCCAGTGCCAGGAAATTGGTAGGGGCTTTCGGTGTTGCACGCAGTGGCGGGGTCCCTTCGACTACGCTCAGGGCAGGCCTTCGACTTCGTTCGGCTGGCGCCTCACTGCGCTCAGGATGACAAGATGATGATGGTACGAGGAGAGGGCTTCGGCTGGCCAGCGAATTTCTTCGAGGGTCATTAATAGTGCTCCCGCTTGTTTCCTGCATTCGCCTGCTCGCCGTTGTACGCCTTCCACGCCTGATCGATCACGTACGCATGGATCGCTTCCGCCTCCTGTGCCGTCATCTTCATGTGTGGAAAGGCAAACTTCGGAGGATCTGCGAACCCCGGCATACCCTGGTCCCAATGCGTGCCCGCCAGTACGATCGCCTGCCATTGGCTGTGCACCTCGGGCGGCGCGTAGCGAAGATCGGGCACTGCGCCATCGAGCACCCATGCTCCACTTCCATCCGTGCCCGGCGAATGGCATCCATCGCACACCCACGTGACGTAAAGCTTCTCGCCTCGCTTAATGACGTCCGCGCTAGCCTTTTGTTGTGGAGGCTTCGGCACCGGAGGCACGATATCCG
>QIAH01000314.1:0-26461 GCA_003225465.1 Acidobacteriota bacterium | reverse complement strand
AGTTTGAACGCGTAGAGTCTCGCCGGCCCCCGTTTCGATTGCGGAGTGGCCATCGTCCACGCCGGAGCAAAGAGCCGCGATCCCGAGCCCCATCCAACCGGCGTGAGAACGTATTGCTCTCCCTTCACCGAATAAGTCACGGGAATCGACTCGATCGCGGATCCCGTTTGCACCGACCACAGTCTCTTTCCGCTATCGGCTGCATAAGCCGCGAACTCACCCGTGCCCTGTCCTTGAAACACAAGATTCCCTGCCGTGGAGAGCACTCCGCCATTGGTGGGAATCTCCTCTTTCACGGACCACTGCGCCGACCCTCTCACTGGATCCCACGCGATCAGCCGTCCCTCTGTCGCCTTCATCCATTCGCCGTTCTCCACCGCAGCCCGCGACGCAGGACGCCGATCCGTCGCCGGAACATACACCAGCCCAGTTCCCGGGTCGTAGCTCATCGGCCACCAGTTGTGCACGGTCCACTGCTTGCCGCCGCCTTCCGCGACCGGGATCTCCACCGCGCGTCCCGTTTCCAGGTTGTACGAGTTCGCCCACGCCAACTTCACCAGCGGTTTCGCCGAGAGCAGCTTGCCGGTTTTTGCATCCAGCACATAGAAGAAGCCATTCTTCGGAACCGTCATTGCCACGTGACGCTTCTCGCCATCCAGCATCAGATCGGCAATCAGGATGTGATTGTTCTCTGTCTGCAATCCGGGCGCGCTCGTCTGGAAGTGCCACACGTATTCGCCCGTCGATGCCTTTACCGCAAGAATGCAGCCGGCGAACAGCCTGTCTCCCGTGACCTTGATCGACGACAATTCGCCGTAATCGACGCCTGCGCCCGCCGTGCCGAAAATCACATAGTCGTTCACCGGATCATAGGTAATGGCATTCCACACGTTTGCGCCGCCGATCCTCCAGCTATCGTTGCCCGTCCACGTCTTCGCGGCCATCTCGAGAGCTTTGGTCTCCAACGGTTTTTTCGGATCGCCGGGGACTGTCCAGAAGCGCCACGCTTCCTTCCCGGTTTCCGCATCGTAGGCCACCAATGATCCGCGCACGCCGTCATCGGAGCCGTTGTATCCCATGAACACTTTTCCGTTTGCGACGTGCGGCGCTCCGGTGATGCCCGTTTGCGTGGCATCACATACCGGAGCCTCCCAAACCTGCTTGCCGGATGTTGCGTCAATCGCAACCAGCCGGCAATCTCCAGTGCCCACGTACACCTTCCCATTCCATACGGCTACGCCACCGTTTGTGCGCGCTGAATAAGAGCCGTTGATGGCCAGATTCAGCCGTACTTTGGGATCGAACCTCCAAAGCAATTTTCCCGAGGCTGCATCCACCGCGTACACCTTCGACAATGGGGCGCTCACATAAATGACTCCATCGACCACCAGCGGCTCCGCCACGATTCCGACCGTGCTATCCACATCCAGATACCACGCCAGGCCTAGCCCGCTGACATTCTGATCCGTAATCTCCTTCAACGGACTGAAATGCTGCGACTCGAAATTCCGCCCATTCACGAGCCAGTCATTTCCGCCGGAGTCGGCCGATACTCGCGCCTCATTCACATCGCCTGCTTTCGTGGGAGCATCAGCCAAACTCTGTAGAGCCACCGTCGCCGTGATTAACAAAATCATCAACCATCCGAACCTTCGCCCTTGTTTCATTCAAAGCCCCCTGTGCCAGACGCGGAATTGTATGACATTCGGTAGAGAAAAACAGGACAGGCGTAGTCCCGCGGAATTTAGCGTCACACACACGATGAAATTTCATAGATACGCGATTTCACATTCGCCGTTCTATGGTTTTGTGGAGTCGCATTTGTGTACGACGTCGTTCTTACCAAGCCATAAACCTGAAAATTCCGTGTGCGCAGAAAACCTTTTCGAAAGTATCGTGCATCGATACTTTGATTTCGGTCTCCGGTCGATTTTTCAAACAACCCAATCTCGATTCGAATTTCTATTACGGCCCGGGCGCTACCTACTTCGACCAAGTTCGGAATGGGTCGGTTCAGATTGCTCCCAGGAGTTCTGTGGGCGGTCTGTGGAACCCGCGCTGGGGAACGGTCGCTCCCCGCATTGGTTTTGCGTGGGATCTCTTCGGCAATGCTTCCACCGCCCTGCGTGGTGGATGGGGCATCAGCTACGAACGCAACTTCGGCAACGTGACTTACAACGTGATTCAAAACCCGCCCGCGTATGCCACCCCGCAAATCCGCAACCTGCAGGGTCTCCCCAGCGACAACTTGGGCCCCTTCGCCGGATCCAACGGCACCGCGCCGCTCAACCCGACCAGCCCGCGCAACGTCGATCAGAACATCAACGTTGCTCAGACTCAGTTCTACAGCCTCAGCCTGGAACGCCGCCTTGGCACCGGCGCTCTGTTCGCACTCGAGTACAACGGCGCGCATGGCGTTCACTTGTACGACATCAAGAACATCAATGAACTGGGCGGCGGGCAGGAGTACCTGGGTGATCCGCTGACGACGTCTTCCACGTGCGGCGACTTTTATGGCATCGGCACTCCCACGGGCCTTTGCTTTACCCGTCCCAATCAGCAGTGGACCTCCATCAATAACCGCGGAACCCAGGGCTTCTCTCACTACAATGGCCTGAACCTGCGCTTTCAAACGCAGAACATCCACAACACGGGCCTACCATTGTGACGAACTACACCTACGCGCACTCTCAGGACAACCTGAGCTCTACCTTCTCTGAGAGCAGTGGTGGTTCCAACGGTGTCGGCAATCTGGGCTATCTCGATCCGCGCAATCCGGCGCTGGACTATGGCAACTCCGATTTTGACATCCGCCACCGGGTGGCGTTCTCCGCAGTCTGGACTGAGCCCTTCTTCAAAGGACGCCGCGACGTCCTCGCGCAGACTGCCGGCGGATTGGTGATCAGCCCGATCTTCACCGCCCGCACGGGAGTCCCGTTTAACGTGGCGGACAGCACCAATTCCTTGAATGCCGGGACTGGCACCGGCATCCCGCGTTACGCGCCATCGGCGCCCATTCCGAGCTTCTCCGTCGGCAACGGCGTGTCCACTGGTCCGAATAACTTCACCCTACTCACTCTGCCAACTGCGAACAGCTTCGTCGGCGACCTCGGCGTCTCCGACTTCGGTCCGTATCCTGTCGGGATGACGAGCCGCAATTCGTTCCGCGGACCGGGAGCCTGGGATTTCGATCTTGCTGCCAGCAAGAGTTTCAAAATAACCGAGCGTGTTGGCCTTGAGTTCCGCGCCGAGGCCTTCAACCTCTTCAACCATCACGATATGTTCGTCAACGGCTTCGCCGAAGATGCTGCTGCTTTCTCCGGCGGTCCCGTTCTCGTCGAAGGCAAAAAGGGAGGCCTGGGCGCCCTCGCGACCGGCGGCGAGCACGACGAGCGTCGATTCGGCCAGTTCGCTCTACGTTTGACGTTCTAAACTCCAAGGAGACGCAGCCTCGCTGCGTCTCCATCTTTTCCTGCTCGTACTCAGGGGAGCTTCTGCTTTCGTCCAGTCCCGCAGTGAGTGTGGCTGCTTTTGCGTGTTGGTTTCCTTGCACCCTTGGCTGCCGTTCCCGGCGACCTTTGTTGCAAGCTTTCCTTCGTGTCCCTTCGTGTCCTTAGTGGTTAGCTTTTGATCTTCTGTTGGCGCATAGGCCCGAACGATATCCTCAAAGTGTGTTCACGATGCGAGCTTTAAGCGCCTCAAACTCCGCGTCCGAAATCAATCCCTTGTCGAGCATTGCCTTGGCTTTTTCCAGACGCGCCACCGTATCGTCCGCTGCTCCGCTCGCAGACTGCGCCGCTCCCGCTCCGGAAGATCCGAACTGTATTCCTCCGGATCGCGCCCGCATTTCCTCCAGTTCCCGCACACGTCTTTTTTCCCGCCACGCTTGATCCTGCGCCTGGCACACGCGGTAAACCGCCTCTGCCTGGTCCTTGCACAGTCCCCGGAAAGTCAGACCTTGCTCCGTACCGGCGATCGCCAGGTCTGGGCTTCCAAAAAAATAAACGGTGAGTCGTGCTCCTAAGACTCCAATTTCAACGCGCACCTCTTTCAGATCTTGCCAACGCACGCTCGTCGGCTGAAAGCCCCCAAACAGACCGCGTTTCATGTGGATCAGTCGCCCGCTCGTGGCCGCGACTAAATCCCGCCGGTGGATCAAAGCAAACAATCGCCGCTGCACCGCGTAAGCCTCGATGGTTTCACCCGGCACCAGCAACGAGGAAAGTTGCTCCAGCGCCTGGACCAGGTGCGGCTCTCCCTGGATTCCCTTTGCAAGTTCGGTGGATACAGTCACGGATTTCCCTTCGCGCTACATCGCTCCAAAGTCTTCTGCTCTTGCGGAAGCGAAGAATACTGCAACAAAAAGGTCCGGTCAACGGGCGCTGCAACATCTATGCTGGCAATTTGTGGAGAGGCGGGCGTCATCGGCCGCCTGGACGGGCGAGACGCCCGCCCTCCTTTATTGACGCGCATCGCTTGTCGACGTAAGATTCGCTCCTGCCGATGATCGGCCAGACCATCTCGCATTACCGGATTGTCGAGAAACTCGGTGGTGGCGGCATGGGGGTCGTCTACAAGGCCGAGGACCTCAGCCTGCATCGCTTCGTCGCCCTGAAGTTCTTGCCCGATGCCGTCGTCAAGGATCCTCAGGCCTTGGCCCGCTTCCAGCGCGAAGCACAAGCAGCTTCTTCCCTGAATCATCCCAATATCTGCACGATTCATGAGATCGGTCAGGACAATGAACGGCCGTTCATTGTGATGGAGCTTCTGGAAGGCTTAACCCTGAAGCACCGCATTGCGGGGAAACCGCTCGACATCGAAGACGTGCTGTCGCTTGGCATCGAGATCGCCGACGCTCTCGATGCCGCGCACGCCAAGAAGATCATCCACCGCGATATTAAGCCAGCCAACATTTTTGTGACCGAGCGCCGTCACGCCAAGATTCTGGACTTCGGATTGGCCAAGGTCACCGCCGAGCGCATGCCGCCCACGGCCTCTCCTGCGGATGGGAAAACTCTGCTGACTGTCGACTCGGCCGATCCTCTATTGACGAGTCCAGGATCGGCGGTCGGCACCATGGCTTACATGTCGCCGGAACAAGCTACCGGCGAAGATCTTGATGTCCGCACCGACCTCTTCTCTTTTGGCGCTGTGCTCTACGAGATGGCGACAGCCAAGGCTGCCTTCGGCGGCAACACCTCGGCGGTGATTTTCGACGCCATTCTGAACAAGGCTCCCATCCCTCCCGCGCGTTTGAATCCGTTGCTGCCTCTGGAACTGGAGCGAATCATCAACAAATGTTTGGAAAAAGACCGGCGTCTTCGATACCAAACCGCTGCGGAACTCGCCGTCGATCTCAGGCGCTTGAAGCGCGAAATGGATTCCGGGCGGAGCAGTTCCACCTCGTACGCGACGGTCTCCGCTTCTCCGCTGGCGCCGTCCGCGAAACGGTCCCCGAAAAGGATCGCTGCGCTGGCCGCCGCCCTGCTGATTGCCGTCTTCGCGCTGGCCTATATCGTTCGCCCCACACTGCCGCCGCCAAGAATTACGGGGTCTAGCCAGATCACTCACGATGGCCAGCAAAAAAGTTTCGGAGGCCAGGTGACCACGACCGTGCTTACCGACGGTCCCCGCATCTTTATTCAAGAGAACCTCGGGGGACGCTACGTGGTCGTGCAAGCCTCTTCGAGCGGCGGAGACACGGTCCCCATCCCGACCAGCTTTGCCAATGTCGCTCTCGACAATATTTCTCCGGACAAGTCGGAACTCCTGGTGGGGAGCTTCACCGGCGCCGAACAGGAGCAAATGCTGTGGGGACTACCTGTGCTTGGGGGTACCCCTCGGCGTTTAACCGATGCGACCGCAATAGATGGTGCTTGGACGCCCAGTGGAGACTTATTGATTTCGCACGAGAACCACCTATGGATCGTCCCCAAAGGAAGTGCCACCCCGCATAAATTCGCAGACCCGGGCGATTTTTCCTGGTGGCTGCGCTGGTCCCCCGACGCTCGGTCTATCCGTTTCACCAGAAACGATCCGGGAAGCAGCGGAAATGACCAGTGGGAGATTTCCGCTGATGGAAAAAACCCTCATCGCCTGCTCCCAGGCTGGCAGGAGCGTACCGGAAAAGTAAGAGGGAACTGGACGCCGGATGGAAGGTATTTCGTGTTCAGTGTTTTTACCGGTAACCGCGGGGATCTTTGGGCGCTGCCCGCCAAGCGCGATTGGCTCCACAAGATCGATACCAGGCCGGTCCAACTCACCTCTGGGCCCATGAGCTTTGAGGCGTCCCAGCCGAGTCTGGATGGCAAAAAGATCTTTGCCGTGGGCACACAGTTGCGTTCAGAATTGTCGCGCTATGACGCCAAGGCGGGTCAATTCGTTCCCTATCTCGACGGAATTTCCGCGGTAGGTGCCACTTTCGCCCCGGATGGGCAATGGGTGGCTTACTTCACGCTGCCCGAGGGGCAACTCTGGCGCAGCCGAGTGGACGGGACGGAAAAGCTGCAATTGACCCCCTCCCAGACCCTTTCTGCATTCACCCGCTGGTCTCCTGATGGTCAACAGATTTTGTACATTTCGTCCTGGGCGGGGCAGAGAGACCAGATATGTGTGGTCGGCAAAGACGGTGGCAGCCCCAGTGTTCTCTATCAGGGCTCTTCTCTTTCACGGCCGAGTTGGAAAAAAGGCGGTAGCTCGATCCTGTTCGCGGAATCCCCTACGACTCCCGAAGAAGGCCAGGTCAAAGTGCTTGATATCAAGACCGGGCAGGTGAGCACCATTCCCGGCTCCAAGGGGCTGCCTCTTCCCATGGTGTCTCCCGACGGACATTATGTCTCTTCCGGCACGGCCGATGGCAAGACATTGAAACTGTATGATTTCACGAAACAAGCATGGCAGGAATTGGTCCCGCGGGACGGCGTAGGTCTCACCGAATGGTCGTCTGATAGCCGCTATCTGTACTTCGACAACGGCTTGACTGCAAGTCCCGCCTTGTATCGCATGCGTATTGCCGATCATAAAGTGGAACAAGTAGCCAGCCTGAAGAACTTCCGCCGCTTTGTCTGGGGCAATCTCCCTTGGCTCGGACTCACGCCAAAGGGCGATCCGCTCGTCATGCGTGATATCGGTTCCCAGGAAGTCTACGCCCTCGACTTCGAAGAACCTTAGTCAAATCTGCGACGCCTCAGTACATCAGATCAAATTGCGAAACCGGCATGGCGAATCGCGTGCCCCTCATCGGAAACGACGGAACCGTCGCTCGCAAGCGTGCTTTCACAGAGCGTTTGGCGAGCATCTGGCACCCGCTTGCATTGGGGATCGCATGCCGTGCTGTACGTACTTGCCGCTACTGGAAGTGCGGTCGGCTACCGAGTATAAAAAAGCGGCGTGCGAATCGGTTCGCACGCCGCCCTTTTATCTCAGAAGCTGATCTTCAGAATCGTTCCATTCACGCCAACCAGCCATCCCGCTCTCGGCGTTGCAAATCCCACTGACCAGAAGCCGGTGACTCCGTTCAGCGGATACCACGTCGTGCCTTCATCCGGAGTCCACGCCGCCCCTCCGGCATTCGCCGTGATCACGACGGTGCGCGCGAACTGATCGTCCTCGCGTTGAAAATCATCACCAATCGCGTACGCATAGCTCAGCCCGAAGATCGCCCCGGTCACGGGAGGCGCGTTGGTCAGCGCCCAGGTTCTCCCGCCATCGCTCGAGGTTGCGGTTCGCGCCTGATTCGGATCGGTGGGATCCAGATCGCCTCCGCCGACAATCCCGCGCCGCGAATTGCGGAACGCCACCGTGAACGCGCCTGCGCTGGGCGAACTCACGATGGGCGTGTCGTACGCGTTCCATGTGTTGCCGCCATCGGTGGTGGCCAGCACGCGTGCTGCCGTTGAACCGCCGGTCGCGATCCACGCGTTCCGTTCGCCCTCAGTCGCAACGCACGTTCCGCTCGCCGCAAACGACGCTTCTCCCGGCAACGCCGGCGGCATATTCGCAGCGATGCTCGTCCACGTGCGTCCACCATTGGTGGTGCGGATATCCGGAAACACCCCGTTCACCGAATCGCTGTGCGAGATCCCGCGCCGCGGCGTCCAGAACGCAAAGCAATCGTAGAACGCGTTCACCAGTTGGTTCTGAAACTGCATGGTCCAGCTCGCGCCGCCGTCTTCGGTTTTGTAGATTCGAAAATCCGTCGTGTTGTTACCAATCGATTGCAGGTACGCGACTTTATCGCTCACACCCTGTACATCGCGGAATTGCAGCAACTCCGCCCCCGGCACGACGCCGGCTCGCCACGTCTTGCCGCCGTTGGTTGTGACCACGAACGTTCCCCCGCGGCCCGAGGCCCACACCACTCGTGAGTTCACCGGGCTCACTGCGATGAGTCCCTGTGTCGTCCCGCTGTTTTGCGGGGTCAATTTCGGTTGATGAACTTTTCCGCCCTCTGCAAAAACGAAGGGCGCAACAGCAGCCAGCAGCAGAACAGCCAAAGTGCGCTTCAGCATGGAAATTCTCCGAAAGGATTTCGTGACGGGCGGGAAGTATAGGACTGAGAGCGAGTCCTGTCAAACGCCCGTCCGGCGCGGAGTTTCGCTGGTTGGTGTCGGCTTGATCACGCGGAAGCGGGCGGGCCTGTGCCCCAGGTTCGCGTCCGTTCTATGGACGCTAACCTGGGCAGGGCAGACCGCTGCTCGATGATAATGTCTTAAGCCGAGCTTCGCTCGGCTGGGCAGACGAGGCGTCTGCCCCTACGTGCGATGCGAGAGGCCTGCTCTCGTTGACTTGCCCGCTGCGCCAACGTAAGATTTGCGGCGGATGATCGGCCAAACTATTTCCCACTACCGCATCCTGGAGAAGCTGGGCGGCGGCGGCATGGGCTTGGTTTACAAGGCCGAAGACACCGAGCTCGGACGCTTCGTCGCTCTCAAGTTCCTTCCCGACGACGTCGCCCACGATCCGCAAACCCTGGAACGTTTCCGCCGTGAGGCCCGCGCCGCTTCCGCACTCAACCATCCCAACATCTGCACCATTCACGAGATCGGTCAGCAGGACGGCCAGCCTTTCATCGTGATGGAGTTTCTCGACGGCGCCACCCTGAAGCATCGCATCGCCGGCCGTCCCCTCGATGTGGAATCCCTGCTGGCGCTCGCGATCGAGATTGCCGATGCGCTCGACGCCGCCCATAGCCAAGGCATCGTTCATCGCGACATCAAGCCGGCCAACATTTTCGTCACCAAGCGCGGACACGCCAAGATTCTCGACTTCGGTCTCGCCAAGGTCACCTCCCATGGTTCCACCGATGAAGCCACGCAAACCGGGGGAAATCTGGCGCACCTCACCAATCCTGGGTCCACCGTCGGCACCGTCGCCTACATGTCACCCGAGCAAGCCCGCGGAAAGCCGCTCGACCCGCGCACCGACTTGTTCTCTTTCGGCGCCGTCCTCTACGAAATGGCGACCGGCACGCTTCCGTTTCGTGGCGACACCACCGCCGTTCTCTACGATGCCATCCTTCACAAGGAGCCTCCCGACCCGGCCCGTTTGAATCCAGACCTGTCGCCCAAGCTCGACAACATTATTAATAAGGCCCTCGAGAAGGATCGCGACCTCCGTTACCAGCACGCCTCCGAAATGCGTGCGGACCTGAAGCGTTTGCTCCGCGAAACCGAATCCAGCAAGACCGCCGTTTCTGTGAAAGAAGAATCTTCCGAGCGCGTCATCCCCAATGCGCCCGCCTCCACGACCGTTCGCAGCGCCTCATCCGGAAGAGTCTCCGCCGCGACCGCCGCCAGTTCAGCCCCCGCTCCAATCCGCAAGCTCTGGTACGTTCTCGTCCCGCTCCTGCTGGCGGCGATTGCGCTGGGCGGGTATTACTACTCCACACATCGAACGCCGTCCGCGGCCGCTCCCCTCACCGAGAAGGATTCCATCGTCCTCACCGATTTTGACAACTCGACCGGAGAAGCGGTTTTCGACGATGCCTTGAAACAGGCCCTGGCCGTAGACCTGGGCCAGTCTCCCTTCCTCAACATTCTTTCCGACCGCCGCGTCGGCGAGACTCTCCAGCTCATGGGCCGCGCCGCCAATGACAAAGTCACCCCGGCCGTCGCCCGCGAAATTTGTCTGCGCACCGGGACCAAAGCTTTCCTCAAAGGATCCATTTCCCGCCTGGGCACCCAGTATGTCGTCGGACTCGAAGCTGTGAACTGCAATACCGGCGATACGCTCGCCAAAGAACAGGGCGAGGCTTCCAGCAGGGAAAGCGTGTTGAAGACGCTTGACCAGGTCGCCTCTTCGATGCGCACGCGTCTGGGCGAGTCGCTCGCCTCCGTGCAAAAGTTCGACGTCCCCATCGAGGCGACCACTTCCTCGCTGGAAGCTTTGAAGGCATTCAGCATGGGCGTCCGCGTCTCGCGCGAAAAGGGTCCCGCCGAAGCTCTGTCCTTTATGAAACGTGCCATCGAACTCGATCCGAACTTCCCGATGGCGTACGCGCTCCTCGGGCTGGAGTACGCCAACCTTGCCCAACCCAGTCGCGCCGCCGAAAATCTGCGGAAAGCCTACGATTTGCGCGATCGCGTCAGCGAGCGTGAGAAGCTCCGAATTTCCGCCAACTATTATTACGTTGTTACCGGAGAACTGGAAAAGGAAGCGCAGACTTACCAGCTTTGGGGACAAAGCTATCCGCGCGACTCCGTTCCGCACGGAAATCTCGCCGCCAACTATAGTGCGTTAGGTCAGTACGATCAGGCCATGCTCGAGGTCGAGGAGGCGCACCGCCTCGACCCCACCATTGTGGTCCAGTATTCCAATCTCGCTGGAATTGACTTGGCCATGGGGCGGATCGAAGATGCGAAAGCCGCGCTGGATCAGGCCGCGGAGCGCAAGCTGGATGGCGAACTGATCCGTCTGGTCCGCTACTTCATTGCGTTCTTAAAAAACGACAACGCGACCATGGCTCAGCAACTTGCCTGGGCAGCTGGCAAGCCTGGAGAAGAAGATCCTCTCCTCTCCACCCAGTCTGACACGGAAGGTTTCTACGGCCGCCAACCGGCCGCCCGCGACTATGCTCGCCGCGCTGTCGACTCGGCCGTCCGTTCTGATTCCAAAGAAACCGCCGCCCTGTGGCAGGCGAACAGCGCACTACGCGAAGCGGAGTTCGGCAATTTCGCCGAGGCGCGTCGCCAAGTCGCCGCTGCACTCGCTTTGGCCCCTGGAAGAGACGTGAAGATGCTCGCCGCGCTCGCCCTCGCTCGTGCTGGCGATGGCGCTCACGCCCGCTCCTTGCTCAGTGAGCTGGAAAAAACTTATCCGACAAATACCACCCTCAAGCTTTACTGGTTTCCCATCGTGCATGCCGCCATTGAGCTCGATGCGAAAAACCAGTCCCAGGCTCTTGTCGCACTCGAGGCGGTTGCTCCCTACGAACTAGGCTCTCCGCCGCCATTTCAGGTCGGCACGCTGTATGCCCCGTACCTCCGCGGCACCGCCTACCTGGCCGCCCATGACGGCAACGCCGCAGCCCGCGAATTTCAAAAGCTGATTGATCACCGCGGCATCGTAGTCAACTATCCGCTCGCCTCGCTCGCCCAACTCGGATTAGCTCGCTCTTATGCGATGACCGGAGATGGCCCGAAAGCCAAAGCCGCCCATCAGGCTTTCTTCACGCTTTGGAAAGACGCCGATCCCGACATCCCACTCCTCAAAGAAGCGAAGACGGAAGCTGCAAGGCTGCAATAAGGAAATTGAATCCAAGAGAAGAAGTGTCAGCGGAGATAGGCGAAACGCTTACGGGTCTTTTCCGGAGAATAAGTGCGGAACGCCCGTCTGTCTCCGGTTTCCCTTCAAGGTGAGCGAGGTGGCGGACCGCAACGCCGGAATCGTCCTCAAAATCAACAAAGACCGCCTGCGGGCATTATCACCCAACCAATGATTGCGGATATTACCTTTGCACATTCGATGCGCAGCTAACTTGTTACTTGAAAGAGGCGCTTGATGTCTGCTTGAATCCTGCCACGCGGGGTCATCCTGAAAAATCTACAACGCCATCGGCTATCTGATTATTCTTCTCTACATGCTGGCTTGTTCGTATTTTGCTCCAACTTACCTGGGACCTTGGGCGGGATTGCAAAAAAGGCCCGATTTCCCAGGGCCTGCAGACTCTTACTTCGCAGGTGTGACCAGTTCGCGCTCTATGCTACGCAAGATCCCTTCGCGGATGTTCGCCTGATACGCCCGGAAGGCGGGGAGGGAGTAGAGTCGGGGAGCGAGCTCGGGCAAAGGCGTCGCCCCGGCATGCTGCACGCCGGAGGCACTCCGGACCGCCGCGATCAGCTTGGACGCGGTGGTTGAATCGAAGCTCTCGGAAGCAATAACGGTATTGTCGGGCCACTGCTCGACAATTACCGGCCCTTCTTCCGTCGATACCAGGGCCGCCCCCGTCGGACACGGCGCAGCCGCGCACGCGGGAACATCCTGCACCATCGCCTTCTGATAACGCCATGCAACCGTGGTCGCATAAAAGCGCGCGAAGTGCTCGGCCGCCTGTGCAGTTTTCCAGTGCGACACGTACAGCAGCGCGACATCTTTGGTGGTTGGTTCCGTTCCAGCTGGAAGCGGCGTCCGTTTGAATGCAATGTAGGTTCCGCCCTGCCACGCGGGAGCAAAATCGGCGGCGCCGTGCTTGTCGCCGAACTGCTTCAGCAACGCGCGCACGTCCAATTCGCCGAACGAGCCGGAATCGAACACCTCGTAATCCTTGCTCAGCACCGTGCTCAGATCCGGGATCTGCACCGGCACCAGCTTCGCATGTTCCAGGTAAGCCTTGGAGTCAAACACTTCATGCGTGTTGCGCGGAGGCTGCGCGAACACACCCTGGAACGCAGCCTGCTTGCCGCGTTGCGCCAACACGTCCGCTTCGAAGAACAGGCCATCGCGATACGGAAAGCTGCCGGCCTCGCGCAGCACCATGGGCGCCTTGTGCATCAGTTCGGTATCGATGGTGGCCGAGACCGCCGAGTCCTCCATCGACGCGACCACGCCTGGCGTGTCTTTCAGATTGCGCCCATACGGCGCGAGCAGGTAGTCGATGTAGACCACCATGGCCTGGCCCTCGACGATAGCGTGCCGTGCCGTCGTGCTCTCATCGTTCATGTCGCCTTCGCCACTCTGAGCTTTGGCCGTCGCCACCGGTTTAGATCCCGCTTTTGCCCAATGCTGCAGATCGAAATTCTGATCCTGCAGTGCGTGCGTGAGTTCGTGGGCGAGGATCGGACCCTGCTTCTCCATGGAGACGGTATTCAGGAGCCAGATCATCTTGGTCTCATCATCGTAGAGGCCGGCGATCGATTGCCCATTCGCCTTCACCAGGAACTCGCGCAGGTTGAAGTCGCGCGGCAGCAGGCCGAACTTTTTCATGGTGAGTTCGGCGCGCGCGAAGCGCTGCGAAAAATCCGCTCGCGCCAGCCGGTCTTTCGTGAACTTTTCAATGTCCGCCTGGCCGACGATGTTCTTCTTGATCGCACCGCGCTTGGCGAACCCTGTATCTTGGCTCGCAAACTCGAACACCTTATCGACGGATTTGAAGAGTTCCTTGGCGTCCACGTCGGTCATCTTGATTTCGGCGGGCTTGTCCTTGCGAAGCTTGCGCGCCATGTCCGCCAGACTCTGCGGTTCCGGCGCGGGTGTACCCGCTGGAGACCCCGAGGTAGAAGCTGGCTGCTGACCAATCGCCCAGGATGGAATGAAGAAGAAAAAGAAAGGAGTGCAAGCAGGCGCGATCCCGTGAACATTCCCTAACTCCGTGCCGCGAGGTCTTAAGAAATTGTCCGGGAAACCTCACGAGAATCGAACTGCAAAGTGCAGTCCGCCATTACCGCAGTAACCGGAGAAGACGGCCTGGCAGGTACTTCTCTGGGTCCATCGCGTTGCTTAGCTGTTTGCTGGGTAAGTTATTGCCCTATGCTCCGCGTTCTCTGCAGCCGTTCTCCGCGTCCTCTGCGGTTTAAGATTTGTCGTTTGCCGCACCGAATGTTGCCTTCACTTTTCATTCGGTCGCGTGCTCCTCGCTGCTACACTGCTGGCTATGATTTCAGGATTCGCCACTCCTGAAGGCACCGCCCGCTATCGACAACGCTTCCCTCAACTCAGCGAGGCAGAATTCTTTCGTCACCCGGAACACGTTCCCGCCGCTCGCGAACTTTGGCGCTCTTCGCTCGGCCTGGGCACCTATCTCGGAGAGCCGGACGATGCCGCCGACGCCGCCTACACGGAAGCGATACTGCTTGCCCTCCGGTCCGGAATCAACGTTCTCGACACGGCCATTAACTACCGCCACCAACGTTCCGAGAGGAACATCGGCGCAGCTCTAACGCAATTGATCGCGACCGGCGATGTGCAGCGTGACGAAGTGTTTGTCTGCACCAAGGCGGGATAACTTGCCGCCTGACCCTCGCGCCTACTTCCTGCGCGAGTACGTCGAGAGCGGCATCGTCGACCCCAAGGAACTCGCCGGGGGCATGCACTGCATGGCTCCCAACTATCTTCACGACCAGCTTGGGCGCTCGCGGAAGAATCTCGGTCTCGAAACCATCGACCTCTTCCATCTGCACAATCCCGAAACGCAACTGGCGGACGTATCTCCCGAGGTATTTCGCGAGCGCCTGAAGCGCGCCTTTTCCGCGCTCGAGAGTTCTGCAAAAGCAGGCAAGCTGCGCTATTACGGCATGGCGACCTGGAATGCCTTTCGCGTGGCGGAGGGATCGCGCGATTTCATCAGCCTCTCGACCGCTGCCGAGATCGCGCGCGAGGTCGCAGGAGACGCTCATCACTTCCGCTTCATTCAGCTGCCCTTCAACCTGGCCATGCCCGAAGCCTACGTCTTCGCCAATCAGCACTTGGGCAAGAAAAACGTGTCCGTCCTCAATGCAGCGGAGCAATTGGGAATGGGCGTGATGGGAAGCGCGACTCTCTACCAGGGACGATTAACGGAGGGCTTGCCGCCTTCTATCGGGCACGTGCTTGGCATGAAGAACGACAGCGAAAACGCCATTCAATTCGCCCGTTCTGCTCCCGGCATGACAACTTCATTGATCGGAATGGGACACCGAGAGCACGTGCTGGCGAATATGAAGCCGGCCCTTCTGCCGCCGGCGCGTTTGGAGGATTGGCAAAAGCTGTTTTCGGCTCGCGAAGCTTAATTTCTAGTCGCCGGTCTTTACAGTTCGTTGAAAAACTTTCAAGATCGCCCTGCTCTATCGTTCTTGTCATTCCGAGGCCGAACGCGGCGGCGGAATGCGACACCCAGGAGCGCGAGAACCGGTATCAGATCTAAATGGTGGCAAGCAGCGCGGTGCCGTATGTGGTAGCTGAACGTCTGCGTACGCGACGTGGTTTGGACGGCAGACGCAGCTGTGGCGAACGAGATTCCTCCGCCGTTCGGCGTCGGAATGACAAAACGGGGGGTTGTTCGGCTGCGCAAGTCATCAGCAAAATTTAGTCTTCGCTGAAGACTGGCGACTTCCGACTGTTACTTCAGACTTGCCAGCCGCTCCTTGGCCATAGATTCGGCCTCGGTCTTCGGATTATCTTTCACGATCTGCTCGTAGACCTGCTTGGCTTCCATGGATTGTTGCGAGGACTCGTACAGCCCGGCCAACTGCATCTCTGCCGTGACCTTGCTGACCGTATTGGTGGGCTTATTGATCAGCCCTTTGTAAAGATCCACTGCCTCTTTGTTGCGATTGTTGTTCGCATAGAAAGAAGCGAGCGCAAGCTTGGCAAGCGCAGCGAGATCGCTATTATGGCTGGAAGCGACGTCCTTCAGCTCCCGCTCGGCCAGCGCTTTGTCGCCCAGTTCAATCGCGTTGGTCCCTTGCAGGTAGCGTGCGATGTCAGCCGTGTGCGTGTGCGGATACGTGTCGATCACGCCCTGCAGTTGCAGCTTGGCTGCCTTTGCCCGTTCCTGAGCTGAAGCAAACGAAGGAGCGTTGGGAGTTTCCGGCGAACCGGCCGGACGTATCGGTGTCTCCAGCGTGCGCACCGCCTTGGTCAGTTCCAGGTTGGCTTTATCGTCCTGCTGCGTGATGTAGTACCAGCTTCCGAGAACGGCGCCTACCACCGCCGCCGCGATCACCACTCCGATAATGAGCTTGTATTTGTGCTCGACGGTCCAGTGGGCGGTAGCTTCGGCAACGCCGATAGTGGCCTGGGTAAAGCGGTCTGTTTTCAGCTGATGGCGTGTTTCTGCGCGCACGTACTCCTCATTCCATATTTCTTTGTTATTGGTGTGGGCTAATGATTCTTCAGTCTAACAGGCTAAAAACAGCAGCGTCAAAGATTCGCCAGCACGGGAATATCACGGTGAGCCTAGTTCCGCGACCACCATTCCTCGAGATGCCCACGTTCAAAAACAAAAGCTTTAACCGCCAAGATCACAAAGGGACCGCGAAGTTCGCAAAGAAAGGCTTTTTAGCTGAGCCGCATTGTTCGGGCCGCCCTGATGTTCTTCGCGTCCTTGGCGGTCATAAGCTTTTGTCCCCGCGGAAAACACGAAGCCGTCAGCATCGCGCTGACGGCCCTCTTCCCACATCCCAACTCCGTCTACTTGGGCGCTTCTTCCAGTAGACCCTGTTCCAGCTTTTCCTGGCATTCGATGCAGTGCCGCGTCCAGGGCACAGCCTCCAGGCGCTTGGCATTGATTTCCTTGCCGCAGCTGATGCACTCGCCGAAGCTGCCCTCACGGATGCGATACAGCGCGCCCTCCACCATCTGGAGCAACTGCCGATCATTATTACTCTGGTGAAAGAGGAATTCCTTGTTATAGGAGTTGGCGGCCTTGTCGGCGATATCCTGGGTCGAATCCTCGTCCGCGGAGCGGCCATCTTGTTCCGTCCGCGAAACCATTCGACGCAATTCCTGCTGGCGCGTCTCCAGCCGTTTTTTGAATGTCTCGACCTTCTTCTTGTCCATAATGGTTGCCCGGCTACTGAGAGTCACGGCCCCAGAACCCGAATTGGGCTTGGGGCCAAACAAAAATCATATGCGCGGAAATTGAAATGAGTCAACTGGGGCAGCCTGTAGCTAGGTAGGACAGCGACTGTACTCTTCCCGCTTCGGAACAGCGGAACGCCACAATTACCGTGGTAAGGGCTGAGCGGCACAGGCCAGGGCGTAGCCCATGACTGCCATGGCGGCAGCGTTCTCGCGCAATTCGGCTGGATCAATCTTGTCGAGCGTGTCCGCGGCCGTGTGGTGATAATTAAAATAGGTGCGTCCGTCTTGCATGATTCCCAGCGCCGGCACGCCCGCCTGTGACATAGAGGAAATGTCGGCACCTGGACTGAATGGCACAACCTTGATCAGATTCGCGCCGAAACTCTCCAGAATTTTCTGCACCGGCTTTAAGGCTTCCATAGCCTGAGCGCTCATCTTTACGTTGAAGCCGAGCGGGTGGTCCGCCCCGAGGTCACTCTCGATCGCCGCCACGTGATTCGCGAACTCGGCCGAGTGCGCTGCGCTGTAGGCTTGCCGACCTCGCCCACCGCTCTCCTCGTCCACCCACGCAATCACGCGGATCGTCCGCTTCGGGCGGAGATGGAGCGTCTGCAGTAACTGCGCCGTCTCCATCGCGACGGCCACACCCGCGCCGTCATCGATCGCGCCCGTTCCCAGGTCCCAGGAGTCCAGATGTCCAGACACGACCACAACCTGCTCGGGATGCTCACTGCCGCGCAGATCGGCCACCACGTTGTACCCAGTGGTGTCCGGCAAACTTTGCGGCGTGAGGACAAGGCGCATGCGGACCTTCCCCTGCGCGGCCAGGTCGGACACGAGCTCAGCATCCTCGGCGGCGACCGCTCCCGCCGGGATTCCCGCAGGTGTACTGAATCCGGTATGCGGCAGTCGGTACTCGGCTCCGCCCACAGACCGCACCAGCGACGCGACCGCTCCCAACTCCGCCGCCGTTTTCGCTCCTGCGCCACGATAAACGACAGCTTCCCCGTATGCATCGAGGGCATAGCCCGCTGCGGCTTTCTTCGTGTCGAATGGAAAATTGAAGAGGACGATCTTGCCAGCGACCTTGCTCCGGCCGAGCGCGCTCAACTCTTCAAAGTTACGGACCACAACCACTTCGGCAGTGATACCGTCGGCTGGGGTTGCCGTACTTCCCCCCAAAGCGGTGACCACAATTTTCTGGCTGGTCTTCGGAACCTGCCCGGGGTACTCGACCAGCTCGGCCGTCTCGCCGCCGCGCACCCAGTGCGGAACCTTGACCTCTTCGAGCCGCACTTCCAAGCCGAGTTTCCGCAATTCCTCGGCAACGTATTGCGCCGCCTGTTGCGCCTGCGCTGAGCCGCTTGGACGCGGGCCAATGTTCTCGGTCAGATGGGCCACTTGCCGAAAGGCATAGTCGTCGGCCAAAGCCGCGTCTCTTATCGTGATCAAATCGTGGATCAGTTCGGGAGAGAAAGCGGAATCCGATGGGTTGGGACGGGAAGTACCCTGCGCCGTCAAGTTCGGGTCAAGAAAGGTGATGAGCAGCAGAATCGCGGGTAGCCTGCTCCCAATCCTGCCACTCAACTTTCTTCTGCCTTTCAACCCGCCTCCCGTCGACTGGAGCGCTGCATGTCCAGACTCACGTCGATGCGAGTCTTTGATTCGCGCTGATGAATTGCTCGGGTTCTCTTTGGATCAGAGCGAACGACGGGACAGTCTACTACAGGGAATTCAACGTTCGGATTGATCGCTCGTCGATGGCTGGTTCAGGAAGACTACTCCTGATTCGCCGCCCGCAAGGCAGCATAGCGAGGAGCGTCGGCCGGATCGATATCTTGATCGTCCAGAAGCAGGGGAATACTGGAGCGCAGCGCCTCAATCTCCTGGCGGACGCGGGCGATCTCCGCTTCTTTTTCGCGCAATAGCTGGTATACGTCCCTCATAAGGGTTCCTCCAAGGGACTAGCTGGGATTCAGGGAGCATACAGGAAGGCCGGCTTAGCCGTCATCCGAAAATGCTGGCCCAGCTCGATTCCAATCCTGTGTTGCATAGAGAACCAGTTCATCGAGAAATGGAGGGACGGGCGTCCTCGCCCGTCTGGCGGGGACGCCCGCCTCTCCATGTTGTGGGAGTGCCAACGGCCAACAACTAACGACCAATGACTGCTCTAAAAAAAGCGGCCCCATTTCTGGGGCCACCGTTCAAAGAGGCAGAAAGGCGGGAAGTCAGGGAAGACTTTGCAAGGTGTCGTTCGGCAAAACAGAACGACGTTTCGGAAGTTGTCGAGAACAATGGGTTTTGGTGAAGGTCATTACTAGTATGCGGCCTCTTTTGTTGTTCAGGATTTATGCACTTCCTGAACCAAAAGAATTTGTCACATCGCCGTGTGATCCCCGTCACGCTAAGCTGCTGTCCTGGCACAGGTTAAAAATGGACCTCAAGCTCTGTTGAGAACTGGCAAAGAATAGCCCAGGCGGCGGCAAGATGCACATTGCTGCACATTGGTTGCAGTCCACTGCTTCACTTTTTCCATTCGATAGTGAAAAACCCGCCCCGAAATTCAGGCGGGCTGGAGCTGAAAGGCCAATAGATAAGCGCTAACTGTTCCCGGCGACGGTGCGGAGTTTGCCGGGCAGAAAATGATACGGCGGCCACGGACCGCTGATGACCAGTTCGCAGTTCTTGAGCTGCTTGGCCGCCATCGAGTAACGGTTCTGATATTTTTCCACTGACTTCGAATCAATCAAATGGGCGATGTCGATCAGCATCCCATCCGATGCTACCTTCTTGCAGCTGACTTCCTCTTCCAGCGGATTGAAGAGTTTGTGTACCTGGACGGAGAGGGCCCGGGCCTTGGTCTGGCGCTCCCGTTCCTTGGAAGCCTTCTCGCGCAGCTTGGCGAGATACTCCCGGCCAACTGTATCCGGCAATACGACGTTGATCATGGCGTCCCGCAGCGATCCATCCCGGACCACCAGCTTGAGCCGCATCTCCGATTTGCCACGCAGCTTTTCGACGCTGACGCCGAAAGCGCGCCGGTTCGAGCGAACGGCCTGACGAAGGGCGTCGTCGGTGTCAAAGATCGTTCCAAAACGGAACGGCAGGACGGTTCCGTTCCGGAAGCAAACGCTCACCACGCGCGCATGCTCCAGAACCGTCTTTTCATCCACTTTATGGGTTCCGCGGTCATATTCGCTGACTATCACGGCGAAGTCTCCGCTGGGATAACTCAGGACGGGGGCTCCATTGACGCCCTGAATGCCTTCCAGGAGGAAGGGACGCCGGGCTCGGGTACCATTTGGGAGAGCCTGATGTTCAGTCAGGCAGTATGCGTACCACGCCATATCGATCTCTCCGAATCTGGGCAGAGACGGACAACTCGTCTCTTTTGACATTCGCGAAAGTAGGGTCCGACTTCTCTAAACTGGAAGAAAGGGCAGTTGAAACGAGACGGACGCGAATCACTACGCTACGTCCAACCTCATATTACTTCCGTCACCAGGCGAATTGCAACAACTTCGTAGCACTGATTCGTTTTAATGAGTCTCCCCTCCCCGTCTGACCAAGGGTCAAGGCGTCTCAGTTTTGAGACTGAAAACCGCAATCGAGGAAAATTGGCCTATAGAAGACGAGACGTGGGATTTCGACGAGGCGCTACTTCTTGGCCGCCTTCGCGACCCTCTCCTGCAGCGCGATCGTGACCACGCGCAGCATATCGTCCCAGGGTGCCGGCTTCCCGGTCCAGATTTCAAACTGCCGCGCCGCTTGGTGCACGAACATCTCGATCCCCGGAATGATCTGAGCGCCTCTGGCCTTCGCCGCTTTCAAGAAACGTGTCTCCGGCGGGTCGTACACCATGTCGAAGACGTACTTGGCATTGATCTCGTTCTCGTGCAAAGGCGACTCACCGCTGTTCGACATGCCGACGGGTGTGGCGTTCACGATGACGTCGAAAGCCAGCTTTCTGAGATCTTGGCGCTTGATGGTGCGCGCTTTTGCCTGGCGCGCCAGCTTCTGCGCGGGAGCGGGCGTGCGGTTGAGGATGAACACCTCGCACCCGCGTTCTTTGAGTCCAAACACGGCGGCCCGCGCGGCGCCTCCAGCACCCAGCACCAGGATGCGGGCGCCCTCCAGCGGAATTCGCTGCTCCAACGGCCGCACCACACCTGCCGTATCGGTGTTGAAGCCGTATAGCTTGCCATCCTGCGCGCGCACGATGGTATTACACGCGCCAATCTTCGTTGTATGCGAGTCGGTATTATCGAGGTACTTCAGGATCGCTTCCTTGTACGGCATGGTGATGCTGAGCCCGTGAATCGGAATTTCGCGCACGCAGGTCAGCAGATCTTTCAAGGCCTTGGCGTGCAGCGCGAGATAGACGGCATTCACGTTCTCGCGCCGCAGCGCAGTGTTCATGATGATGGGCGAGAGTGAGTGCGCGATCGGGTCGCCCGCCACTCCGTACACGCGGGTCGCAACATCCACCTGTTCGATACGGTACACACTGCGCAGATCTTGCGCCGTGACTTGCCCCGGAGCCGTCCGCTCCTCCTCACTCACAGAGGCAAAGGTAAAAGCGCTCCCAGCTCTGACACCCAGCACCCGGCTGATGATGCCCTGTTCCCCCATGCACAACCCGACCAGCGAATGGCGATCGCTTTCCTTCTCCAGGAACTTCATCATCGTTACGTTGTCGGTGAGGGTGGTTGCGGTCGAGACCACTTTGTAGAAGTCGGCGGGATAATTCCGCATCTTCTCCAGCGTCTCGGGAAGCTTCTTTGTGCCGTGAAAGTCGTGGAACGAAAGGATCAGGGCCGCCCGGCTCCTAAGTTTTTGCAGTTGCTCTCCCTTGCACTTGAGGGCGGTTTGCAGCTCCACGTCCACCAGCTGGCAACCGGCTGCTGCGGCCTTGGATAGCAATTCGAGCTGCGATGCTACCGATCCCCGGAACTTGCCACCACTAGTCGCGCGGCGGCAGGTCGCGATTACGACCGCGTGCGGAAACATCTCGAAAAAGCTTCTGATCCTGGGAAGGGCCAGCCCCGGCTTGGGAAGATAGTCCAACCTGAACTCAAGAAAGGGGTTGTCGCGTACCAGACCCTCGGCTTTGTCGAGCAGCTGGGCCGGGTCTGAGGCGATCACCGCTACGCAAACCCGAGGCAGCCTCAGGGGCAAAAAACGCTGCACGAAGTTAGCGGGGGAAGAGTTCATCGCTTAGGAGCAGGTCGCGCGCGATATTACAGGGGCGTAATTGCAGATGCAACAACGGATTAACTTTACCGGCCGCGGAACACTTTCGGCGAAGACCGCATAACACCCTCGTAACCTTGACCCACCCCCACCCCCTTGTTACCTTCCGGCTGAAGCCCCTGTGTGTGCTCTGCTTAGCGGGGTGAGACCACGGTTACCTGCCTGGTCTTGGAGGTAAGATGAAGAAAATAGGACTTTTCGTTCTGTTGGCAGCCCTCGCGGCAAGCGCCCAGGACTCTTCCGGCGCCGCCGATGCCAACGCACCACAGGGTACCAGCCCGACTTCGGTGAGTTTCCCGGTCGAGCGGATTCAAACCCCCACCTACGCGGACCTCTATTGTGCCGGATTCATCAACAAGTCGCTCCTGCCCAATGCGAATTACGTGGCTGGCGGCCTGCAGACTCCGAACACCACCAAGTTCGTGACGGGCGACATCGTGTACCTGGCAGGCGCCGGCTACACCATCGGTGGGCAGTACACCGTTGTCCGCGAACTGAAGGACCAGAACCGCTACGAAGTTTTTCCAGGCCAGGCGAAAGCCTTGGCCGCAACCGGACAGCCTTACGGCGAAATTGGACGACTGCGGATCGTTGACACCCGGGCCAAAATGGCTATCGCCCAGGTGGAATATAGCTGTGATCCACTAAACCCCGGCGACATCGCTATCCCGTTTGCCGAAAAGCCGGCTATCTCTTTTCATCCTCCGCTGCGCTTTGATCGCTTCATCCCCAAGACTGGGAAGACCAGCGCTCGCATCGTGCTCGGTAAGGACTTCGATTCCACCCTGGGCACTGGGATGAAGGTCTACATGAACATGGGCACGAACCAGGGCGTCAAGATCGGCGACTATTTCCGCGCCGTCCGGTCCTACTCGGCGGATCTTGCCGATCCGGTTGACTCCTTGTCGTTCAGAGCTTCGACCGCGGAAGATACCCAGCGCCGGCCCCCGTCGATCGAAGGCACCTGGATGACGAAGACCAAGGGCCCGAATATCCGTGTAGGGGATCTGCCGCGCCGAGCCGTTGGTGAGATCGTCATCATTAGCACGACTCCCACCACATCCACCGGAATGATTGTGTTTGCACTGGAAGATGTCCACGTCGGCGACAACGTGGAACTCGACGACCAGCAATAGATTTCTGCGTCAGGGAAGCGCAGGTGTCAGGGAACCGGGGAGCGCGTCAGGCTCTCCGGTTTTTCTTTTATTTTGCTAAAGTTCGTTCGGGTTCCGGCGTCCGAAATCAGCCCAAATCAACACCGAACGAACCTTATCGTTGAGATCCCGCAGGTAGATGGGCGAGTGCTGTTCTGCGCGGCCGGTATGTAGACCAACTCGAGAAGCCTTCTAGCGGAAGAACACGACGTGGAAGTCGCCGGGTATCTGAGAAGCCCCCACAATCAGCAAAATTGTCACAATCGCTAATTCCATTTCAAACTCCCCACAAGCACATAGCGAACAATAACTCAAAACTCCTCGCAGCCCAAATTACTTCTGTACCGCGAAGGTTTTTTTGTCATCCCCGTGCTGTTGGATGCAACATAGCTCGCCGCCGTGACTGAAAAATCGCAACTGTGCCGAGCAAGAATTCCCCCGGTTTTTGTGGAGAGGCGGGCGTCCCCGCCCGCCTGGACGGGCGAGACGCCCGTCCCTCCAGTCTTTCTTCAAAAATGACCAAGCCCAACGACCCCCTGCTGCCAGGCACGAGCCATGCGCAGTTCGCGTATCGCCGGCCGGCGTGGCTGGACGATACTAAGCAGGCATCCTTCGGACAAACGCGTCGAGTCTGCCGGCATCCGCACTTGCGGCGGATTCAAGTAGATTCCAGCAGCCGCTAACAATCAGGAATGAAGATCGGAATCGCCGAAAACCTCGGCTGTAAAGCTCGCCAGGAGTGCCCCCGTCTTCCACGCATCGCAGGGCAGGCCGGCTTTGCGACAGGTTTGTTCGAGGAAAGTGCTGCGGTCCCAGTGGTGCTCGACCGGAACTTGCGGGAGAAGAAGTCCGCGATGACTGCCCAAGGTCACTACCAGCCCGTGCCGACCAACCTCGATCTGCTCGGGTTCAATCGGTGAGAGGGGAGAAAGGATGCTGAGAGACACCTCCAACCGGCGTGCCTCTTCAAGACTCACGGGAAGAAATCGCGTGTCTTGCGATGCTGCGGCAAGCGCGGTCTCGGCCACGGCGCGGTACACCGGGAGCACAGGCAGAACATAGCCAACGCAGCCGCGCAACTTGCCCTCGAGGTAGATGGTCGTGAACGCGCCTCGCGGCTCCCCCAGGTGAGCGCTGGGCGGATCGAGAGACAGCGTCCGCTTCTCAAGTTCCGATTCGATCGCCTCGTGCGCCAATCTCACGAGGAGCGCGCGCTCGCTGGGAGAATATTCGTCGCGTTCCATGGTTGGGGGACAGGCCGGATGGGATTCCGTCCTCCGTGAGTTATGAGGTAGGAACGACATTGCGCTTCCGCCGGCTCAGCACGAAAGCTCGCCGCCGGCTCCGCACCACTTGCCGGTCAATCTTGGACCAGAAGGCGGCGAAGTAGTCGATCGCGGAAATCAGCGACAGGCACACCATGAACCAGATGGCACCCCAGGCAATCCAGTGCACAGGGAAGAAATAGCCGCCGAACAGCGGCCACTCCTTCCAGCGGTGGTCCAGAATCACAGCGACGACCGAAACGATCTGCACCACCATCTTGAACTTGCCGAGTTCACTCGCTTCAATGGTGAAGCCTTCGCTCGCAGCGATGCCGCGCAACCCGCTGACCAGAAATTCGCGCCCGATCACGATGACCGCGATCCACGCCGGCACTAAACTCGGATTGAACTGCACAAGAGTGATGTAGGCAGACGCGATCAGCATCTTGTCGGCCAGCGGATCGAGCAGGATGCCCATGGTGGTGATCTGCCCTCGCCTCCGCGCCAGGTAGCCATCGATCCCGTCGGTAATCGAAGCTGCAATGAACAGCGCCGAGGCCAGCAACTCCTTCTCACCATGCGCGCTGCCAAACCGGCTCGTGGACAGAATCCAGATCAGCAGCGGAATGCAGAGGATCCGTGCAAACGTGATGGAGTTAGGTAAGTTCACCGGAGGTCATCGCGCGCTGTCTGCAGGCAGTCACAAAACAAGCGTTAGCTCGATTATCCTCCACGGCGCAAGCGGAAAGCAATGGACAGAAGGGCAGACTTCCGCGCTCCGCCGGCTTGCTCTCGCAACCCGTATGAAAGCACGTCACCTCACCGACGTTCTGCTTGTCCGCGACCACTCAAACGCAGGTCACCTTTTGATCTGTCATCTTGAGGGCAGTGCAAAGCCTTAGCCTTAATCTGTCATCTTGAGCGTAGCGAGGCGTCAGCCGAGCGGAGTCGAAAGACCCCATTGCGGTTTGGATCTGACGAAACGCAGATATGTGTTTCCACCACGGGATCGCGAAGGCCTGGATTGCCGTTAATTTCGTAAAACTTCGAGGCCGGACAAATCTGGGCGTTGGCGGCTCGTACTGGAAATGCTATCTGCTTTTCGTCAGACCGAAACAGCAGCGGGGTCTTTCGACTCCGCTCGGCTGACGCCTCGCTACGCTCAAGATGACAGACAACTAGAGCTCGTGAGAGCAACCTGACGAGAAGCAGATATGCATTTCCACCACGGCGCGAAGGCGCGGATTGCCGTAAAACCTCGTAGACTTCGAGGCGCACAAGTCTGCGCGTTGGCCGCTCGTACTGGAAATGCTATCTGCTTTTCTTCAGACCGAAACAGCAGCGGGGTTCTTTCGACTCCGCTCGGCTGACGCCTCCACGCTCAAGATGTCAGACAATTACGGCTTGCGGGAGCAATCTGCCACGCGCCGAGCGCCGCCACATTTGAGGACTGGCAGCGGGGTGTTACCACGCTCGATCCGCCACATTCTTCATCACGCTGCGTTCGTGCCGCTCTTTCCCATCGATTGCAGGATGCTCATCCCGGTTTCGAGCAAAGTGGAGTGTTGTGGCATCTCGCCGTTAGGGGTCAGTTTGTCAACCAGTGTGGGCAACAGCTGCGAGAGCACATTTCCCGCCGCTTCGGGAGACATGCCGGCTTTCGCGGCCAGCTGTTTCACCTGGTCGCTCCCCAAGACGTGTTGAATCTGATCCGGGCTAATGGGAATATTCTGTCCGGTTCCAACCCATGAGGAAACCAATCCCCCCAATCCTTTCTCTTGAAAGCATTGC